>JAFOHE010000332.1 GCA_017421975.1 Pseudomonadota bacterium
CATGTTCCGTCAAAAAATGTTGAGTATGTATCGCAGGTTTGACTGCAAAACTCACAACATTGCGGTTTTTCTCCCTCGACTTTAATTTATAATTACCATCTTCAACCACAGCGTAATATGAAACTTGGGGAATCACGGCATCCATAAAACCAAAGCCTAAACCGATTTTGAGATAAAAACTGTCACCAATCAAACCTATCGTTGGCGTCAACGTGGCATAAGCACTGACAAGACTGCTCCATTCAAACTGAAATGCGCCCTCTGCCAAAAGACCAAAATTGATGGATGTAGAACTCGAAAAAACATAGCCGCCAGCAAAGCGAAAACCGTAGGCAAAACCATTTCCTTTGCCCAAACCAAAACCGAACTCCAATTCCCATCCCCCGTCCAGAATGGACTGAGCGATGTTTTGTATCTCCTCATCCGCCATCGCCTGAATCGCCCTCGCCATTAAGATTTGTTTGACTTCAGGTCGATGTTCGGGAATAGAAAAAAGGGCTTCTTCTGGTGCATCCTGAGGTTGAACAGGAGAAGCTTCCAAATCGTTTTCGCTTGCGTCCGCCACGGCTTCCATCTGGCTTTCGTCCTTCGCACCGGCGAAGCCGTCGCCAGCCTTTGCATCCATTGATGCGTCTGAATCCGCCTCGACATGTACCCCTGTCTGTTGGGTGTCAGCGAATCCCGCTTCATTCGCAGGTGCTTCAGCAACCGACACATTCTCCGTTTGAAAACAAACAATATGCCCTGTCTTCACTTGCCGATAAGCAATGGTACCTTCCGGACACGCGTTTTCTGCATACGCCGCGCTATGCATCATCGCAAAACCGAGGACTCCCAAAATAATATATTTGATATCTTTCATTGTATGATCCCGCTCAACGTTAAATATTAAAACATGGATCCGCCATGAACGAATAAATTAAAATGCGGATGGAATTGATCATCCTTTGAAAGCAGTTCGACGCTCAACGGAAACTCAATGCCAACACCAAAATAAGCTTGCGGAACAAAAAACCAGTCAAATCTCACCGTCGGCTTAAAAGCAAAAAATGTCTTTTTATTATCTGGATTCACTTCATCTGCAGTTGATGCGTTAAAGTAATATAAGACGCCTGCTCCCCACCCAAATGTTAATTTTATTTGGTTGCCAACAATATAAAATGACGGTACGACAAAAGCACCCAAATACGAAGGATAACCGATCGTGGCATATAAATCTGCAAACAAACTAAATCCCGTATCGGACTCAGTCGCTTCGAACGAGTAGCTCGCGGAAATCCTAAACGCCACTGCCGACGGAATAGCATAACCAATACCGCCATCAAGCGAAAATCCACCTGACAAGATCCGCTCGTTAAGTTCATAATCCAAGATTATATCCAGGGCACGGTCATACTCATAAGGATCGAACGTCTCATCCAGATAAACCGTCGCTGATCCATCACTGTCCTGCTGCGCAAGCACTTCAGAATACGAAGCATCATCATCAAGTGCCTGCCCTGGCTCGACGCTATCATCCGTCACAATCGGCGCCACGATGACACCGGCGTCCTCCCCTTCCAAAACGACACACAATACCGAACCATCCGACGGATTCTCAAATGTCTCTGCATGTTCCGGACATTGCACTTCCGCATAAGCCGGCAAGCCAAACATCATCATCCCTATCATCGTAAGGCAGGCTATTTTTCTTAACAGACTCATTTTTTCTCCAGTTATCATCAGTGAATAAAATAAAGTCATACCATAACGCTATATAACCCTTTATTCGATTCAATTCAATTCTCTGACTACAATTTCATACACGCAACACATTCCTCTATTAAGAGATCATGGTGTAACAAAACCATGCAACAAGCATTTTTTGAACACGCATGCGTTTTTTGCCTTCGTCCCCCATATTACAACGCCAGGGTTATGCGTTCCAAAACAATGCTCATCAAATACCTATACGCTTCGCATACATCGTGACATGAACGATTTCGCCATTTGGGGGCGTGGGAAAATGCCATTCACCACTTGCAAGGTGATGCTTGCGAAAAAATTCCAAAGTGGCAAACGATCAAACGTTTCGCCAAAGAGAATGGCGCGTCGCCGTGGTGAACCTAAGTCATTTCTGTTTTTACACATTGAAACGCTTATCTTAAGACGAATTTGGAAGATTGTGATATAGACGCCTGCTATTTGGTCTATTTGTATTCAGGCTGCCATGTCGTGTCGCCTTTGATGCAATCATTATCCAGCCACCTATTTCCATCTTTCCACGAGTTTGAGTATGACGATGCGCCACATTCTTTTGCTTTCATGTCTTTTTATGATGTCTCTCACAGGCTGTGCCCCAAAACCCGAAACAGTCTCTGCCACTTCTGTCGAGCAGAGTATGCTTGACAGTGATCTGGGCACTTTGCCCGATGATTGTCTCAAAAAAGCCGAGCGTGCCGTATCGCTCTTTCGATTCCAAAAGTGGAACGATTACCGCGAACTCTTTCAACCAGAACTCAGAAAACATCTGACAAACGACGTTCTCCAAAAAGCTTGGAGTGATTATATTTCACCTTCCGGTGCCTATATCGAAACCATCGCTTCCGATGTTCTCGTGCAGCAACACAATGTCTCAGCCGAAGTCATTACGCGCTTCCAAAATAAAGTCCTGCTTGCCTTGTTCACTTTTGATAAAAAAGGTTACATGACGGCTATGCAATTTCCCGTGTATGATGACAACACAAAATGGGCCAAGTGCAATTATGACTGCATCTTTGATGCTGAACGCTTCTCAAAGGATTTCCGTGCCAAAGATTGGAGCCAATTGCGAAAGCAGTTTTCTGACGAACTCGCACAAAACACAACGGATACCCAACTCAACGATCTCCACGACATCACATTCAGTGCATTGGGAAACCTCGTGACCCTCATCTCGCGCAAAGGCGAAAAGAAGGGCACTGAAACCATCGTCACACATTTTACGCGCTATGAAAAGGGATCGCTTATCTTGATGTTGCACTACAACCAGGAGGCTCGCGTGCAAAAATTCAAAACACAAGTCGTCCCCAACGTGCAAAAAGAATCGATCCACGGACTTGTCAGGACGAGCGAATACGAACATTACACAGAAGAGACACTCAGTTTTGCAGCGAATCCCGAGTTTCCGCTTAATGCCGTGCTGACGCTTCCCAAATCGAAAGATCCCGTGCCAGTCGTCATTTTTTTGAGCGGTTCAGGACCGAATGACAAAGACGAAACCCTTGGTCCAAACAAACCCTTCCGAGATATCGCTGCTGGACTTGCCTTACGCGGTATCGCCTCGCTCCGTTTCGACAAACGCACACTGACACATGGCAAAAAAGTCGATCCGACCATCGAAACAGAATATATGGACGACCTCAAGGCAGCACTCGACCTCGTCTCTGCCGATCCACGTTTTCATAAAACATTTGTGCTCGGGCACAGCCTCGGCGGCTGCCTCATTCCCGCCATCGCCGTCAAATATCCGAATTTGGACGGTGTCATTTCAATCGCTGGTTCCATGCGCCCCCTGGCCGTGATTGCCACACAGCAAATCCACGATCAGCTTGCGGATGCCAAGGCGACGCTTTCACAAGAGGAGTATGAAAAAATAGAGCAACAGGCGAAGCCTATGCTTGAAGAACTCGCGATTGCTTCGGCACTCCCCGAAGATATGCCGGAGGACAAAATCCTTTTTATGGCACCGCTCAAATACTGGCGTTCCCTTAAACCTTATCAGGATATTTCACTCGTTCCTCAGGTCAAAATTCCATTTTTTATCGCACAGGGTGCTGGCGATATTCAGGTCACGCGAGACGAGGATTACGCAATCTGGGAAAAGACCGCATGCCCGCTCCAA
>JAFOHE010000333.1 GCA_017421975.1 Pseudomonadota bacterium
GGCCTTTTTGAGTCTCTCAAACTGTTCACCTAAGGACGTTTTTGCCATATTAAAATCGGCTTTGGCTGATTTTTCATCTTGTGTCAGGCAGGCACGCATGAGGACAAACAGTGGTTCTTCTGGAAACTTCGAAATGGCTAACGTCAAAAAAGTAACTGCATCCTCTTTGCGCCCAACACGAACGAGGCACTGAGCATAAGCCAAGGCGCTTGATGGATTCAAATGAGCGATATTGGCTAGCGAACGCACGACGAGTTCACATGTTGACGTTTTAACTTCATGCGCCAGCACTTCGCATAATTTTTCAGAAGCACGGCCAAAACGTGCATCCGCACCGAGGGCATAACAAGCATGTTCTATCAAACGGTCTACCGGAACAGGCAAACCCTCCCTTTGAGCGCGACGTTCAACCTCACGAAGCCCCATCCAATTCGTATATGCGGCAAAAGCATGGGTTCCAATCATCTGCCAGACATCGGCCAACCAAGATTCCGCCGAACGATCTGTAAAATGTGACAAAACACGGCTTGCAAGACGCGCCACAGCTTCATGGAGTGTCTCACGTGTCATGGATTCGCAACCGCAGAACAAGAGGACATTTTTTCTAACATCAATCATGTTGATGCTCAAAAACATACCGCTGTCATCATCAAGAAGTCGGCCTGTTAATGCAATATCCCCACCCAATGAGCGCGTTGCATCAATAATCCAACGCGTTTCAGGAAGCGAATAAAATACAGCAAATGCACCAGCATTACGCGCCACATCGTATTTCAGTTCTTCGGCTTCCCGAACGAGAATCATCTGAGGAATGGCAATAAACGCTTCATTCAGTGCAAGGCACTCTGCAAGATCTTCACAGATCTGTCGGCTGAAACCGGCAAGCTGAGTATCAAACCCGGCGCCGGTTCCAAGCGAATAGCAGACGACGAATTGAGGCTGAGTTCCCATATCGACCTACGGAAAAACGATATCGAATCTTTCGAAAGCACTGTCTTCAAGGCCATAAGCTGCTTCACAGCTCTCCGGCTGAACAATATTTTCGAAGGCAGCGGCGAGACATTCGCCTTCTGACATTTCAGCGGACGGCTCAATCCTACATTTCTCGTTGACTTCCACCATGAGGAAACGCGTGCCCTCTGATGCTTCAAGGCAAGCAGACAACGCTTCTCGGTTATCACCAACGAAATTCGCAATGGCAATCGACGTATCTTCTGAAAGCGCTTCATCCGAACCATGACGGACAACCGTTATGTCTTTATACGCCTCGTTCAAAAGAACAGCTTTAATATGTTTTTCTGCTGCCTTTGCATTGAACTGAACTGTGCGCATGACAAAACCAGGTTTAAAGAAAACCGCTGCAAAACCGCGATCTGACGTCTTCAACGTCGCCTCAAACGGCAGATCAAAGAATGGAGACTCCCCTTCAGGAACAAGTTCTGCAGGTCGATCACCTTCAGACACACCAAAAAGCACCTGTGCATCGGCCGGAACAGCCTGGATTTTGAGCTTAACCGTATCGACAAAATTCACAACGGGCACGGGATTGCGCACGATAGAATCGACATTTGAAACAAAAGACGTCGATGCCAACACAGCATCATTCGTCGGTTCTACGTTGGCCGCCATCTGCTCCAATGCATATTTTTGGAGCGGCTGACAAACGCGGTCTTTACCCTGAGCCTTACCTTCCGGAGTCATCCAGCACCAGGCTTCCGATTCATAGCCCGAAATCGCTGCGAGTACCGACGTCGTCCCCATACCAATGTCCTCAATCGTCGCAACATCATCACGGACACTGACTGTCCTAAGCGCATTCAAATTGATCCCACCACCTTCGCCAATAAAACGAACGCTGTCAATCGCACGCGGATTCAATGTGTAATTCTGGCGACCATCGATCGCATAAAACGTCACGCCATCAGACGTTTCAAGATATTTATCGTCACCAGACCAAAGCAACGGTTCCGAATCATTGGCATAAATCGTTTTGCGAATATCCTTTGTGGCAAGATCAACAACACCGAGATTCGTTGCAGCCAAGGCACCGCCATGACTCAAACTCAACCATGTCACCGGTTCATTGACGATCTGAGCAACGACATCGGACTGAGCATCATAACGCCAAATACCAGCTTCACCCCAGAAAAGCACATATCGCGCATAAGGATTCGTCGTCACATGGTTCACTTTTCGGCCGCGAAGAACGTTCTCAACCTTCTCAAAATCAACGCTATACTGACCATCTTTCAAACGCAACAAACGAACGCGCGGTTCAGAGGCTTCCTCAAAATTCAGTTCCCACACAATTTCATTCGAGTGGAAAGCATACGACGCGTTCGATGCAAACGGAACCGAATTAACCATTGCCTGATCGCGCTTTTCCCATATACCAGTCTGACCTGATTCAAGCGTCATAATGACATGCTGAGAATCGGACGACCAGATGGTATCCACAATTTCTTCGTCCAGATCAAGAACACCGATTTTGCTGAACTTATCCCAGTTAATCCATGTCAGTTTCAAGCCGTCCTTCTGCGTAACGACATAGCCCATGCGTCCAGACTGTGAGATATTGATGCCCAAAACGCGGCCATCGACGCCCATCTGATTTTCAAGCGATGCTGTATCAAGATTCCATGAGACAAGGTAACTCTCCTGCATCACGTCATTTTCATCGAGAATCTGATCATTCCAGACATTGAGAACCTTTTTGTTCTCATTGATAAAGCCTGCCGCCACAAGACGCGGATCCGCTTCCGGTGCCTCTGAAACTACGCCGCTGCGCGATATCGTCGCAAGCTTTCCGGCATCAATACCGACCAACGGATCAAGCTCTGTATCGCGTTTCACAAACATCATCGGCATTCTCAGAGGTCGTGAAAGCTCAACCTCGCTGACCTCGGCATTCTCTTTGATGCTGATCCATTTTTGCGGCAACACGATCTCAGTGCCTTCCGCATGACGATGAATCGAAACATCATCAACACCCGTAAAAACGCTCTCAAAGTGATACTGATCACGCGCCATCACCTGATTACCACGACCCATGACGTATGCGCTGCGGCATACGACACTCCATCGATCATCACCATCATACGCACAGGCAACGGCAAGCTTTCGCGGACAAGCCAGTTTGGCATCATCCAGACTCGCCTTGATCGCCGGCTCCCCTGGTTTGACGATGTTCATCTCAAGGCCACTCAAATAGGCAAGGCGGTCACCATGACTACCAACACAAACGATTGCATCCGAAGGAAGCGGTGACACATTATCATTCTGTGAGGTATGCGTAACGACCGAAAGACCATTCGCATCTTCACGCACGTACGTCAGTGATGCGGCATTCACAGAAAAAACACTGCCCGCAAGGCCGTCAAAAACACCCACCGAGTTTTCCGCAAACCCCATGTCATTCGACAATGAGAATTTGGAAAGATAACCATTCGTCCCGACATAGTACACGGTGTCGCCGGTATCGTTGATCTGAATCGCCTGGCATCCATTGTGTGGATAGAAAGTAGAAACGAGTTTGTCCTCTCGAAAAACAGCGCCACGCGCGTTGTTGCAGACTGCTGTCCAGCGTCCGTCACGCGACGATGCAAAAGCAAGCCAGTGCACATTCTGCGAGACAAAACCATATTTCTGAGCCGTGACATAAGCATCCGCCTGGCGCGTCAACACCTCATAACCCACAAGTGCGATGATACCGAGTGTACAAAGTATCGCAAGAGCAACAATCGCCCTGACCATATTGCGTTTGACGGCTTCCTTATGGATATCGGGATCTTCAACGGCTTCACACAAAGCATCGTCATATTCGACACGCGGTTTTACCTCTGTTTCAGCCTCACGCACCTCTTCTGTCGGGTAAAATTGACCCATTCTGGCGCGTTCACTTAACTGAACCGGTGCCACGGCTTCCGCATCTTCGATGCAGGCCGAAACATCCGTCGTCATTTCTGACGCATCATCCGTCTTTATTTCTGACGCATCATCCGTCTTTATTTCTGACGCATCATCCGTCTTTTTGTCGTCCTGCGCTTCCGTTTCCCGTTTTGCAACGACCGTTTCGTCACTATCGCCGTCTTTATCTTCCGATGTTTCACTTGAAGCCTCGACACGTCCTAACGTCTCATTTTCATCGACGACGTGCGTTTCATCTCCCGATTCATTCTCATCGTCGTGCTTTGTCGCATCCACCAAAGAATCAAGCGACACACGCATCGTCGCATTCGCACTGTCATCGACGATACCAAGCTTTTGAAGCGAAGCTTCATAAGGCACTGCTGAGCGCGCATCTTTCTTATCCGCATCACCAGCAGAGTCCGCATCACCAGCAGATGATGACGAATCCGCTTTATCACCTTTCACACCAAGTGCTTCAAGAACAGCTGCCGATATTTCATCTGCAGATGCAGCAGATGCAGCAGATGCGGTTTCCGTTCCGGTTTTGCCTGCATCTTCATCGTCAGAAAACTTTCCAAGAAGTTCAAGCGCAGATACATTACATTGAAGCGTTCTGTCCGCACTCAGATTTGAACCAAGCGAAGTCTCGGCCACGCGCACTGCTTCAAGAATCTTGTTCGGCGTCGCCGTGTCCGGCTTATCATTCTCCACCGACAACATCATGGAAGCATCCAGAACTTCCAAATCCGACGACTTGACAGACATATCATCTTCGACGTCGACAACTGTCAGTTCCTGACCATCAAAATCAAAAAGCTCGCTCTCCGCCTTATCCTTATTGCCTGACAAAAAGTTATCAAACAACCCACTCCCAGACGGCTTCTCGGCGGATGAAATGGATGGAATATCCAGGCTGATATCTACATCCTCCGGCGTATTCGCCAAAACGGCATCAAGGCAGCCGGACAACGTGTCCGTCTGACTAAAAAGGTCACCCGCACCGTCATTTTTATCCGAAAACAAATCCTCTTTTTTCTCTTCAGCCCCCATCAGTGCGTCAAAACTAAATACGTCATCAACGACACCTTCGAGTTCATCAAAAAGTGGCGAAAATGCGCCTGATTTGCCTTCGCTGCTCTGAGCATTCTTATCTGCCTTGTCTGCCATTGAATCAACCCTTTCGCCATCTTGACGAATACGCAACTGTTCGTTCCGTCTTGAATGGCATGATGAAAAAATCCTGATCTCAGTGCCCAAAATGCGCTAAGCACAGATGATAGCATAATACACCCGTCATTCTTATCAAAATAAATGATAATGTCTGATGATGCAATTTGATTTGATGCCACAAAACGCGTTTTCCCATCATTTTTCAGAAAAATTACTTATTCTGACGTTTGACCGCTTTTTCAGGCAATCCCGTTGACATAACGCCTCGTCGAATTTGCCAAACACAGCGAAGCAGAAAAGTCCAGGGCGTTGCGGGGGCCATTCGCCCCCGCTGAGGGGGTAGCGGCGTATTTTCAGTAGGGACGTACCAAACGTCCCTACTGAAAAATAGCCGCGTAGGGGGACACTTCCCCCTACCAGCGCTAATCAATCACAGGACTGACAGGATAATTTTTCAAAAACGCCTCGATTTCGGAAGCCGTTTTGGCTTGAAGTTCCGCATTTTCAGGATCATCAAGGATGCGCACAATCCATGACGCAACTTTCGCCATTTCGTCTTCCTTAAAACCGCGGCTCGTCAGACAAGGTGTTCCAAGGCGTATCCCACTTGGCCGACGCGGTGGATTCGGGTCATAAGGAATTGCATTGAAATTGCAAACGATGCCCGATTTTTCGAGTGCCGTGGCCGCCGTCTTGCCATCGACATTTTTGGCACGCAAATCGACAACCATCATGTGACAATCCGTGCCGCCGCTCACAATGCGAAGTCCCAGACGCGTCAGATGATCTGCAAGACACTGCGCATTTTTAACCACCTGCTGACCGTACGCCCGAAACGACGGCCGCGCGGCCTCGCCAAGCGCCACGGCAAGCGCCATGACCTGATTCATGTGCGGCCCCCCCTGAATACCGGGGAAAACAGCGCGATCCACTGCCTGTGCAAGCTTTTCACGACACAAAATCATCCCCCCACGCGGCCCACGAAGCGTCTTGTGCGATGTCATCGTCACGATGTCCGCATACGGCACTGGATTCGGATATGCACCTGCCACAACGAGCCCAGCCACATGCGCAATATCCGTCACGAGATACGCACCCACTTCGTCCGCAATCTCCCGAAAACGCTTAAAATCAAGCACGCGGCTATACGACGTCGTTCCGATAAACAACACTTTCGGTTTAACTTCCCGCGCCATCTCGGCAATTTTGTCATAATTCAGGCGCTCCGTGCCTTCTTCGACCTCAATACGATGCGGCTCGTAAAGTTTGCCCGAAAAATTCACTTTCCAGCCATGCGTCAGATGACCACCCGAATTCAATCCAAGCCCCATGATGCGGTCGCCAGGCTCACACACAGCCATGTAAGCCGCCATATTCGCGGGACTCCCGCTGTAGCTCTGCACATTCGCATGCTCCGCGCCAAACAAGGCACACGCCCGCGCCTGCGCCAGGCGCTCTAACGCGTCATTATTCTCCTGACCTTGATAATACCGCTTCGAAGGATACCCTTCCGCATATTTGTTACAAAATACGCCCCCAAGCGCCGCTCGGACGCCTTCAGACATGATGTTTTCACTCGGAATCATCCGCAAAACACGCTGCTGTCGAGCCACTTCACGACCATAAATTGCCGAAACTTCCTCATCTTTCCACATACATACCTCCATACCCCCCCGGCAAACATACATTTTACCACATATTCACCACGCTTCGGCGCATTTTTTGGGGGAAGTCTCCCCCTGCGCGGCTATTTTCATTTTGTGTAAATATATTCCTTGAACATATTTACACAAAATGAAAATACGCCGCTACCCCCTCTGCGGGGGAGCTTTCCCCCGCAACGCCCTACATGATGTATTATGCCATCAAAATCGGTTTTGTTACGGTTTTTTTTGCATGTTCAGGTGTTTTTTTGCACACAATAAAAAATACAGCACCATTTGCGTTTTATTCTATCCACCCTGTCATGCGTTTCGTAGCCATCAAAAGTGCATCATAGACCGCCAGATATTCAGGCTTGGCCAAAAGGGCTTCGCGATGTCTGTCAATGGTACCTGCATCACGACGTTTGACTGGCCCCGTCAGCGCCAATTCGGGCGATTTCTGACGCAGTAAATGAAGTGATTCTTCGAGCATACGACACGTTGCTTCACGCGCAGACGCTTCATCAAAACCACATTCGACGAGCATTTTTTGAGAAATATCGACGAGCGTCATCGGATAATTTGAAGCGAAAACGGCAGCCGCGTGATAATAAACCTTTTTGTCACATGAAATTTGCGCAATTTTGCCGCCGACGCGTGCCACGAGTCCCTGCGCAAGCGCGACGGCCAACTCGTCCCCTTCAATCACGTGATAAACATCCGCATAATGACAAACGCATTCTTCGTCGGTGGCTGAACGCAGCGGACACGCTACCAACGGATGCATAGATGCGACCGGCCCACGAAGAAAGCGGCGAATATACGAACTCGACAAAGCACCGCTCGTGTGCAGGACGACCGTATTTTCATTCACCCACCCCGAAAGATTCTTTGCGACAGATTCGATCTCACCATCCGTCACCGTTATCCAGACAAGGTCAGCATTGGCAAGCGCATCCGCAGCATCATCGAGACAATCGTATGTCGCACACATAAACTTTGCGCCAAAGGCGCTATCTGCGAGCGTATCGATGTCGATTCCAGCAAGAATCGTATCGCCAAAATAACGCGCAAGCCTCGCCTGCAAAAAGCCCATACGGCCCAAACCAATAAATACAACGTTCATAGAACCTCTTTCGGGGATAGAATGACAAAAAAGCGCACTCCAAAGAGTGCGCCATACTTTGAAGAAGCAGACGTTCAATTAACGTGCGCTTCGCGAAACTTCAAATTCAGTCCAATAACCATAATCCTGGCCATTGCCGACTTTCATCGAATGTTTGGCTTTGGTGATATAATATTCACCGTCCATTTCTTTACCGACATTGGCAATTTTAACTTTAGCGCCACATTTGAGCTTCGGGTTGCCTTCACACGTACCAGAACCAGTCAGATAGTAATCAGCACGTTTGTTGAGGACAGCGGAAGCAAGGGCTTCAGCTTGAGCCTGGCTGTAAACAGGCGTATCGCTGATCTGAATCGTCGTGTCCGGATTGTTTGCTGAAGCACGCTCAGCAGCCGTTTCCTTACCACCCATTTTGTCGTCGATTTTTGAACATTCGGCGATGATTGCTTTCGCCTGTTTTGGATCATACCAACGAACGACAACCTTATTGACGACTTGCATCGTTGACGAATTCAGATTGCAACGCTGAAGCATGCATTCATTGGGCTCAAAGCTAGAGCTGTTTTTAGGCTTCATCGTCAAAATGAGGCCAGTATCAATTTTGACAGGTTTTTTGAAGACGAGGCGTTTTTCTTCGACCTTCACCTCAAACCCAATCATAGCAGCCTGTTCCATGAGGAATTTAAGGTCTGTCAAGTTATTCTGAACGACAAACGGAAGTACTTCACCCGAATCTTCGCAATCAGGCTGTAAACTACACTCATTTGCAATCGTCGCGGCAATATCGGAAATCTTGATATTTTCCCAAGAACGACGTTTTTTACCACGGGTCAATGCCTGAAGGCCATCCATACCACTGATTTCATAGTACATACGCGAATATTCTTTGCGGTTTGCCTTGACGCCCGTCACAATGCCCTGAATCATTTTGGGGACTTCAGTTTCGATAAAACCGAGAGAAATGACGCAGGAATCGCCTTCGCGAATCACGCACTCCGCACCACCAGAAAAAATCTTATCGCAGTCGTCGAGAACAATTTTAAAGGTGCTGGGGCCATCACTCGTCATTTCGACCTCGATCGACTGAATGTATTTTTTCAGCTTCAAGAGTGAAAAATCGACTGCCCCAAGCGTAAGCTTAAAAGTTGGTGTTTTTACTGCCATATTTACCCCCAAACAAAGGAGAAGAGAATTAAACCACATTGAGCCAGACACTGTTTTCCAGCCCTCTCATGAAGGCTGGAAAAAGCATCAAAGCTCAACAGATTCAAGCATGAACGCCTGAATCATTGCTTACCGCTTCATTGAGGCAGACGCCGAGCCGCTTACGCCTTTGGACGACGCCGAACCCGATGCGGAGGCCTTGACACCACCATTCGAAGCCGAAACATTGCCCGAAACGGAGGCTTTCGCGCCGCCTTTCGAAACAGAGGCCGAACCCGAAACGTTCGTCTTGACTTTGCCGTCTTTCACGCTGACTGAACCACTCAGGTTGAGTTTGAGCGGGAATGTCGCATTCTCAATTTTGAAATTCGCATCCATCTTGAGAATGGCTTCCATATCCTTCTCAGTAATCTCAGAAGGATTCTTCCACTCTTTAACTACATAAGCACTACCATCATAGCCGCCACTTTCGTTAAACGGGAGAGCTTCAGCCTGCGTCATAGACACCGTTGCCGTTGCTCGGCACGGAGTACCGTCCGCAGTGAACATGGTGTATTTCGTCGAAACGGATTCGACGACACCCTTAAATTCGCCGTTGTTAAAAAGGACGTCTTTGCCACCCCAAAAGACCTGGACACGAGGAGGACGTTCAAGTTTATCAACGACATGGACAAAGGACATGAGCTTTGTAATGGCCGGACGAACGTCTTTGGTTTCCTTTTCATAGGCATCAAAGAGAAGTTCGACTGACATCTTGATGGCTTTACCGTTCGTAAACTGAAGGTTCGGGCAGTTCATGCCTTTACCGCCAGATTCTTCTGTCCAGCCAGCCGATTTTTCGAAGCTCAACTCTTTCGGGTTGTAATCGGCTTCGACATAGACATCTGTATCAAGTGATTTAATGATGATACGCTCAAATTTCTTGTCACTCATTATTCTGACCTCCTACGCTGAAGTTCCTCATTGAGGCTTTCCAAAATCATTTCATAAACTTCTTCGGCAATGATCTCAAGATCTCCCTCTGGGATATTCCCCTGATCAAGCGAATTACTGTTAGCTCCCGAAAGGGAGGATGCTGTTGTCGGGGTTGAACCACCGTCACTGCCACCACTAAAGAGCGGTGCTGCGGCTGTGGTCTGTGGAATGAGATTCGGGCTGACAAAATTCTTGTCATTGATGCGCTGCATACCCTGAATCGGCGAGGCACCAATCTTCTTGAGAGCTTCACGAAGTTCACGCGCTTCTTCGACCTGTCGCGCACGAATGTCTTTCTGACGCCACTTCGGCAAACCTTTTTCGCCGAGATAGCTCTCGCGAGGAAGCTGTTCAACGAGGACGCGGACAACTTCGTTCGTGGAGAAAACACCCACATTGCGATTACTGACATCCTCAACATAATCGAGGAGTGAATCAATATGACCGAGAAGCTCACCTGAATGCTGACGTTCCGAAGACGAAGCATTCGAATTTGAACTCGAAGCACGCAAAAGCTGCATACCGTAGCTGTCACCAGAAACAGCATTCATGCCGCGTGCGAACGAAGAAGAAGAAGCACCATTCTGCGATCCAGAAACGTACGAACGCATATAGCCGTTCGACATATCGGCATAAGCAGATGAACTGCCGGACTCATAAGAGACACTGCCGAAACTGACGGAAGGATTACTGATGGAATCCACTGAATTATCAGCGACTCCAGCAAGTCCCTGAACCGAAGAATCTGATTTAAGGAATTCACCGCGCTGAGCATCATAGCCTGCGAATGTTGCATGCGATGAAGCAGCATCGTTGGCTTCTATGCCGAGAAGACTTGCAAAACTCTGGCTGTTCAGACCAATCCAACCACGTGCTGTGGAGCGACCGGCTGCCGAAAGCTTTTCAAAGAATGTACGGCGAAGTGAGCCGAGACTACGGGACGAACCTTGCTGCGAAAGCACGGATGCGAAACTCTCATAGAGAGCATCAGAACCAAAGGAAAGTGAACGGGCCGACGACGAGATCTGAGGTTCAGCGATTGCCTGGACATAAGCTTCCGGCGTCATAGCGACGTTCGTACCGCCGAGGGATACGTTCAAAAGACGACGTTCGCCATCAAAACCATCACTTGAGAGGCCTTCATAACGGTCATAACCGTTAAGCGAGGTATCAAAGTACGATTTTGCACTCAGATAAAGTGCTGCATTCTCAGCTGTTGTCGCAAGTTCTTCACCTGAAACAAAGCCTTTTCCGATCAAACCTGACATGCCAAAGCGGGCACCGCTCATGGCACGATCAACGCTGTTCGCACCTTCAGATGACGCAAACTGACGATTACCAGCATAGTTGCGTTCAGACATCGGTGCCGAAGCATAACTATTCGCACCACTGACAGCACCACCATTGACAAAGATATTCTCGCCTTCCATACCGTGAGCAGAAACACCACCCATTTCAGAAGTGCGTGCTGCATTGGCACTGGCAAGACCTTCACCAAACATCGAAGCAGAAACTGCTGCATCGCCCATACCAGCTTTCTCAGAAACTGCACCACCGAGCATGACGGGAACAAACTGTTCAGCACCACCAATGCTCTCAACACTGTCGAGTTTCTGGATATCAATCACAGGCGTAATCGCACGCTCAACCATGGCCTGACCACGAAGCGCTGCAGGCTGATAGGATTCACCAATTGGCGAACGAAGTGCGTAACCTTCAGAAGGACGCTGCCCATTCGCAACCGTCATTCTGACGCGCTCACCCATCTCGTTTACGGTGTACCAGGACACAGGCTCAGAAGATACCGTGCTCTGCGATGAAAGCACATTGCCAAGAGCCGTCTTGAAAGCACCCGCTTCTGCAAAGTTGCCGCGCAGCAAACCGTCTGCATGAAGTTCAAGGGCTTTGCGAGAGCCGAGCATAGGTGCATAGCTGCTGATCGAATCAACAGATGCATAACCACGCATCGAACCTTCCGATTTAACCTTGTCAAAGGTATCAGGCACAATTTCTTCGTAGCCAAACTGCTGACCGAGAAGTTCGTTACCTGCACCAAAAGGAACTACGGACGACATTTCCATGCCTTTGCCTGACGAAATCGCCGACAGAAGCGATTCAAACGATTCGGAAGACGCCATCTCAACACCCATAGCCTGCGCAAATGCTGCATTACGCGCCATCGCGATATAACGCGACGTCACAGGATCAGATGCCGATGACATCATGCGGTTGAACTGCTCTGTCACGCGGGACAACGCTTCATGCGACATCCGCGCAGACGCCGTTCCAGACACGCTCGAAGATTCAGAAGCACTTGAGGACGCGCCCACATTTCTTGATGCCATGATGCGCGAAACCAAAGCATTCTTCGCCGCTTCCTGCGCCTGTTGTTCTGACGTCTGAAGAAGCGTCATCATGCGGTCAATGCGCTGCGTCGTCTCTTCAATACGGAGATTCGCCAACGACGGCGTGTCAAATCGTGCATATTCTTCGCGAAGTTTAGCATAAGACTGAATCGCCTCATTCAGCGCTGGCAAATAGCTGTTTTCAATGCGGGATCCGCCGATGGAAACCGAAGACTGAAGCGAACGAAGCGGCGACGTCAGCTGTACACTCTGGTTCGAGGAGGCTTTGACGATATTCTGAATATAGGCCTGATCACGAGCAACATGAAGCATTCGAGAAATCTCGGCAGCACGCTCGATCTCACGAATCTGCTTCGATACGGCCTCGAAATGCGAACGGCTCGCCTCAATCTGCTTCGATGCAGCTTCAATCTGAGCATTCACTTTCGCATTCACAGATTCGGCAAGTTTTGATGCCACAGTTTTCTGCGCAGCAATCAGTTGTTCAATATTGTGCGACTCGACAGCACGCGCAATTTCAGAACGAATTTCAGAAGAAACACTCGCTTCATTCAGGACTTTATCCTGAATCAGAGCCGTAAACTTCTCTTCCGCTTCTCGCTGAAGTTTCGTCACGGACGCAACATACTGACGAACTTCTTCGAGCTGGGCTGCGATCTTGGTCGGTTCCGCTGCAAGCGAGCCACGTACCGATGACAATCGGCGCGCTGCTGAACCATACGAACGCTCTTCCGAAGAAGCAACGGACGATTCAGGCGACACAAACGCACGATCCGTGTCGAGGTCTTCATAACCAAAACCTTGCTCCGGTAATGAACCAAGGGCACGTTCGACAAAGCTGTCAAGCGAATGACTAAGCATTTCGACGCGGTTCACATTCTCTTCAACAGATGCTTCAACTGCATCCGCTTTGATTTGAGTAATATCGCGAACCAGCGGTTCAATCACACTCGACTGAATCCCCGCTTCCTTAAGCCCGGAAACGAGCGTATTCAGCGACTGGTCAACATTGCTCATCAAACGGCTGAACTGACGACCGAGCTTCTCATTGCGCGTCGCACTCAACGTCGTCACAAGTTTGTCCGCACCAGATGAAATACCCTGAAGCAACTGAACCTGCTCGCGCATGCCGCTCGACAGACTGCTGTGACGCTCGGCTTCCTGCGTCGCATTTCTGACGAGACGCGATACCGTTCCACGTGGAATAACACCTGTCGATTCCAATTGCGCTGCGCTTTCAACAAGATCGCGAAGAAGAACACGATCCTGCTCTTCCGAAAGCCCTGCAAGCTGTTCATAACGCTCAGAAGCACGCTCAAAACGCATCGTCGCTGCATTGTTACCCGAACGATCGACATACGAACGTACTGCCTGGCTGAAGTTCTCAAAACTCGTCGCAAGAAGATGTTCAGCATGACCAACTTTCGCTGCACGTATGCTGACCGGAGATTCACTCGTCACCGCTTTCGATGATACGAGCATATCTGCACCTTGATGCGCCATCATTGCCTGGATGCCATTCTCAATACGGCTAATTAACGCACTCCCTGCCTTCGTCTGATCCTGCGACAAGACAGTCTCAAGCGAACGCGCCGCAAACGTGCGGCTCGACGTACGGAACTGATCCGCTATCGCCTGCGTTACAAGACCTTTCGCCGACATCTCGCGCACGAGACGCTGCATTTCATGAAGCGCAACGACATCATTGCCATCCTGATGCGTCGAACGGCTGAAACGTTCTACATTCTCACGCCATGTGCCGAGAAGTTTCGCTGCTTCCGCTGACTGTGCACCGGCGCCATTCGACAGACCCGCTGCCTCAAGACGTTTTGCACGTTCCAGAACATGGGACGCAAGCACCTGGTTCGAACTCGTCGCAAAAATATCCATACCAGATACGCGTGCGCCGCCCACACTGCGATTCTGCACAGATACTGCTTCCGCCGATGCCTTGATAAGCGCATTCGCAAAGTCACTGATGACAGATTCATAGCCCGACATGCTGCCCGCAATACTGCGTCCGTTCGACGAAATGCCCGATACTGACAAATTCGACATCCCGGTCTGTGATGCACTCAGCACACGCACTACTTCTGAATTGCGAATCGCCGTTTCAATCAGCTTCTGCTCCGTCTGAGTCGGCATTTTATCCGATGACGCTAACAACGCTTCCGGTACCATCCGGCCACTCGAATCTTTAACAATTTTGATTCCGGCACGTTCGGCTTCCAAAACCGTCATCAACACTTTGCCTGTCGTCGGCTCTGTCACAACGTTAAGCATCGCTTCCGGTACCATCCGGCCACGCGCGTCTTTCGCAAGCTTAATGCCCGCCTTCTCCGCTTCCGCAACCGTCATCATTGCTTTACCCGTCGAAGGATCCACAACAACTTTAATACCCGCTCGCTCTGCTTCCTCTGCCGTCATGACGACATTCGCACGCGATGACATTTTCTCAGCAAGACCACTCGCCTTCGCAATCTCACGCTGCTTCGATACACTCACCTGACGAAGCATCGATGGCTTGACGCCCGACGCATTCAGCTGCGCTACGCGCTCGCGTATTTCCTGTTTCTTGCGTTCGATTTCCTGACGCTTCGCATTCGCCGCGGCGATGCTCGATGACGTTGAAGATGAAGTCGCAGCTCGGCTCGATGATTGAGAACGCCCTGACAATACTTCCGCTTCTTCCTCTTCTTCATCGAAAAGTGTCAATAATACTGCATCAAGCCAATATTGCCATTCGCCAACGTCCGTCGCATTCTTCGGACCGTCCGGTGACACTATGCCTGAATACACCTCTTTCCAAAGCGCATCCGAAGATGTCGCTATACCTATACGCTCAAAACTGTCGCGTGGCATCATCCGCGTAACACCGCCAAGAAGTCGCTCGGCAAACGTGTCAGCACGATCAATTACATCAAACGACTGTTCTGAAACGTCTTCCATCGCATCCAGACCAAGGCTGGCCATGGTCATTCTGCGAAACAGAGTTCCCATCGTTCCTTTATTATTTTCCTGAAGCCTGTCGTTGTTTGACATCGCTTTACTCCACTTGAAATGACCGTTGCCGGCGCTGTCCATGTTTCTGACATGTCCGCTTCACGTCCTCCCGTCCACGGAATGCCCCTTTTTCCCCCTAACAACGCCCGTCTGCTTTACGCGAGTTCCAGTCCTTCATGGGCGATCTCAAGCGATTCTGTCGCGATCGCATCAGACGAAACGCTCAGTGACGGGCCATCCCACTTCACAGGAATGCCATTCTTGAATTTGAACTGCTTCACAACCTTGCCATCATCACCAAGAAGCTGGATCGTACCGCAAAGTCGCTCCTTGAAATTACCTTCAATGTACGACTTGATCCATTTGAACATCGAGTCTGAACAAAGACCTCGCTTCAGAGTGATGTTCGAATACGATGCCACGCCAATCAGCTTGCGCGTCGTGTTGTTGCGGCCACCTTCAACCACATCTTCAACATTCAGCTGAGCAGATAATCCACTCACTTCCTGAAAACACGCCATGCCTTCCCCTGCTGACACGAGAACCTTGAAACCAAACGAACCGAAAGGTACTGAACTGTTTCCACTCATTTTCTTCCTCCAGATTGTGTTATCAAAACATCTTCCTTCATACCTCGACTTGAAGGGGTGTCCTGACCCTATCCATTGTTTCTTTATACTTCAATGCAATATAAATACCAAAAAAGCCCAGTTTTTCAGAGCCACTCAAACCCTTGAAAATCCAGGCTTTTTTTGATTCCTCATCGCGACTTTACGCGGTGTTCCATTCTGTCACAGGGGTCTCAATACCCCACTACACACCCACTACTTGCTCTTCCATTTGATGCGTAAATGACATCACGACATATTCAAGCGGCTTGCCTATCGCTATCCCAATATCTACCGTAAATATGCCTTGATCATTATCCTCAACTTCGTTGTTCGTTGAATCGCATTGCACAAAAAATGCCGCATCCTGGGTATTACCTGGAAAATATCCCGCCGCCCAAAGACGTCCAAGAAAATCTGTCAGCATGTCCTTCACACGCGAACGTAAATCCTCTGTGTTCGTCTCAAAAACAACCCACTGCGTGTTCTCATATATCGCACGACGTACCGCATTAAATACGCGCCGACTCGTCAAATAACGCCAGTCAGGCTCATTTGATAACGCCCTCGCTCCCCATGGCCTTATACCACGCTGCGGTATCAATCGGATGCAGTTCACACCCTTGTCGTTCAGTTCCGTCAAATGCGCATCATTTAATCGCCATGCAAGATCTGTCACACCCTCGAGTGGAACATTCGCTGGCGCACGATAAACGCCCTCTTCTCGGTCACATCGCGCATAAATACCCGCCATAAATCCACATGGGGGCATCAGTCGCTCCACACCATTGTCGTTCCATACAAGCCACGGATAATATAAGGCGCCAAACGACGACTGGAACTTCGTGCGATAGTCATGAATCTGCTCCACACGCATATCCCTGGGCGTCTCCAATATCGCAAAACGATCACCCATCCGCTCACAGTGATTCAATACGGCATGCTGAATCGCCATAAACGTCCTGTCCGATTTAAATGCAGGACACGTGTCAAGAAAATATTGTAGGTCAGGAACCGCCACAAGATCTACTTCCTCATTCGATTCCAAACTGCCAAGCGCATAACGCGCACCAGGACCATTGTTGTACCCAATCACGTCATCGCTCGTTATACCCTCAAGACCATCTCGGCCGCCTCGCAATAATACTGGCTCTGTCGGCTCGGGATAATTCACATACTCACCGCTCGATAAAATGTTTACGCGAACAAGCTCAGATTCCTGCGCTACCACGCGCGAAATATTCCTCACCGCCGTCTTGCCAAGCGATAAATTGCTAAATCGCTCTGCACGCGTCTTCTCCTTCACAATCAGGTCAAACTCAACACTCTCTACATACGTCGGTGACGCAGACTTAAAGCCGCGACTCACCGACTCATGCCAATAGATCTCGTTGCCCCTGATCCGGTCCACTGTCACATAACAAGCTGACTCCCCGTCATAAAGCTTCAGCATCATCCCCCGCTCTACACCGCGCGAGGATTGGAGCGTCGCCATCTTGCTCCCTTCGGATATGTCAAACGTCAAAAATGTATGGACGCGGGGACTCTCAGGATACTCTACGCTCACACTCACCTGATTCCCCCAGCTTCCTTCGCTGGATGCAACCACTTCCAGAGTCGGATACCCGGATTTATCCAGAAGTTCATATCTCGAACTGCGTGCAAGCTCACCTTTACCATTGCGGAATACATGCGCGATACGTACCACATAACAACGCGTACCCCCATTCATAAAGAAACCATACACACTGCCGTAAAGATAACTACCCTCTACGGGATTACCAAATATCCGCAAAAATTGTTGGATATTTTGGATACTCACCGGCTCGTTGAGCGGCCCGCGCTCCGACACACCTAAAAATGCCGGTATGCCTGTTTCACCAAGCGATACACCCCGCTCAACTCTTGGATTGTCCTCAAAATAGACACCGGGAAGCCTGATCTTTGCCATCTCTACCTCTGAATAATTCGACCCTTCAATCGCTGCTCTTCGCAGCTAAACGTCAGCTCCCGCGACTCTCGTTGATCTCTCGATTGATCTCAGATATCTCGCGTATCCAGATCTGACGTTCCTTATGCTCCATGTTGAGGATATCGTCTATCGCCCAATGGAAATGGTAAGCGATATACGCTACCTCCTGATACAGCTTATCCAGGGGGTAGCTTAGTACCCCCCCAGGCCTGTCCCCATGTCAACTTCAAATTCATGTTTGCATGCAGGACACGTCACCTTGATCGAGGCACTCCCTTCCTCATTGATCTTGCGATAAAATTCCTGGAGATACGCAAGGTCGGAACTGAAAAGATCTTCAATCATCGCAGGTGATACCGTCCTCAAAGTACCAAGCTTCACAATCACTCGACTCAAAAGAATAATCACCAAATACGCACGGTTCGCCTGTACACGATAGTCCTGAAGCGGGGCAATCTCATCTTTAGCCGTCGCAAGACGCATTACACCTTCTCGATGAAGATTACCTTCCTTGTCTACATAACCTTTGGGAAGCGTAAATTCGAACTCTGTTTTGAATGCCATGATTCTGTCCTTCTGCTTTGCTCGTAATTGAGCGTCTTAAAAATAGGCTCGCGCCTCACTCATACGCTTATTTCTATAACGACTCGACTTTATTGTCTATTAAATACGAGTCTACAATGATGTTACATGGATTGACTTGCTGGGCATGCTATTGCTCACGCAATACGCATGCCCGTGCGTCTATGCCTGCGGCATACGACGCACCTATAGTGCGCTGCGCTAGCATAAACACGTTCTCTACGTCTGCTTTTTTATTATATACTTACTCGCATATTCTGTTAATTTTTTTCGTATCGACAGGTCATTTTTCTGCACAAGCCTTGAGATACCAAAAAACCCCACCTCCCAGGGGGAGACGGGGTCTTAGACGATCTCACTTGTCAAGGATCTTTTAGCCGAGATCTTCTTTCCACAATACGTACGAAATCGCAAGGTATGAATCACTCGAAGCCGATACGTTCGAAAGCGTAATCGAGTTGTTCGCCGCATCGTACTGCCAATCTCTACCACGCTCCAACAACTGCGCTTCGTCATCCGACGGATTCTTCAGCGCAACACGGATCGTCGATGAAATCGGATATCCCTTCAGGTTGTGCGACGCAACACGACCAATAGCGTCCGACATGATGTTGTTGACGATTTCCGTATATTCGCCGTTGCAGATACTCGCAAAGCTGCCTTCCGAACCGGACATGTTGTAATTACCATGCTCGTCGATATACATACCGTTCGAATATTTCTGGAACGTCGACAGATAACGCGCCGTAAGGATATAGTCATAACCATAGTCGGCACCCGTCGTCTGGCCTTCGATCAACTGGTCACACTGACCGCCCGTCTTCTTGTCGTCGCCGACAATCGCAAAACCGGCAATGCCACCCTTGCCCGCATACTTCAAATAGGATGTCATGTAGTACATCAACATGTCATACTGCGGTCTGTAAGGTGTACTCCCATCCGCAAGCGTATAATTCGGAATCTCGCTCAACACAGATGCTTCATTGATATACAATTTCGCATCCGGATCATCAGAAACTCGGACATTCTCAGGCATTCGCGGATTGCATGCGCTGTTGCGGCAGACAGGCGTTGGGTCGGTACTCGGATTACACGCGCCATGGAACATGCTCAGGAAACCATTCGGATTCGTAATGTCAAGCGAACCACTGCCACTACCGTCCGTAAGCGCATAACCATCATAACAGACGGAAAGTTTGCGCTGAAGTGGCTTGTTGCTGCGCTGCTGACCATTGTCGGTAACAACCGTGCTGTTTTCCTTGAACTGACGCGATGTTTCGTCGCTGATCCAAATGATATACTTCAAAGCTTCATCACGAAGTTTAACGGTGTTCACGGCTTTGATACAATCCTGAAGCTTCGGCGTAGCGGCTACATTCGCTTCGTAATACTTCATGAGGTCATTGTAACAATCCATGCCTTTGGCCTGATTATTAAAGCAATTCGGAGCGACATCCTCACCGACTTTGCATATCCCTTCAAAGGATGTGGTGTTCGTTGCATCCGGCCATTTGTCAAAATGGATCGCAAGACGAACCATATCAAGCGACGGATTGCTCAAACGCTCAAGAACTGTTTCAAGGCTCTTCAGACCGTCTTCAACACCGTAACCACAGATATTCTTGCCCTTCGTGATCTTCGTCTCGCCTTCTTCATCAATGTAGCTGACCGGCGTATCACAGCCTGGATCAAGCGTGACGGCTTCACCAAAGGCACCCTTGATCGTCGAAAGCTTCGTCTTCTTCGGATCGAGGAAGCCAAAGGTATTGATGTCTTTCAGGAACGGACGCATACCGGATACCAAAAGAATCGGATAATCTGTCTGACCATTCGGCAGGGTCGGCCATGTCGTGTCATAACCACCATTCTCATCCGCTTCATCAATCGTGTAAGCATCTGTCGTCGTAACGCCAAGGCGGTAATCAATACCAGAGCTCACAAGCCTGTTCGTAAACGTCTCAACCGTCTGGGCAACGGCTTCCTGCTCGTCAACCATCGAGCCCGAGTTATCGACGATCCAGATAAAGTCTACCGCACCGCTCGCATCGCCGTAAACTTTCGTCTGGCACATAAAATCCACAAACGGCTTATACGACGCCGATGCCACCATCGTGCTCGAAATAATGTCTTCCATCTGATCGTATGCATCGCCCGACGAACCAATGCTCTCGGAACATGCAACGCCAAAACTGTAAATCGTCGAGCCATCCTTCTCATAATCTGCACGCGCAAGATAGACACGGATCTTTCCACTCGTACACGGCTTCGACGTCGATGCATCTACGTTATCAGGCGTTTCGGTCACGGCCTTCGCAATCGCATCGCGGACTTCTGACGGGGTCACATCACCATTCAGCGTCAACGCATACTTAAATTGCTTGACCGTATGGTTCGGGACGCGCTGTAAGTTGGTTTTGTCATATTCTGCATCAAGCCAGGAATCCTCCGGAATCCTGATCTGCTTGTTCATCTCTTCAGGCGCTTCTGTGACCTTGTCACCGAGGAAGCTCAACGTCTTCTTGATGAGGATCTTGCCTTCGTAGCTGATCGTATCACGGAAGAAAAATCCATAGACCTGCGTATCGGCATCATCCAAAATAACGTACTCTTTCGCACTATTGCTCGGATTCGCTTTGTATTTGTAGACGCTCGACGCATTGTTAAACTGCGCTACTGCTGTGCCGTTAAATGTCTGGAATGTGCCCTGCATCTTCTTCGCATCACATGCAACTGAACGTGCTGACGCTTCGCCACCTTCAATGTCAGGTTTCGAATTCGCATCGTTAGGCCACGTCTCGCCAAGAAGTGCATCAATCTTACCGTCGCCGTTAAGATCTTCAAGACCATCCGGTACACCGTCTTTGTCTTTGTCTCGATCGCATGGATCAAAAAGACTCAGGTTCGATGCTTCAATACGGTTCGTCAACCCGTCTTGATCGTAGTCACCATTCGGATCGTCCGAACCAATCGTCTGCGGATTACACACGCCTTCGTTGCGCTTGAGACAAACTTCACTGTTCGCACAGACAAGCCAGTTACACGTGTCTACAGTTACGCCATTCACGGTGACGTTCTTGCCACACTCGTAATTGCACCAGTTATAACTTGAGTCAGGATTCGAATCCACAATACCGTTACAGTATGGTTTCGTGCTGCACTGTTTATCGACGACGCATTTACAGGCAAGATACGCTTGGTCACCCATACACTTCGACGACGTCATACAGATGGGAAGCCCATCATCACCCTGCTTCGAGCTATAACACTCGGCATCGAGCTTCTTCAAAAGGTCCTGACCTGAGATGTCATTGCCAGTAATGTTGTCAACAGTTTCCTTCTTTGAATCAGTTTGAGGCGTAAAATCATCTTCAGAACAACCGACCACTGCCGTACCGGCCATGATCATCGTGCTCAGCCAAAACAGTTTGCTCCGACGATTGGGCATCGCTTTCCTCCTGCATATATTGCGGCCTTCAAGGCCGAGTAAATTCGTGTAAGTTCGGTAAGCCCGTAAATAACCGAACAATACCTTTTGCATTATTCTATTAGACTTTGGGGGTATTAGGCAATAATTTTAAGTTGTAAATGTCTATTTTGACACTTACAACTTTAATTACCTTTCCGTTCTTGCTTTCAAGCAGATTTTATTCCCTTTTTCCAGTGTCAGCCGTTTTTTCATGCCTGATCTGACGCGTCTTAGACAAGAACTTGCCGTCATTCAAGAACATAACTTTTCAGGGAACGTTCCATAAACGCTCCTCTCCCCCTGGCGACCGCACCACCAAGCGTGGTCAAAGACCACGCCCATACAGCTAACCAATGGCTTCTGACAAACGGGGGCGTTGCGGGGGGCACCCCCGCTTTGGGGGTAGCGGCGTATTTAGCCGTGTGACAGACCTTCGGCTGTGACACGGTTAAATAGCCGCGCAGGGGGCATTCCCCCTACCCCTCTTTCGGAACCTCCCATTGACCAAAACGAAGGCTAAATGCCAGCTCATGCGTTCCCTTGCCCTCCGCGCCGTGGTCAAGCGTCGTCCGTAACTGCCCCTTAAATTCACCAACATACTGCCCTTCGTAGCTATCCTGTGCGTTTTTCCTCAAAAATCGAAGCACGGCATTGCCCTCGCCGTCGATCATTTTGCGCGTCAGGTGCTCAAGTTTCATCTCGACAAATTCGGGTTTCAAAGCGGCAATGACGCGCACTGTCTCGCCGGCTGCTTCATTCGTGTCATCAAGCACCTGCCAGCCACCACCCACGCCAACTGCCTGTTCAGGAAGTCCAGTCCAGGCATAGCGAAGAACATCCGAAAGAATGTAGAGCACGCGCCCAATCTGCGGATTGATCTCCACGTTGGGCACAAAACGGCTCATACCGGAAACAGAATCCAGCCGCGATTCCAAAATAATTCCGTTGAACATCGTTCCCAAATCTGCAATCACGCGTTCAGTTTCACCATCGTAAACATGGATATCAACGCTCTTTTCGTCGAGTGAAATATAGATGCTGCGAGGATTGCCAGGAATACCATGGCGGATAATCACGTCCGCGCGAAACTCTGTCCGAACGGGATTGCCTTTATCATAGCGGTTATTCTCCTGTATGTAGAGCTTGTAGCGTACAGGCTGCATGCCCTCTAAAAAGGGCGCATAACGCAGAAGCTGTGCCGCTTCCGTATTGCCAGGTGCCAAAAGCATGACCTTGCGTCCAAGTGAAAATTGCGCCTCAGATGCACGACTCACAGGCTGAGAGCCGGATGGCGGATTCAATGCAACAACAAAGACTGTGGCAATCAGAAGAATGACCATCAGACTGATCACGACGATCTGCTTCAAACGCGAAGCTGTCCGCTGATCCGGTTCTTCAGCGCCGGCAGAAGGCTCAACGGCTGCAGGTTCGGCGGATCCTACGGCTTCGGCAACCTTGGCATCAGTGACTTCTTCCGTCGCCACATGGACGGGTTCCTGTTGAGATGAGGAAGTTTCTGTCATCATATTTTTCCGTGTTTCTCAATCGCCTGGCCTTACGCGGCGCTTCTTGGTGCCCCCCGCAAACGCCAGAAATCGTGAAAATAGGGATAGCAAAAAAAAGGCGTGCCGCCTGTGCCAAAGCACAAAACGCACGCCGCTGGTGCGTCTGCCGTTAGGATACAGACAGACGCACCATGAAAAAGGACAAACAAACTCGAAAAGACGTCATCGCTACGATTTGGAATCGGGCGAAATCGGCTCAATGAAGCGCGAAAAATTCTTGGCTCCTTCATTGTCGCCACCCGTGCGCTCATAAACCTCGATACGGGCCTTGGCCGTAGCAAGCTGCGTTTCAAACGCAAAACGCGTCTCCACATCTTCGCTGTCGAGATTTTTAAGCTTGTCTTCCGCTTCCTCAATGAGACGTTTTTCGGCCTCGGTATCAATTTCTGCATTGCCTTCCGCAGAGTCAACGAGAATCTTCACAACATCTGCGTGGACTTCAAGAAAACCGGTGCTGACGGCGAAAAATGCCTGTGCCTCGCCAGAGCGGACAGTCACTTGACCAGGTTTGATTGTCGAAAACAGAGACACGTGATTGGGAAGGATCTCCATATCGCCGAGCATACCCGGAAGCGAAACGCTTTCGGCTCTGCGCGAAAAGACGACGTGATCCGGCGTGATGATTCGAACTTCGAGTTTATCGGCCATAATCAGACCTCTTTCTTAAGTTTTTCGGCCTTTTCAACGGCTTCTTCAATCGTCCCGACCATGTGGAAAGCGGCTTCGGGAAGATCGTCGTATTTGCCGGAAAGAAGTTCCTTGAAACTGCGGATGGTATCCTTGATTTCGACGTAACGCCCTTTGAGGCCTGTGAAAGCCTCGCCGACGAAAAACGGCTGTGAGAGGAAATAGCGGATTTTACGTGCACGATTGACCGTCAAACGGTCTTCTTCCGAAAGCTCGTCCATGCCGAGGATGGCGATAATGTCCTGAAGTTCGGAATAACGCTGAAGCGTCGCCTGGACTTTGCGTGCCACGTCGTAGTGTTCCTGTCCAACGATGAGCGGATCGAGAAGCGTCGAGGTCGAGGCAAGCGGATCGACAGCAGGATAAATACCGGCTGATGCGAGCTGACGGGAAAGTACCGTCGTCGCATCAAGGTGCGCAAATGTCGTTGCTGGTGCGGGGTCCGTCAAGTCGTCTGCAGGAACGTAAATCGCCTGGACAGATGTAATCGAGCCGTTCTTCGTCGATGTAATGCGCTCCTGAAGCTCACCCATTTCCGTCGAAAGCGTCGGCTGATAACCAACGGCGCTCGGAATTCGGCCTAGAAGGGCCGAAACTTCCGATCCAGCCTGCGTAAAGCGGAAAATATTATCAATAAAAAGAAGCACGTCTTGATGCAATTCTTCGCGGAAATACTCGGCAACCGTCAGACCCGAAAGCGCAACACGGGCACGCGCACCAGGCGGTTCGTTCATCTGACCATACACGAGCGCAACCTTCGAATTCTCCGCATTTTCAAGGTCAATCGTCTTCGATTCCACCATTTCCCAATAAAGGTCATTGCCTTCACGCGTTCGTTCTCCAACGCCCGCAAATACCGAATAACCGCCGTGCTTCATGGCGACGTTGTGAATCAGTTCCATGATGAAAACGGTCTTGCCAACGCCTGCACCACCAAACAGACCAATCTTACCACCCTTCGCATAAGGCGCAAGAAGATCGACGACCTTGATGCCAGTTTCAAAGTTCTCAACCGACACGGCCTGCTGCTCAAATGACGGAACGGGACGATGGATTTCCCAATAATCTGTCGCATGGATGTCGCCCTTCTCATCGACAGGCTCGCCAATGACGTTGATGATGCGACCTAAGACTTCCTTGCCGACTGGAACGACGACGCCGCGACCCGTGTTCTTGACGGGCATATTGCGGACAAGACCATCCGTCGAATCCATCGCTATCGTTCGTACGACATGTTCACCAATATGCTGCGCCACTTCAAGAACGAGATTGTCGGCTTTGTCACTGATGGCCGGATTCGTCACGCGAAGGGCCGTATAGATCGCCGGAAGTTCGCCGTCAAAAACAACGTCGACGACCGGACCGATGACCTGAAGTATCCGGCCATCTGTTTTGGTTGTTGCTGGGCTCATGTTAGCTCCCCTCATGGATGTTATGATAAATAATAAATGATTTCGCTTTCAAATACGTACGCGCAACTGCCTCAAACACTCGGCAGACCCTGCGACAAAACGCTCTATAACGACTCGGCACCGCTGATGACTTCAATCAGTTCTGTCGTGATCGCCGCCTGGCGTGCTCGGTTGTACTGAAGCGTCAAACGACCGATCATCTCTACAGCATTCTTCGACGCGCTGTCCATGGCCGTCATACGGGCACCGTTCTCACTCGCGATGCTCTCCAAAAGACTGCGCTGGACATGTGTCGCAACTGCGCGTGGAAGCAATATGTCGAGTATCTGATGCTCCGACGGCTCATAGACATAACTCGTCTGCTCCAGACGCGCCGCCTCCGCTTCACTCAGCGCTTTCTCGCCGTTTTCATCGACATTCTTCAATATCGACTGAAGCGGCAAAAGTGCATCCAAAATTACATTCTGCGATATCGCACTGCGGAACTTCGTATAAAGTACAAATACTTCGTCCAGACGCCCTTCGGCAAATTCCTCACAAAGCCGCTTCGAAAGTTCAAGCGATACTTCACTCTCCTTGCGTTCAAGACCGCCTGGAATCAGCTCCATGTCCACATTCTGTACGTGACGCATCGCTTCATACGCCTTGCGACCGATAAAATATAGCTTCAACGTCTCATAACGATCACGGCGTTCCGATACAAATCGTTTCGCACTCTTCACAATGTTGTGGTTATACGCTCCACACAAACCCTTGTCACCTGATATCACGACCAGAGCCGCACTCCGCTTGTGCTCAGAATTGCGTAAAAGCGGATGCAGCGAATCGCGCTCCTTCGAAACAAGATGCTCAATCACGTTGATCAGCTCATTGACGTATGGTCGCGTTGACACAACTGCTGCCTGCGATTTGCGCAACTTCGATACAGCGACCATCTTCATCGCTTTCGTGATCTTGCCCGTGTTCTGGACACTCCCTATATGCTTGCGTATCTGTTTGAGATTCGCCATCTTCGATTTCCTTCAAGCTGCTGCTTGCGCTACCGGCCGACGGCCAAAAGCTTCTCTGCTCCTAACCGTCATCGCACCTCTACGGCACGCTGCCGACTTAATCCTTCTTGTTGGGATCAAACGTTGATTTGAATGACTCAAGAATCGAATCAAGCTTCGCGGTCAGCGCATCGTCGAGTTTCTTCTGCGTACGAATCTTCTCAAGAACATCGCTGTGTTTCGCTTCCACAAACGCAAGCATCTCCGCTTCATAACGCTTCACTGCGGAAAGCGGATAATCCTTGAGCCAGTTGTTCGTCGCCGCATAGATGGAGACAATCTGTTTCTCGACTGGCATCGGAACGTACTGACCCTGCTTCAAAATCTCCGTCAGACGCTCACCACGCGCTAACGTCGCCTGCGTTACAGGATCGAGATCCGAACCAAACTGCGCAAACGATTCAAGCTCGCGGAACGTCGAAAGATCCAGACGAAGCGTACCGGCAACCTGCTTCATCGCTTTGATCTGTGCCGCACCACCAACGCGCGATACCGATATACCAACGTTGATCGCTGGACGCGTGCCCGCATTGAAAAGATCCGTATCAAGGAAGATCTGGCCATCCGTAATCGAAATGACGTTCGTCGGAATGTACGCCGAAACGTCGCCCGCCTGCGTCTCAATAATCGGTAACGCCGTCAATGAACCACCCGTCTTCGGATGACGCATCACCTTGTACGACGATTCTCCCTTCTCCTTCACAATCTTCTCGGCTTCTTCCTTGCCCACTTTGCCTGGATAAACTTTGCCGTCAATCCCCGTTTCCGTATCGGCGGACGCCGTTTTGTTAACAATAATCCAGTCCTCGCGCATCTTCGCTGCACGCTCAAGAAGCCGCGAATGTAGATAGAAAACGTCACCAGGATACGCTTCACGACCAGGCGGACGTCGAAGAAGAAGTGCCAGCTGACGATACGCAACGGCCTGCTTCGAAAGATCATCATAAATCACAAGAACATGCTTGCCATTGTCACGGAAATATTCGCCCATCGTACAGCCAACGTATGGGACAAGGTACTGCAACGGCGCTGATTCCGATGCCGTCGCACTCACGACGATCGTGTACTTCATCGCATCATGCTTGCGAAGCGTCTCCACAACCTGCGCTACTGTCGATTGCTTCTGGCCAATCGCAACATAAATACAATAGACATCCGTGTTTTTCTGGTTGATGATCGCATCAATCGCCACGGCAGTCTTGCCCGTCTTGCGGTCACCAATGATCAGCTCACGCTGACCACGGCCTACCGGAACCAACGCATCCAAGGCCTTCAATCCCGTCTGGAGCGGCTCATAAACGCTCTGGCGAGAAATAATGCCCGGCGCCTTGATGTCAACTGGACGATTCTCCGAAGCTTCAATCGGACCAAGACCATCAATCGGTTGACCAAGCGCATTGACAACACGCCCAATTAAGGCTTCTCCCACGGGAACGGATGCAATCCGCCCCGTGCGTCGTACGACGTCACCCTCGCATATTAAATGCGCATCGCCTAACAAAGCACAGCCGACATTGTCTTCTTCAAGATTCAGAACCAAACCATAGACGTCATGCGGAAATGAAAGAAGCTCTCCTTGCATCGCATTTTCAAGACCATAGACGCGTGCCGTACCATCACTGCTCGTGATGACCGTGCCCGTCTCCGTCACTTCCGTCTGGCGATCGTAGTTCTCTACCTGACGCCGGATCAACTGACTAATTTCTTCAATATTAATTGCCATCCGTTTTCCCTTGCGCTACGGGCAGCGACTATCTCCTCTGCCCATGGTAATTACAAATGATGTCCTTGATTATTTCTTCTCTTATCTAACCGGTAACGCTTCCGCACCACCGTTCATACCTCGCCTCATGCACATCATACGATGTGCATCTCTTCTCGAAGTCGCTCAAGATGACGTCTGATCGAATTGTCATAGACACGACCTTGAAGCTCAAGCCTGAATCCACCTATGATCGACGGCTCTATATGCTCCTGAAGCACAACTTCATGCTTAAGCTGAGATTCGATCTTCGATTTAAGCTGAGCACGCTGCGACGCCTGAAGCGATGACGCTACATACACTTGCGCACGTATTCTGCCGCACGCTGCATCCATCAATACTTCATACTCTGACACTATGCGCGGATATAAATGCGCTCGCCCGCGTTCCACCAAAACGCGGATAAAATTCGAAAACATAACGTCGTATCCGCTGCGCTCAAGTATCCCTTCCACAATCCGGCGACGATCCGATTTCTGAATATTCGGATGCGAAAACGCTATCCGAAGATCCGAACTGCCTTCGTATATTTTCAAAAATGATTGCGCAGACTCAAATATGGACTGCTCCTTCTTGCCGTCACGTGCCATCTCAAAAAGCGCAATCGCATAGCGCTGGGCTGATGATTCTGTACTCAATTTATCTTCTCCCTTCGTTATGCACTCAAATCCAGACTCGCTATGCCTCGATCAATCAATCGATCCCTTAAACCAGGATCCGACGACAGCTTCTCGACAATCTCCGTACGCGCTTTATCAAGCGCTTGCGTCATTACATCCCGCTCAAACTGACGCGTCGCCACCTGGCTCTGAAGCTCAAACACAACTTCCGCATCCTGCTCAATACGCTGCGCCTGACGCGCCGTCTCCTCCGTGATCCGTTCTCGCTCCGATTCAAGCGCCATCGCATACGAATCACGAAGATCCTTGAGCTCCGAGCCAAGATTGTCCATGTTCGTCTCCGCTTCGCGATACTTGACTTCTGCTTCCATCTTCACATGCGCAGCTTCATCAATCGACTTCTCAATCGTCTCCTTCCGCGCTTTTAACATGTCCGTGATCGCAGGACCTCCAAACCAAATGATCAGCATCGCAACAATCAAAACATTGCCCAACGTCGGAAGCCACACAAACAACAGATAGTCCGATACCGCCTCCGGTACCACCGTCAGTGCCAACGACTTATCAAACTTGTTCATGACCCACGGTACAAAACTCAATACGCTCACCGCAATCACGATGAATGGCCATATATACTGCTTCTCATTACGTACAAACATTTGTTACACCTACGCTAGAAGTTTGCCTGCAATCTCTGACGCAATCTGATCCACTTGAATGGCTGATTTGGCGCGTGCCGCTGTCATCGACGCATCAAATGACGCCTGGCGCTCCTTTATCTGCGCTTGAACCGCCGCTCGCTTCGCTTCCAGTTGCTTCGTCTGCTCCGCCTGCGCTGCCTGAATCGTCCGCTTGCGCTCAGCTTCAATTTCTGCAAACGCCTCCTGACGCTTCGTGACATACTCGTTCTGCGCTTCCTCCGCCTTCGACTTCAATCGCGCTGCTTCCTGATTCGCACCTTCCGTCAGGGCTTCTCGCTTGTCCTTCGCCGCCAAATATGGAACAAGCACAAAGCGATTCAAAAATAACATCACGATCAAAAACAGACCGATCTGGATAAATAACGTAATGTCAAAATCAAGCGTCGGGCTCTCAAGTTCGATCTGAACGGCTAACGCCTGCAAAAAACTCACTATGTTCATTCGTATTTCTCCTCATTTTCTGACGAGATACACCCATCAGGACTGTAATCCTTTATCACACACTTTGCGCTCATGTCAAAGTGCACAACTCAGACTCAGAAAATGAATTCGCTCTCACCATGACCGCATCCGCACGCTCGCAATGCGTATACCGCCATTCCTAAAACTTCTCAGCCAACTTTTTATTCCATACACCGGCTGACTTTCACCCTCTTGCGCAAATTATTATTCCGCACCCTGCAAAACTTCGACGCACAATTGACCAAAAGTCATCCCCGCCTGTAACGCAATCTTCGGAACAAGGCTGTGCGACGTCATACCGGGCACCGTGTTGATCTCCAAAAAATATGGATTCAATGATCGATCTGCCAAAAAATCTGCACGTACTACACCATGCGTACACGATAATGAACGCGCAACTTTCTCCGCCATCTCACACAGACGACGGTCAAACGCTTCACCTAACGACGACGGTGTCAGATACTCCGTATCATCTCGGTTGTACTTCGCATCCCAGTCGTAAAACGCATTCTTCGGTATAATCTGACATACCCCCAACGCTCGGCCATTCAATACCGCTACCGTAAGCTCATAACCGGACACGTACTGCTCAAACATCACAAGCTCATCTTCCGTCACACACGCATCACGTACTGCCTTGTCAAGCATACCCGCTTCCGTCACAAGCGTCACACCCACACTCGAGCCGTTCCGAGCAGGCTTCACGATCATCGGTATACCAAGCTTCGATACAATCGTGTTCCAACGTCCAGATGCACCTTCCGAAACGACTTTCAATGCCTCTCGCGCCGGCATAATCACTGCCTCTGGTACTGGTACATCCGTCATCCCACGTACGATGATCTTCGACAGATGCTTGTCCATCCCATTTGCCGCAGCACTCGGCCTTACTCCCGTATACGGTATCCCCGCCAGGCTCAACATCGATTGAACACGACCATCCTCACCACTGCCACCATGAAGCGCAATATACACACGGCCATATTTGCGGCCTAAAAATGCCTCCATTCGCTCCGGAAGCCAGTCAAATGTCTCTACTTCTATACCTTCGCCTCGAAGCGCTTCCGCTATACATCGCCCTGAGTTCAGACTTACCTCGCGTTCCGCACTCTCTCCGCCTAAAAGAACGACTGTCTTCCCCTGCACATCATTCATGACGCCACTCTCCTGTCCTTCCTGGACTTCAGGTTGCTTTTTCCCTCCGCGATTTCCGTCAGAGGTCGATTTATATTACGCGCTTGTAGAAGAATTTGCACGTTTTTTGTATCGACGTTTTCCCTGATAGTTCAGCCTTAAAAAGTCCGTATTCTCTCCTCCTCTTTTAAGCCCTCTTCCCCATGTACGCGCCTTCTTTTGGCGCTTTTTTCTTTGGCGCGGGCTATTCTGGCGCTTTGCGCCAAAATACGCCCGCGTTGGCGTCGCCTATCTCGCTTCCGCTCAATACAGCGACGATGGCTCATACCGTACGGGCGGAGCGCATGCCGTACGTACGGGTCTCAGACCCGCCCCTCCGTCTCAGACCCGCCCCTCCGTCACAGATCCGCCCCTCCGTCTCAGATCCGCCCCTCCGTCTCAGACCCGCCCCTCCGTCTCAGACCCGCCCCTCCGTCTCAGACCCGCCCCTCCGTCTCAGACCCGCCCCTCCGTCTCAGACCCGCCCCTCCGTCTCAGAC
>JAFOHE010000033.1 GCA_017421975.1 Pseudomonadota bacterium
ATACATCATTTCGTTGGAATCAAAGAGTTCAACGATAACTTTGACGCCGAACTGCTTCTCGAAATTAGGAATGAGGGTATCACTCATATATTCGCCAGGAAGATAGAGTTTCAACGTATCAGAGCCATATTTGGTGGATGCTTCCCCAGTTGTTTTTTTCGAACAGGCAGCCATGGTCATAAAGCATCCCATCACAATAATGAAGAGCCCCACCAAAGAATAGAGAGAAGTTCTGTGCATTTTTCGCATGTTTGTAACCTTACCTTGAAGCGCAACAGCTTCGGTTGAAATACCCACTGGATAACAGATGACCCCAACAGATCACTGTCACAGATAACATTTTATTATGTGCAAAGTCTTGCAATTAATGATGCGCTCCCTGTTGATTGCATCAAATATCGCCATCATGCCCTGATACGAAGAAAAGGCCGTCAACCACTTCATCGCCGGGCGGGGGGCGTTGCGGGGGGTGTCCCCCCGCTTTGGGGGTAGCGGCGTATCGATTCGTCGCAAGATGAATCGATAGCCGCGTAGGGGGCTATTGCCCCCACATCAAACCAAGCGCAACCTATTCCTCTTTTTTCAACGCTTTTTTGCGAATCATCGGGATGAGGTTGGCCGCGACAAGCGCCACGGTAATGATGAGAATGACGAGTGTCGAGAGCGCATTGATCGACGGATTGATGCGTTTGGACATCGTATAGACGACGATGGAGATATTTTGAACGCCGTTTCCTGTCACGAAGTATGAAATGACAAAGTCATCAAAGCTCATCGTGAAGGCGATGAGTGCGCCGGCAATGATGCTTGGCTTGATCTGAGGGATAATGACCTTTGTCATGGCCTGCATGGGTGTAGCGCCGAGGTCAAGCGCTGCGTCGGTGAGATTAGGATCGAGCGTGCGAAGCTTCGGCATGATCGACAGTATGACGAAGGGTGTACAGAACATGATGTGCGCGAAGAGCATGGTGATGAAGCCCTTTGGCACAGCGAGGGCGGCAAACAACATCAGCATGCTGATGCCCGTAACGATATCGGGGTTCATGATGGGGAGTTCGTTGACCCGTTCGACGGCAGAACGCAGTATTTTACCGCATTTGCTCAAACCGATCGACGTCACCGTTCCGAGTATGGTAGACACGAGCGTGGCAATAACGGCAATGACAATTGTGTACCCAATAGAATCCATCATCGTCGGATCGTTGAACATTTTTTCGTACCAACGGAACGAAAATCCGTCGAGCGACGTCAAAGAACGCGAGCTGTTAAACGAGAAGATGATGATATAGAGAATGGGCAGATAGAAGAAGAGGAGCGTCAATCCGATCACGACCTTCGAAAATATGTGCCTGCTTTCTTTTTGTTTTTTCATGGCTACTTATCCTTCTCCGGCTGAACGTCGAGTTTCCTCGTCAACCACATCGAAATAATAATGATGATGGCCATAATCATGGATATGGCGGACCCGAAATGCCAGTCACCGGCCGTCAGGAACTGACTTTCAATGACGTTTCCGACGAGGACGTACTGTCCGCCGCCGAGGAGTTTCGGAATAAAGAAGGAACTGACAGCGGGCAAAAAGACGAGCGTAATGCCGCTGACGACGCCTGGTAAGGAGAGCGGAAAAGTGACGCGCCAAAAGCTCTGAAAGCGGTTTGCGCCGAGATCGGAGGCTGCTTCGAGAAGGCTGTTATCCATTTTTGCAAGCGAAGTGTGGATTTGCAAAATCATGAACGGCAGGAAGTTGTAGACCATGCCGAGGGTTACGGCGAAATCGGTGTATAGCAGTGTCACGTCATTGAAGCCGAAGAAGGCGAGTATACGAGAGAAGATGCCGCCTTCCTGAAGCATGCCCATCCATGCGTAGGTACGCACGAGCATGTTAATCCACGTCGGGAGAGTGAGAAGCAGAATGAGAATGATGCCTTTTCGGCCACGCATTTTGGAAATGATATAAGCGACCGGGTATCCCAGGAGGATGCAGACGCATGTCGTGAGGACGGCAATCCACATGGATTTTCCGACGACGCGCAGGAAGGTCATATCGTCAACGAAGCGGATAAAGTTATCGAACGAGAACTTTACGGAAGCCACGTCATTGCCCTGCACCGTAAAGGCGTAGAGCAAGATGAGGAGCATCGGAATGACGATCATCGCACTAATCCATCCAATATACGGATAGGTCATGAGACGAAATTTGTTGATTTTCATTATGCCTTCGCCTCCGCTGCAGCCACGTTGGCGGCTTCCTCTTTTGTCAATTTAATCTCTTTGGATTTTGCGGCATCCTCTTTGATATCTTTATTTTCAGCTGTTTTGGAATCTTTGTTTTCAGCAGTATTTGGACGGCGCAGATCGCCAGGGACGGTTTCGTGCTTCATAAGATGAATATCTTCCGAATCGAACGTCAACCCGACTTCCGTATCGACGGGCAAAGCTTTTGTCGTGAGAACTTTGTACTGATAACCTTCAGTTGCAAAGGTGATTTGATATTCGCCGGGCACAGGATTTTCCCAATCGAAATCGTAATTGACTTCCGTGATGGCAACTTCGGTTCCATCTTCAAGCGACCAAGCCGACGCATTGGCCCACGTTCTGAGATCCGTATCGAGCGCGACAGAATCTTTGATGTCGTCCGTTTTGACAAAGAAGTCCATGGCATAGATTTCTTCCTTGAAGACGGGGCTGACCTTTCTATTTTCTTCAACGACGTTTGCTTCAACGCGAATCGAAGTACCGGCAGCTGTTTTGAAAGTGACGTGATAGACGCCAGGTTTTTTCTGGATATCGGATTCGACTTCCTTAATGGAGACGAATTCGTCCGTATCGCTGGACCAGGCTTCAGCGGAAGCCAAATCGATGATGCGTGCATCGTTGAGTTCATCGACGTCATTGCTGTCGAGGAAGAAGCTGTTGGCACTAATTTTTTCGCCTGCGGCTTTGTTCTCAACCGGTTTATCTTCGGAGACGTGCATGGTGACGGTAATCGATGTGCCTAAGCGCGTTTCGACGATGGTATCGTAATGCACGCCCTTGAAGACCTGGCTTTTGACAATGCCTTTGAGCATGCCATGTTCACGCTGGACAACATCGAGGTCTTCTGGCCGAATGACGACATCGACGAGTTCCCCGGTGGCAAAACGTTTTGCAGCATTACAGGGGAAATTCTTGTCTTCGAAGCGAACGGTATTTTCATCGACAATCGTGCCATCAATAATATTGGTTTCTCCAATAAAATTGGCGACGTATTCGTTTGCGGGTTCATTATAAATCTCAGTCGGCGTACCGACCTGCTGAATCTCGCCCCCTTTCATGACGACAATTTTATCTGACATCGTGAGGGCTTCTTCCTGGTCATGCGTAACAAAGATGAAGGTAATGCCGACTTCCTGCTGAATACGTTTGAGTTCGATCTGCATTTCTTTTCGCAATTTGAGATCGAGTGCACCCAACGGTTCGTCAAGCAAAAGCACGGAGGGTTCATTGACGAGTGCACGAGCAATGGCAATACGTTGCTGCTGACCACCGGACAAAGCCGTGATGCTTCGTTTGCCGTAATCCTCAAGGTTGACGAGTTTCAGCATACGACGGACTTTTCGATCAATAACGTCCTTCGGTTCCTTCTTAATTTTTAACCCGAAAGCAATATTATCGTACACATTGAGGTGTGGGAAGAGTGCATATTTCTGAAAGACCGTATTGATGTCACGCTTGTACGGGGGCAGTTTCAAAATATCCTCATTATGAAAGAGCACCTCACCGGAAGACGGATCAATAAAACCACCCAGAATGCGCAGAAGCGTCGTCTTACCGCAGCCAGACGGCCCTAGAAGCGTGACAAATTCATTGTCATAAATATCGAGCGAAACGCCCTTCAAAACAACAGTATCGTCAAAATTCTTAACGACATTTTTGATCTGAATGATTTTTTTCTTTTCTTCCATTCGTCAGTCTCCCCAAATTTATGTGCACTCAGAATAACGGCGGTGTTGACACCCAAAGCACTCTGGCCGTGGATTGGCGCTTGTTTTCAAGATGATGGAACGTCGTACATTTGATATAAAAAGTCTCACCTTTACGCACGATATGCTGCTTGTCATCCATACAGAGGACGATGGCACCATCGAGGACATAGGCGAATTCTTCACCTTTTGTCGGCGACATATCGAAGGATCTCCCCCCTGGCGGAAGTTCAAGCAGAATGGGCTCCATCATGTGTTTCTGAGCATTGGGAACGATCCACTTGATCGTATGATCTTCCTTGGCATCGACATAAAAATCATTCGCCCTGAAAACGACTCGATCATCGCTTTCGTCTTTAAAAAACTCGGACAGACTGGTGCCCAAAGCTTCCAAGATGTCATCCAACGTAGCAATAGAAGGTGAAGTCAGATTGCGTTCAAGCTGACTCAAAAACCCCTTGCTCAATTCTGAACGCGAGGCAAGCTCTTCCAATGTCAGTCCTTTCAGTTTCCGCAGGTGTTTGATTTTACCTCCGATATCCATAACAACGCCTTCCTTAACAATCGTTCGCCATCCGCAACCCAACGGCTTTATGATGCTAAACTTTTTGTTTAGTTGCTTATTTCTCTTTACTAAACTTTCTGTTTACTAAACAAGAAACGCGCGCGCTTATACAGGTTTTAATTTTTTTCGCAATAGTTTTTATATTTCAGCGCTATTTTTTTGATTTGCTAAACTTTTTGTTTAAGTTTTTTTAATTTTCGTATCAAAAACTTTGCAAATGGCAAATCGCGTTTTAAGGCCTTTATTCAGCCCAGAAGACAAAAAAAAGGGGAGCGAAATGACGCCATCCAGGCACCGTTTCGCTCCCTTTTTATTGAACCACAGACGTAATTTTGTTACCGATGTGCTTTACGCGGGATCACCTGGCGTTCCATCGATAGGCACAAACTCAATGACTTCGTTATAAGGTTCACACCCCATGCGTTCGAGATCATCATCGCTAAATTCACTGATGACAGGAATGATGTAAGTATCGGGCGTCGTCGCACCAGGACCTGCCTTGAGCAAACAACGCGCAGCTTTCCATGTTGTTGCGCCCTGATTGAGCCCATCACCAAGCCACTTATTCTTTTCATCCATCGCCTGGTGTTTCACATCAAAACCAAACTTCGTTTTGGTATCGTAATCACTGTAGACATCCTGCCCATCCCACGAGTACGTGTTTGTGAGCGACGCTATGGCAAGCGTGTTTCTCTGGAAAAAGGTCAAAATACTTGAACGGTACTTGCCGGTGACAGTTCCAGCGAAATAGGCATGAGAGATCTTATGCGTAATCAGACTCCCTGTATTGATGCCGCGAATGTGCGCCACAATACCGGAAGCAAAAGAAGTCGGCGAAGAGACGTTCCCCATCGCGTACACATGAGAAATTGTCGCAGCCGTGTTTGCCGGATAAATCATACCAGCAATACCGCCCGCCCGACATCCTTCCGAACAAATGACATCGCCCGTAGACATAGAACGCGTAATTGTACTGCCTTCACCGCCGAGTCTGCCGACGACACCACCAACACTCCGCGTGCCAGAGACATTGCCCGTCGAATAGCACAAATCGATTTTGCCCGAATCACAGACACCAGCGATACCACCAACAATCGCAACATCCGTTTTGCTCGTATCTGTCTTGATTTCACCTGTTGCATAACTCGAGACAATGTTTGAAGAGACGGCTTCCCCAACGATACCACCGACGTTTGTCGTTCCCGTCACATTTGCCGCAGAATCCGAAGCCCCGATCGTCGTATTTTCTGCATAACCAATCAAGCCACCGTATTGCGTATTTTCAGCATTTCCGGTCACACTGCCGACGCCATGACAATCCAATATCGTCGAATCCTTGACGGATCCAACAAGCCCACCAATGGTCGCACTTCCTGTGACGTGACTATCAATGCGAATTCCCTGAATCGTTGCTCCGGTTGCTTCACCGATAAAACCAACTTTGGCGTGACTCGAAACGACATTGACCCTCGATTGAACATTAACGACCGTGGAATCCACAACATTCGCAAAGACACCGCACCCGTCGCTGGCACAACTTGATATTTTGCCACTTAATGTGTGTGCATTTCCATCAAAGACAGCGTTATTCAGCTTGATACCGACCCAATTTTCCCGACTTCCCAAATCGATGTCTGACATAAGGACATACGCATTAGCTGTATTTCCAGCATCGGGATAAGCACTGCCTGCGGCAGCAACAAGTCCATCAATATCGTCCATCGAAAGCAGGCAGTAAGCACGAACCGTATCACCATCAACCGTGATATCCAGGTATCCATCCGCATCACACGGCGAACAAATACCTCCACGACAGGATTTGTCAGAATCACTGCATGCATGCGCACAAGCACCGCAATGATTGATATCTGTCATCACATCGACACACACACCGCCACACAGCGACGCACTGACATCGCTACAACCACATACACCATCTAAGCAGCTCAATCCTTCTCCGCAGATGGTATTACAAGTACCACAGTGTTGTACATCGGTTTTTAAATCTACACACACGTTTGAACAATTGTCAGGCGTTGGTGCACTACAGGTAACGTCAATACATTGATGCGTGGCCTCATCACAGATCTGTCCACCACTACAATGCGCATCTGTCGTGCAGGAAACATCTTTGCAAGTGCCGCCCTCGCATATCTGCTTATCGCCACAGTCCGTATCACTTGCACAACCGCTCACGTTCGGCACACACTCGTGGGCTGTACACAATTCATTCGCACCACAATGTGCATCCGTCGTGCAGGAAACATCTTTGCAAGTGCCGCCCTCGCATATCTGCTTATCGCCACAGTCCGTATCACTTGCACAACCGCTCACGTTCGGCACACACTCGTGGGCTGTACACAATTCAT
>JAFOHE010000034.1 GCA_017421975.1 Pseudomonadota bacterium
CAATGAAGTCAAATCGGAAATGCGCACGGATGAAGTGACGACGGTTCAGGAACCGACGCAGGAAGCCACCCCCGACAAGGGGGCGGCCGAAGCGGCGTCTATTACGACGAACGGTGGCAATGTCATTGCGCTTTCAGCGCTCGAACACCAGGATGCGTCATCCGAAACGGTTGTCTATTATATTTCCGATATTTCGCCACAGGCACTTGTCAAAGCCTATCAGGCCATGCATTGGACGCCGACAGGCAAATTGGGGGTCAAAATGTCCACAGGCGAATCGGAGAAGAGTAACCATCTTCGTCCGGCCATGATTAAGGATCTCGTCCAGTCGATACAAGGCACGATTGTCGAATGTAATACGGCGTATGGTGGGAATCGTGCGACGACAGAAAAACACCGGAAAGTGATTGAGGAACGCGGATTCCTTGATGTTGCCCCCGTCGATATTCTTGACGAAGATGGATCGATCAGTCTTCCTGTGGATGGCAAGAACTTAAAAGAAGATTTTGTCGGTGCACATTTTAAGAATTATGACTCATACCTTGTTCTTTCGCACTTTAAGGGGCATGCCATGGGTGGTTTTGGCGGTGCGATCAAAAACATCTCGATTGGTTTTGGTTCATCCGAAGGAAAGCTTTGGATCCATTCGGCAGGGCGAAGCAAGACCGAATGGCTTTCAGACAAGCAAGATGAATTTCTGGAATCGATGGCAGAGGCAGCGAAAGCAGTTTCGGATGCGATGGATCACGGTAAAAACATTGCTTATATCAATGTACTGAACCGTCTTTCGGTCGATTGTGACTGCGATGGCAATCCGGCACAACCCGATATGCATGATATTGGCATTTTGGCATCGACGGATCCGCTTGCCATTGATCAGGCAAGTATCGATATTGTCTATGCTTCGCCGGACAGAGATTCACTCGTCAAACGCGTGGAGCGTCAGAATGGGCTTCATACGCTTGAGCATGCTGAGGCGATGAAGTTGGGAAACAGGCATTATAAACTGGTTGTCATTGAATGAGGATCGAGAGAGGAGAAAAATGAAGATGAAGAAAATGCTTTGGATGACAGTACTTTCGATGAGTGTCTTGACACTACCGGCGTGTTCGCCGAAATCGGAAATGGCGCAAGACGTTGAGACAGCAGCAACGGCGAACGATTCTGCTAAGCAGGCAAAGCCGGAAGGGGCAAAGCAGGACGTTGAGACGGCGAATGCGGCGCAGACAGTACAGGCAAAAGAGGCGGCTGTCGCGGCTCCGGATCTCAGCGGTCAGCAGAAAGTCCTCGTCGCGTATTTTTCAGCATCGGGCACGACGGCAGGTGTGGCCAAAAAAATTGGCGAAGTCACCGGCGGAACGCTCTTTGAAATCGTTCCGGAAACAAAATATACGGATGAAGACCTCGATTGGCGAAATGAAAAGAGCCGATCATCCGTTGAAATGAAAGATCCCTCGTCACGTCCGCCGTTTACGGGTAAAGTCGATAACTTTGCGGATTATCACGTAATTTACCTCGGCTTTCCCATCTGGTGGAACGTTGCACCGCATGTTGTGAATACATTTCTTGAAGCACACGATATGAAAGGCAAGGTCGTCGTTCCGTTTTGCACGGCGGGTTCAAGCTCGATCGACAACAGCGTTGTTGAATTGCGAAAGGCGTTGCCGGATTCAACGGTTTTGGAGGGTAAAAAATGGTTTTCCAGTACATCGAAAGATGAAATTGCTGGATGGATTCACAGCCTGAACATCCAATAAAGGAGTCAATATGTCTGATATTATTCGTCTTCCTGAAGTGACGTTTTCTGACACCATGAAAGTCAGCGAAGCCATTGCACGTCGTCGCTCCATTCGCAATTATGACGGCCATGCGCTTTCCCTTCAAGATCTTGCGAATCTCTGTTATTTTTCGGCAGGTGTGACAGAAAAAACGCGGGGTCTTTGTGCCAATCCCACGGCCTGTAATTGTCACGAGATTGATCTTTATGTCGTCACAGAGTCGTCGTGTGCCCGTTACATGCCTGAAGAACATGCCCTTCATGTTGTTGAGAATGGTGATTTCCGTGCGGAGATGGCAATCCAGCCCTTTGCTAAAGAAGCGTCTGTGCAGTTTATTTACGTGTGCAATGCCAAATCGTTTGAGAAGTTTCCTGGGGAGCCTTCGTCGAAGCAGAAATATGCGCATACGGATGCAGCGATTATGGCAACGAATACATGTCTTTTTGCGACATCGATTGGCTTGGGCTCAGTGATGCGAGGCATGTTTGACCCCGCCGTCGTTTCAGCGCGTCTCAAACTTGCGGCAGAAGATGAGGTGGTGTTGACTGTTTCAGTGGGATAATCAAGCTCTGTCAGGCACGTTATGGCGTTTTATTTTGTGCCGTGCGTGCCTTAGGGGACAGAATCAGTAGGATTCGTCGAATAGCGGCGTAGAAAAATAGCGTTCCGCTGTATCGGGTAAAATGGTGACGACGGTTTTGCCGGGGCCGAGTTTTTCGGCCAGGGCGATGGCAGCAGCCACGTTTGTGCCGCTGGATATACCGCACATGAGGCCTTCGAGACGTGCGAGTTTTTGGGATGTCCGAATGGCTTCCTCGTCACTGACGATATAGACATTGTTATAGATCTGGCGATTGAGATTGTCAGGAATGAGCCCGTCTCCGATGCCCATTTGAAGATGCGTTCGCACGGTTCCGCCGGCAAGAATCGCTGCATTTTCGGGTTCTACAGCCCAGATTTCGATATCGGGATTGAGTGCTTTGAGTGTTTCACCGATGCCCGATATGGTTCCGCCCGTGCCAATGCCAGAACAGAAACCGTGAATGGGGCCAGCGACCTGTTCCAGGATTTCAAGGGCCGTATAGTGTTTGTGGACGAGTGGGTTATTCGGATTGGAAAACTGTTCGGGCACAAAGACGCGTGGATCTTCACGCGCCAACCGCTTGGCAGTTGCGGCACATTCTGCAATGGCATCGCCGATGTTTCCGGCATCGTGGACGAGAATGACCTCGGCACCATAGTGTCGGACGAGTTTGCGCCTTTCTTCGCTGACGGAATCGGGCATGATGATGATGGTTTTGTAACCGCGGACAGCGCCGATTAAGGCCAGACCAATGCCTTGGTTACCGCTCGTCGGTTCAACGATGATCGAGTCTGGCGTGAGACGTCCGTCGCGCTCTGCCGCCTTGATCATGGCATAAGCCGTGCGTGTTTTGATTGAACCGCCGACATTGATACCTTCGTATTTGACGAGGATGTCAGCGGAATTCGGACGTCTCATGCGGTTTAGGCGGATGATGGGTGTGTGTCCCATGGCTTCAAGGACATCATTATAAATCATTTTGCTTCTCCAGATATGGACATAAACAAGGGAAGATATTGAATGGCTTGACCAGCCCTCTGGTCAAAGCGGCGAGACTTTTAACGCAATAAACGGCATTGGTAAAAGAAAATGTTGTTTGTATCAGTAGCGATGTGTTTGGAATGCAGACGTGGTGGTGTTTTGATTGTGAAAATGCCGGCGCGTATGGAGCGTGAGCGAGAAGCGCCGGCGCGTGCCGCGTATGGAGCGCAAGCGAGAAGCGGCCGCCTCAAAATACAGGCAGGAATGACTTCTCATTTGTGAAAATGATTGCCAAGCACAAACGACATGGGTAAATTATTGCGCCTTTTGAAGGCCGATCAATCAACGTCGGCAAGATCAACAACACAAAGGATGGATATATGGCAGAAGTAGAAGCAGGCAAGAATTTCGTTCGCGAAATCATGGAAGACGATCTTAGAACGGGCAACCGCGATCACATTGCAACGCGTTTTCCGCCGGAACCGAACGGTTATCTTCATATAGGGCATGCGAAGTCGATATGCACGAACTTCGGTTTGGCAAAGGAATTTGGCGGCACATGCAATCTTCGTTTTGACGATACGGATCCCGTCAAGGAGAGTACGGATTATTGCGATTCCATCCGCCACGATGTCGAGTGGATGGGATTTCAATGGGCAAACGAGTACTATGCCTCCGATTATTTTGATCAGCTCTATGCCTGGGCGCAGGAACTGATTCGTCGCGGTCTTGCCTATGTCGATGAACAAACGGCGGAACAGATTAGCGAAAACCGCGGCAATTTTTATCGTCCTGGCGTGCCGAGCCCTTGGCGCGACAGACCGGCAGAAGAATCCCTCGATATGCTTGAACGCATGAAGAATGGGGAATTTGAAGAGGGACACTGCGTGCTTCGCGCAAAGATCGACATGGCGCATCAGAACATGAACATGCGTGATCCGCTCATGTACCGGATTAAGAAGGTGAGCCATCATCGCACAGGGAACAAGTGGTGTATTTATCCCATGTATGACTTTGCACACGGTCTTTCGGACTCGATCGAAGGCATCACCCATTCCGTATGCACGCTTGAATTTGAGGATCATCGCATTTTGTATGATTGGTTTATCGATGCCCTTGGGCTTCCGCACGAGAAGCATCCGCAGCAGATCGAGTTTGCGAAGCTCAATCTGACTTATATTGTTTTGAGCAAACGTCGTCTGCTTTCCCTCGTCAAAGAAGGCCTTGTCAATGGTTGGGATGATCCGCGTATGCCGACGATCTCCGGTATGCGCCGTCGCGGGTTTACAGCGGAGGCGATTCGCCGTTTCTGCGAAGTGATTGGTGTGAACAAACGTGATACGACGGTTGAGTTTGCACAGCTTGAGCATTGTGTCCGCGAGCATCTCAATGAGACGGTGCCACGCGTTATGGGCGTGACAAAGCCGATCCGCGTGTTGATTGAGAACTATCCTGAAGGCCAGGTGGAGTGGTTTGATGCTCCTTATTCGCCGACGGATCCCAATATGGGCACGCGCAAAGTGCCGTTTTCGCGCGAACTATATATTGAATCGGCGGATTTCATGGAAGATGCCCCTGCCAAATTCTATCGTCTTACGCCTGGGCGTGAAGTCCGTCTGCGTTATGCATACGTCATTAAATGCGTCGGCGTTGATAAAGATGATGCAGGCAACATTCTTCAAGTGCGTTGCACCTACGATCCCGAAACGCGTGGTGGCAGTACGCCCGACGGACGTAAAATCAAGGCGACGATTCATTGGCTAAGCCGCGCTCATGCGCTTCCGGCCGAGTGCAGGCTGATCAATGCGCTTTTCACAGTTCCGAATCCGCTTGCGGACGAAGATGGTGATTTCAAAAAGTATCTTAATCCCAATTCGATGGAAATACTCAATGGTTTTGTTGAACCGGCGCTCGCCGATGTCAAGCCTGGATATCATTGTCAGTTTGAACGCGTCGCATATTTTAATGTGGACGACGATTCGACGCCGGAGCACCTCATTTTTAACCGCACTGTGACGATGAGCGACGACTGGGCCAAGATTGTCAAACGCAATGGCTGAGCTGCTATGATATAGAAGGCACATTGATGTGCCTTCTTTTTTTAATAGGCGCGTCTTTTCCGCCTTCGGCGTCAATACGCCGCGCCGCCTTCCGCATGTCGCTTTGCGCCATAGCGTTCGGCAGGGGGCGCGTCTTTTCCGCCTTCGGCGTCAATACGCCGCGCTTTGTTGGCGTTTGGCTGTGTATTAAAAAATATAAAAAGTCTTTAATTTCAATGTGTTAAACATTAATTTCGGATGTGAAATGACAAGATTCATCAAATATCAGGCTGCAGGCAACGACTTTATTGTTATCGATTCAACGTCGGCATACGAAAGCGGTGAAGGGGCAGCAGCCGTGGCTTATTGGCAGGAACGCGCGAAGCATCTTTGTGACCGTCATTTTGGCATCGGCGCTGATGGTATTTTGCTTGTTTCGCGCGTTCCAACGGAGCTTTCGGATGCACGCATGGATATCATCAATGCCGATGGGTCTTTGGCTGAAATGTGTGGCAACGGCATCCGCTGCGCAGCCCGTTATCTTGCAGATAAAAGCGGATTAAATGATGGTGCCTGGCGCATTGACACTTTGGGCGGTGTACAATGGGTGTGTATGCGAAGCGATAGAGATGCATATCCCATTGAAGTCGCGATGGCAATGGTTCAAGTCGGCGAACCTATTTGTTACACGGCGGAGGATGGGCGTGTTTTCTGCGGGCGAAAAGTCGATGTCGGGAATCCGCATTTTGTGATTATTATAAAGGATTGTGATGCGCTTAAAGGGGATGCTGCACTCGTGTATCTGCATCAGATGGCGGAAGTCTATGGCGACGAATTGAGTCATGCACCTATTTTCGAAGCGGGATCGAACATCGAATTTGTGCGTCTTTTGCCAGATCAGACGGCTGCCATGGCTGTTTATGAGCGTGGATGTGGTATTACGCTCGCTTGTGGTACTGGGGCGACTGCAGTCGGTGCCGTGGTGATGCAGGAAAATGGTAAAATGAAGCAATGTCAGGTTACGCTTGAAGGCGGTAAACTCTGTATCACTGCACCGTGTACAGAACATGGAAGATATCGATTGTGCGGGGATGCACAACGCGTTTTTTGCGGAGAAGTTTAGGGAATACATAATATGCCCCCGCATTGTAGCATTAGTGAACAAAATTACACTTGCATGTAGGTGTAATTAAGAGCCCCCATCTAAAGTAATGCCATGCATGTGTAGTTTGTTTCCCTTTCGTTAATACTAAATGTTACATCATCCACCGCGCTCAATGTTCCGCGGGGTGTTTGAAAATACTTTTTCAAATGGTTGATGCGAAGCAGTTCCTGATTCTCCATGTCGTTTTACACCTC
>JAFOHE010000334.1 GCA_017421975.1 Pseudomonadota bacterium
CAAATACGCGTCACGCACGGCGGCGATTTCATTCGCCGCCGTTGATTTTTGCGTCCGCTATTTTCCGCCGTTGGCGTCAAATACGCGTCACGCACGGCGGCGATTTCATTCGCCGCCGTTATTTTACATACCGCGTGGGTTAATGGAAGTAAGTTGGAATATAGCCCATTTTATATGAACAAATATAAAATTAAATGTGAACATATAAATTTTTTCGTAACACTGTGCGTTTGCAAGGCATTATTCTTATGGGGGGACAAAATTTACACCTACATGTAGGTGTAAATTTTGTCCCCCTTTTATAGTTATGCCATCGCCATTATGAACGTTACGGAATTTTTTGAATATTCATGTAAAATAACTGATATGTTCATGTAAAAAGCAATCGATTTTGCCGCTCTTGTATTACCGCTGCCGTATGGAGCGCAGGGACGCGAGGCCCGAAGCGAGAAGGCAGCGGGCGACGGCGTATTGAGCCAGTGCGGTCGCGGAGCGTGCCGCCGGCGAGAAGGCGTCGCCACATACCAATCAAGGCATGTCGAATCGATAACCCTGACCATGCACAGTCATGAGATAGCGCGGATGGGAAGGGTCTGCCTCTATTTGAGAGCGAATTTGGACGACGAAATTATCGACGGTACGAGCGGTACCTTCGTAATCGTCTGGCCATGCATGGTCAAGCAGTGCTTCGCGAGAATAGATGCGACCAGGATGGCGGGCAAAATAAATGAGAAGCTCGCAGGCGCGTGGCGTCAGGCGAACGGGTTGGCCATCTTTGAGTATGCGTTTGAGGCCGGGTTCGATCACGATGTTGTCGAATGTGATAGGGGCTTCTTCGACAATGGTTCGTGTTCGGATACGCCGCATGGCTGCTTGGACGCGAGCAAGAAATTCGCGTAACCCGAAAGGTTTGGTGACGTAGTCGTCCGCGCCGAGTTGGAGTGCTCGGACTTTGTCAGCCTCGCTTTGCCGCGCAGATAGAACAATGATGTGGACGTCGTTTCCTGTGCTTCGAAGCGTTTCGAGTACGGCGAAACCGTCCATGCCGGGAAGCATGAGATCCAATACGATGAGTAATGGAGAAAATTCCGATACAATCGGCATGACGGCATTGCCACAGCTTGCGCAGCGCACCTCGTAGCCTTCGTATTTGAGATTGTGGCAAAGGCCACGGCTAATGGAAATGTCGTCTTCGACGACGAGTATTTTTTCGTTGGCCATAATGGATCAGCGTTCCCTGTAATAAATGGCACGACAAATGTCTTTAGGCGTTGCATAAAGTGCCGAAAGCATCTGACATTCTCTGAAAAAAGAAAGGTTTTTGGGAGGATAGAACAGGCCGGTTTGGCGTATGACCCGCATAAAACGTGTAAAGGCTGTTTTTGTTGGACGGAAGGCATCGAACACATTTTCTGGAATTGGCGTGTCAAGCAACATTTTGGGGATATATAGGGCGAAATAAATTGCTGTACCGACAAAACGTGCCTGTTCGATGAATTTGTTCCATGTAAAGGAGGGTGAGCGACGTATCACGCGATCGATTTCGGTGTACATGCGTATGCCTGGCACACAGACATAGCGCCGTCGAAGAATGCTCATGCAAATCAGCAACAGATGATCTTCGGGTGACGGGATGCGAAGGGGCGTGCCATCGACCGAAAGGCTGCGGTCGAACATACGACGAACAAAAGCGGACATGTCTGTCGTTCCTGTCAGATCTGTAAAGGGGCGCGTCTGAAGCTTGATCCAGAGTTCATCGTCCGAAAGTTCTGCATGGTATTCCTGTGAAAATGATTTTTTTGTATGTTCAACGTGTGTCATGCCGTTGTCAGCAAAGATAACGCCTGTACGCTCCAGATCTTCGGGCAGGACGAGGAGATCAAAATTGCCCATGGGACATTCTTCCCATACGGGATAAATGGCACGTGCGATGGCTGCATTTTTTAGAGCCATGACGCGGATGTTTGAGGCTTCAAGGCATGAGACGAGGGCATCCAGTTTTTCGAAGCGTTGTGTGAGACGGTATTTCCAGTCATCGGTTGGACCATTCCAGAGCGGCGAAGATTTGCCGAGGTGTCGAAGACGCATGGCGATAATCGTTGCGACTTCGTGCTGATTTGCAAACTCAAAGAGTTTACGTTCATTACAATGGACATATTGAGATACGATGGCGTCGTAGTCTGCCTTTTCGCTGTCTTTCAGGCATGCGATGACCATTTCCTCATAGGGTGTCTGCAGAAGATCTTTCATTTTGATTCCCCCAAAAAAGTACCACCAAAACGACAAACAATTCATACAGATTTTAATAAGGATTACCAAAAAAGTGACATTCATAGTATGATAGAGTGTCTTGGACCTTTGTTTAATTTTTTGACAGGATGTAATCATGCCTCCAGAAACCAAATCCCTAAAAGACTTCGATCATCTTCTGACAAGTGAAATGGATCTCCAGGATGCCGTCAGAGGTGGAGAAATTGACAGTTACGCCATTCGCAATTTTATCATCAAGCGTGTGAATTTCACGGGGGTTCAGCTAAAAAATGTCTTATTTCACAGCATGAACATGGCTGATCTTGTGTGCGACGAAATCTCGGCGGAGTCTCTTCAGCTGACGCAGACAGCTCTACGTGGGCTTGTGATGCGCCGAAGTGAGATTAATGGCCTGACGATGCAGAATTGTGAAGCGATGCAGTACGATCTCGAAGAAAGCGTTGTAGAGAATGCTTCTTTCTATGATTCTGCCATTCAGAACATTTCGTTTCGTCGTGCAAAAGTCATCAAATCACAGTTTCAGAACTGTAATGCTTATGGTGCGAAATTTGACAATTCGCTTGTGGCACAGACGAATTTTGTCGAGGATAAGGATCGTCCGTTTGAGCTATCGCGTGCGGATTTTACGCGTTCGATGCTGATTGATGTTTCATTGAAGAATGCGAATCTCTTTGGCACGAATTTCAGCGATGCGATCCTCATTCGTTGTGACCTTCGCGGCGTCAATGTGATTATGTCAGATTTCCGAGGCGCGGCACTGATCGATTGTAAATACGGTCTACACGATCTTGATGACGCGATGCGCTAAATTCCGATCTTGTTATAACGATTCCCAGCATTATCAACCCATTGGCAATAGCCCAAAATATTAAGGAAAGACCATGGCTTCCACAAAAGAACACGCCCAAATCCGCTCCGCATTAGAACGTTATTCCAAAGAAGAACTCGTTGATTTGATGGAGCATTTGATTCGTCTTTATGTTTTGAATGAACCTGTAAATCTCGATTCAGCCCTGAGCAAGCCTGAGACGCTTCGAGAGTTGACGGGGTATTCTTTCTCGCAGGTGATGTCATTTTTGAAATCGACGCTTGATCTTGAGGAACTGGATCAATTCCGCGTTTCACCGATCACGACGTATGTCAATATAGGCGGCATGGAACTCGATTTGAATGGTCCTGCACCATCGGTAGCAGTGGAAGCACCTGCAGAAGCGCATCCGAGCGATGGGGATGACGAAGATAATCTTTCGCCGGCTGAGCGCATGGATCTTGATGCGAAACCGTGGCGAAGCGCGCCGGCACCGAAGGCGCCGGTTTCTCATGTTGAGACGCCTTCCATGGCGGAACTTTTTGCCGATAACAGCCGTGATCGAGGTTACATCATGTTTGACGAGGCGCCGACGGCAGCCGAGGAAGATGAAGAAGAAGCTCCGCCGATCGCAGAATCTGCGCCTGGGGATGATCCGCAGGTGTCCTCAACGACCAATGATTTTGCCAAAGCTGCGGCCAGCCGTGACGAAGAACCTGCACCGGCAGCCAAAGCAACGCAGCCGCCTGAGTTGGCTGCTGGCGACAAACAGATTGATCCTTCTAACCGTTTCGCGATGCTTGACTTTGAATAGGAGCCAGGAAAATGTCCGATTCAGAACTCATTCACGTTCAGAAATTCGTCGAACGCGGCGAGTATTTCCTCAAACAGGAACAGTATCAGGAAGCAGCTACGAATTTCAAAGACGCCATGAACCGTATGCCCTGCTATTTGCCTGCACATACGCGTTATGCCGTTGCGCTCGCAAAACAGAGAAAGTACCTCGATGCAATTAAGGCACTTGAATCCTGCCGAAAAACGCTGCCGTTGAGAAATGATCAGAGCGTTGAAGTTCTCACGCTCCTTGGCTCAATCTGTCTTATTCGTCAGGATTATCCCGCTGCCGTTTACTATATTAAGGCTGCTCGAAAACTTGATCCGGTCAATGCTCGCCTTCGTCTTCTGCTTGCTTCCTGCCAGATGAAGTGCGGAAAATTTGCCGAAGGCCTTGATCTCATGCTTGAAAGCGCACGTGCGCATAAAGTGTGAATGATCTTGCGCGTTTTTACGTTATAGGTATCGGATGCGGAATCCGTCCGATACATCCCCTTATCTTGACGACTGTGGGGGGTTCGGTTATAAAGAACTCGGTCATGTCCTTTTGGCTTCGTGCCTTAATCTCATCTCCAACACGTAGAGGAAGATCCAATGTTTCGTAAAATAGCCTGGTTAAGTGCCGGTAGTTTATTTGCCCTTTCCATGCTGAATGGCTGTGTCATTGATGGCTCAGATAGCGGTGCCAATGCCGCGATTGAAACGCAGTCGGAAGCTGCTCTCACCTTCGATACAGACGCAACGCGTGAAGGTGCATTGGGTCTTATCTTTGGTATGCCTCAGATTGACGATCGTCTCAATTTTGATGCCGGCGATAAGGAAGACTGGCGTTATATCGTTGTTGCTGAAGCCGGCGTAATGTCAATTACGCTTAATCTTGATACCCCGCAAACGATTCAAGGTGGATGGAATATCTATGATTCTGAAGAACGTGCACTGCTGAGACAGTCCTTTGTTCAGGGACAGGGGTTTTATGAATTCCCGAACTTCCCTGTCAAACCCGGCATCTATTACTTCCAGACGTTTGCAACTTCTGGTAAATCCATTTACACGTTGGCCACGAGTTTTAGCCCGCGACAGGTGGAAGAAGAAGTGGTTGTCCGAGCACCTGAACCCGAGCCAGATCCTGAACCAGCGCCTAAGAAATCTAAATCCAAATCTTCTTCGTCCTCAAGTCCAGCTCCGGCACCCAAATCTTCTGGCGTGACAGTTACCGGCTCAATTACGATTATTACGCCTCAAGACGATGGTACGGCTGAAATCAAAATTACTGGTGTCGGCAAAGATAAAGGTATTGAAGCAGGTGATGTCGGCATCATCGAAGGTACAAATATTAAAGTGACAACGTCCTCTTGCGCCAATAAATCTTGTCGTGCGATTTTGCCAGCAGGCGTTAATTATAAAGCGTTTAAACACGGTGCACACGTGATTTTCAATCTCTAAGCTGCTTCCTTGCTTGCTATAGGGTTTAGTTCTACGAACTAAACCCTTTTTGTTTTTGCGATGATCAACGTTTTAAAGAATTCCTGTTGTTTGCTTTGAACCATTTATCGACACACACGAGATCGTTTTGGACGGTATGGATGATGGTTGCCGTCTTTTTTGCGGGGATTGATGCGGGATGTGATGCGCCTGCATCTGAACATATTCAGGTATCATCAACGCCGCTATCGACTTCACCTGAGCCTCAAACTGAGCATCCTGCGCCTGGTGTGATGACCATTGATGTCATGAAACAGGCATCAGCAATGCCTTATCCGCTTCCTGAGGCACAACAGGTGCGTTTGAGTGATTTTGCTCAGGCCAATCAAAAAAAAATTATTCGCGTAAACATGGATATTAGAACAACGCGAATCGGTCGCATCGCTGGTGAAGATATCGAAGATCGGTTATGGAATATGATTACGTCTCATACGCCAGAACCATTTGAACTCCGTCGTGCCAAAAAAAATGATCCAATTCAGGACGCTTGGGCTAGCCTCAATATCCTGTTTAAGCGCTCTAGCGAACGCTTGCGAAAAACTTCTAAAACTGCACCTCAGCGCACACGTGCTTCATTCGATATTTCGGTGGATTTGGGGTTGCCCAGAAACATGACTTCATCATGGGCAAGTTTTAATTTCAAATTCCGAGATGAACATTATGCCGACGAAGATCAAAAAATTAATCAGGCTTTTTGGAAAGCGTTCAAGGATAAGTTTCCTACGCTGACCGTTTCGGCAGATGGTGAACCGACGGCTTGGGCGCGTTCACAGGGATTGATCACGACGCGTTTGTCCAATGATATTGCAGAAACACTCTCATTTCCTGAGCATCAGTACTATCCAGAGGGGTGTATCGCTTACCAGAAGGCCGGGCAGACTTATATTGCGCCTCTTCATACATCATCTGTTGCGCATCGTCCCCTCTCTGTTTCCCCCGTGCTTTCTCTGTCTTGCAGTCGTGATGCCACGTTCGTTTTTTCCCAAAGTACGCAGAACGATGTCGAACTGCATTATCAGCCAATGGCTGCTGATCATTCCTGGAAAACGGGGATTCATTTTGAGACGCCAGTGACCCGTGACAATTTCGGGCATTACATGGATGACGATATCATCTGTTTGTGGAATGGTGAAAAACTTTCAGATGCGCGAAAGAGCGAGATACATTGCCTGGATCGAAAAACGGGGCTGCCTCGATGGAAGACGCTTCCACAACAGGGGATGGTACGCGCTTTTGCGGTAACGCCGAATGCGATGACGTTCGTGATGGATCAGGCCGCTTTTTCTATCTCCCGCGAAGGTCATTTGCTCTATGTGCATCGGTTGGCGCCCGTACAGTCGCGCATCAATGAACGCCGAAGTTGCCAGAATGAATCGACGCTCGCTTTCTCTATGAATCCGGCACAGTTGCTCTTTATGGATATTGCAACAGGCGAGTTTAATTGGGTACTGAATACGTTTAATACTGAAAATTTGCATTGCGGGCTGGATAACGTCATCGTCTTTACGGAAGCAGGCGGTTATTTGTTAGGCGTGAATGCTTCGACGCTTCAACCTCTTTGGAAATATCGTCTCGCCTCGATGCCACGTGATTTTATGACATTTGGCTCCAGTCTTATTCTTCTCATGGATCGAGCTATCATTGTTCTTCAGTTAACGTCGGGAAAACAATTGGCCGCCTTCCCTTTGCCAGTAATGGCGACAAAGCTTATTCGCTTAGGGAATCGTATTTTTCTTGATACGCCTTCGTCTGTTCATCCGCTGCGTGTAGAATAATAACATGATCACGCACGTAGGTATCATGTAATAATAGTATTGTTGTATTAAACATGTTTAATGACAACTCATGGTGTTCATGTCCTTTGTGATTGCCGTGCTATTTCGCTCCATACGCACGGCTTCCCGTGCTATTTCGCTTTCGCTCCATACGCACGGCTTCCCGTGCTATTTCGCTTTCGCTCCATACGCACGGGTTTCGGTGCTATTTCGCTTTCGCTCCATACGCACGGGTTTCGGTGCTATTTCGCTTTCGCTCCATACGCACGGGTTTCGGTGCTATTTCGCTTTCGCTCCATACGCAC
>JAFOHE010000335.1 GCA_017421975.1 Pseudomonadota bacterium
AATTCAGTGCCATCTGGAAATGTTGTTCATCATGCCGTTATTCATAGCACTCATGTTATTCATACCGTTCATGTTGTTCATCATGCCGTTATTCATATTGCTTGTCGCGACGGCATTTGCGACGGCGGTGCCTAAGTTTGCGAGGCTGACCATGAGATTGCCGAGTTGAACGCCATTGCCATTGCGCTGGAAGTTGGTTTCGGTTTTATCGACAGTTTTGGTAAGTCCTTCAAAGGTACCGTCTTTGGGATCGACCATAATGGAACCGGTGCCGTCATTGATGGCAAAAACGGTACTATTTGTGCCCTGGTCGATGGTTTGTTCGTGCGTACGCGTTTTCCACTCGGTATTACCTTCAGAATTTGTTTCCTGATAACGTTCTGTCGTTTTATAGACAACTTTATATTTATAAAAAATACACGGGATGCCTGCGATAGGGCTTCTGAGTGGGTTTTGGCACTGAGGTTGTCCCATGACAGTGGCATTTTCCGAGATGATATTTTCATCGCCGAGATCGCTCATATCAGCTTTTGTCTGCATGAGGATGGGGACGAGTTCACCCAATTTTTGTTTTGAGGAAGCGCCGAGCTGAGCGAGTCTGTCTTGAGAGGCTTTGACTTTAAAGAACCCGACGATGCCGACGATGATGAGAATGATGCCGACGATGATAAGAAAAATTTCCATAATTGCTCCTAATTAAGCAGAGTAGATTACATTTCTTCGACGTTTGTACCGACGAGTCCGAGACCTTTTTCATGTTTTTTCTTTTCAGGCGGTAGTTCTTCGACGGGTATGGATCGATGTTCGGGGAGATTGGTAAAATCGCGGACAGCTGTTTCGATACGGAGGTTGAAGGCGTCCTGGAAGATTTTTCGGAAGGAGCCGAGGATATCTTTGTAGCGGGACCCGCGGATTTCGATGGCCCAGTAGAGTGGACGGAGTGGCGTTTTGGAATAATCGCAGTTGAACGGCTTGTCAGCGCATTTGAGGCAGATCTCCATAAAGACGGGGTGTGGGGAGCTATAAGCTTTTTCGATGAAGATTTCGTGTGCGGCGACGCCGGGTTCGAAATAGACTTCGACCCATTTTTCTGCGACAGCCTCTTCGACGGGGACGCCGAACTGTCTGTATGCGAGCTGGTTGACCATGGCAGCAAAGGCGGCTTTTGGCGGTTTGTATCCCGGACGTTCGCTCGTAATCATAATGTCATAGCGCGGAATGGTATCGACGACGGGTGTTGGCGTTTCATCATTTTCTGTCTTGACATCGTTGTCTTTTGCTTGAACGTCGTTGGATTCTTCTGTACAAGCGGAGACATTCGCATCAGAAGCGTTGTCAGAAGATACACTTGTTTCAACCTCGTTAGAGGGAACATTTGACGGCGTTTGCGCAACTTCGACAGCCGCTGTCGTTTCGTCGTTACTTGTTACGCTGGTTTCTGTGACGCTGACTGCAGGTGCAGCCGTTGATTTTTTCTTACGCGAAGAGGATTTTTTTTCTCCACTTTCTTTTTTTGCAGGCATGGTGATCTCCATGAAAAAGTTGAACGAAAGCAAAACGCTATTTCCATTTACTTCACTTTTTTCAAAGTCGCAACCTTTACTACATTTTGCGCGACGAAGGAAGCGTGCATTGGGTGTGGTTGCATGTGTATTGTTATTTTTTGCATCAGGAATCGTGTATGGCCAGACGCCGACGGGTTTATCGGAACGACGTGAACGGGACAAGCAGCTTTATGAACAGTGTTTTACGAGTGACTTTGGTTCGACGGCAGAAGCGGAGAACTGCACGAACTGGATCGCGCAGAGTGCCTGTGATGGCATTTATGTGGATAACCGTGGTGATATTGATGGTTTTACGGCGCGGGAGAATTTGAACCGCTACCTTATGGAGGCGGACAAAAAGGTTTCGTCGATGAAGGGGTGTGACCCAATGGGGAGCCGCAATCTCATTCTTTCGCTGATAGCGCGTGATCGGCAAGCGTCGGATAAAGACCAGTTAGAGCGCTGGCGTCGCGTATTGAAAGACGCGTCGAAACTGTTGGCAGAGCAGCGTCGTTATTTGTGTCTTGTCGCAGCGCAGGATGATGCTTTTGCAACGCTGATGCACACGAAAGGCACGCGTGAATCGCTCATGCTTTGCCTGAAAGATGAGGTTCATCCGGAAGCGTATTTATTTTTTGAACGCGTGGCGCAGGAAGCCCCTGAACTTGTCGATGATAATATTCTTGCCGTGTTGGCCATATCAGAAGCCGAGGCGAATCGCTATGCGATGGCGAGGAATCATCTGGATGCGATAGATATCCGCCGTCTTTCGGAAGGTGTACGTTCGCAGCTTCTTTTGCGCATGGCGCCATTAGGGACACTGTTATACAAAGAAGGTCTTGATGATGCCTTGCGTCCGCATGTCGGATTTGAGCTTCGACCGGATGCGCATACGGACCGCCGTCTTGCTTTTTTACAGGCAGTGATTTCGGAACCTAAGGCGTCGGTGAGCTGGTATGCCGAGCTAGAGGCCGTCATTTTATTACAGCGCGGGGACATGCTTGGTGTTGCCAAACGCGCCGTCAATCTCATGTCGATGTCGTCGGGGCGTTCGGATGCGGAGACGAAGGCAAAGCGGGCATACCTTTTGAAACTCGTGAAGCATGGCGCTGTGACGCATAATATACGCCTTCTCAAGCATCTTGCGCTCGCCTTTGGAACAGCAGACGGTGCGGCGCGAAGCGCTGTGACGCCGGAAGTTTATGCAGAGTTGTCCAAGCCGCTTTTGGATGCCGTCGATACGCTCATGCAGCTGACTTTGGCGGATTCAGGCAAAGGCAAGCGTGGATCCAAGGTTTCGTCGGAGGACATGCACGTGCTTGAATCCTTGCTCCGTCTGTCGGACGATGCGCATCGTTTTGGTGTTCAGCTCAAACTCGGCGAGGCGCATGCCTTGAACGGAAATCACGCGGAAGCCTTGAAAGTGTGGTATGCGCTTATTGGTTCATCACGACGGGGTGCCGAAGTCGAGGAAGCGTGGTATTTGTCGATTGTTACGCTTCGTCAGACGAAGCAGCAGGCGGAGGCGGACAAACAGCTGGAAGCATTTGAGAGCCGCTATCCGTCATCCTCGTGGCTTCGTTGGCTCAAGTGATTTTGTATCATTATATTGTTATCGTTGACAGAAAAGTGTCAAAAGGCGTAATTTCATGTGTAAAACGTTTGTCCCGCCATGTTGGCGGGATGTTTATTCACACACAAAGGAGAAATATCCATGGTCAGCTACAAAGAACTCGGGCTTGTCAACACACGTGAAATGTTTGCGAAAGCCGTTGCCGGCGGTTATGCCATTCCAGCCTTTAACTTCAACAACATGGAACAGCTTCAGGCCATTATTATGGCTGCAGCCGAGACGAAGTCCCCTGTGATTTTGCAGGTGTCGAAGGGCGCCCGTAATTATGCGAACCAGACGCTTCTTCGCTATATGGCCGAAGGTGCCGTTGAGTATGCGAAGGAACTTGGCTGGGAAAATCCGCAGATTGTGCTTCATCTTGACCACGGTGACAGCTTTGAGCTTTGCAAGAGCTGCGTGGACATGGGCTTCTCCTCTGTCATGATTGATGCCTCTTCGCTTCCTTATGAAGACAATATCGCCCTGACGCGCAAGGTTGTGGAATATGCCCACGCCCACGATGTCACGGTCGAGGCCGAACTTGGCGTACTTGCTGGTGTTGAAGACGAAGTTCAGGCGGAAGAATCGCACTACACGCGTCCAGAAGAAGTCATTGACTTTGCGACGCGCACGGGCTGTGATTCCCTCGCCATTTCGATTGGTACGTCGCACGGTGCATATAAATTCAAACCGGAACAGTGCACGCGCGATCCCAAGACGGGTCTTCTCGTTCCGCCTCCGCTCGCGTTCGACGTCCTTCATGAGATTGAGAAGAAACTCCCCGGTTTCCCCATTGTCCTTCACGGCTCTTCGTCAGTTCCGCAGGAATACGTCAAGATGATCAACGAAAATGGTGGCAAACTTCCCGATGCCGTCGGTATCCCCGAAGAACAGCTTCGCGAAGCATCCAAATCCGCCGTTTGCAAGATCAACATCGACTCCGATTCCCGCCTCGCCATGACGGCCGCTGTCCGCAAGGTTTTCAGTGACAAGCCTGGTGAGTTTGATCCCCGCAAATACCTCGGCCCTGCACGTGACGAAATGAAAAAACTTTATATGCATAAAATCATCAACGTCCTGGGTTCCAATAACAAGGCGTAAGGGGATTTTTGGTGGCGCAGGCTATGTGCTTTGCACATACGCCTGACGCCGCTCAGGCTATCGCTTGCGCGATATGCCTTCGCTAGCCCTGCTATCGCCCGTGCGATACGCAGGGCTTTTTTTTGAGCCTTTGCGCTTCAAAACCATTGGAAAGCAAAGGCCGTTTTTTATATTAAAAACGATATCTCAAATAATATTGACGACATTCGGATGTGTTGGTGCCATCCGAAGAGACGCTGAGATAAGCGGAAAAAGAATTCGTTGCAGTCGATTTGAAACCGCTTATTTGAATATATTTATATTCGGCAGTGTCAGAGGGTTTTGTACAAAAGCCTGTATAGACGGTACCGTCACCGAGGACGAGTTGTGCGGGTTCTGTTGCGGAGACGGTCATTTTTCCGATGACTTCATCCTGGCCTGTGCCGGAGCATGTGTAGCTTACGGAAGCCGGGCTTCTATTTTCGTGGATATAGACACAGAGTTTGAAGCCACGATCATAAGGGATCCAGAATTCAGGTTTTAGCATTCCGAACATGACATCTTCGACGTTTTCAAAATAATAGAAGTCGGTATCGTCATCGTACTGTAGTTCGTCGGCCCATTCGAAGGTATCGTCTTCAGAATCTTTGTGCGTACCAAAACTGAAGGCTGTTTTGGGCGTATCTCCGCGTGAATCTTTGCAGAACATCGTTTCCCCGTGACATTCGATGGTTCCTTCGGAGTCGCCATCAAAGCCGTGATCGCACATCCAGCAGCGGTCACCAAGGTTTTGGCTTAGATCGCAACCACCACATTCGTTGTGCGTGTCGCAAGTGCATGTGAGTGTGTTTTTGTCAACATCTGAGGGATCGCACGTCCAGATGCCATAACCATTTTCACATGGCGTTGAGGGAATGTGGTCGAGTGTTCCGCATCCGCCGCAAGCATTTTCGGGCTGGTCGTCTTTTGTGATTCCGCCATGATCATCGCATTGCCATGTACAGCAAGCGTGATCGCCTTCGCACGGATCGCCGGGTAGATGATCAAGCGTGTCGCACCCACCGCATGCGTTCATGTCATGGCTACCGCAAATGATGTTTTCGGTTCCGTCGCACGTCCATGTTGCACATTCGCCATTTCCACAAGGTGTGTCAGGGATGGCTGTGAGTGGCGTACATCCGCCGCATGCGTTTTTTCCGGGATCGTCGCAGATCACGGAATCGGTTGTGTCACAGGTATATTTGCCGCAGTCGCCGCATGGTTCATCCGGCTGATGCAGAAGCGCGTCGCATCCGCCGCAGGCATTTTTGCCTGGATCGTTGCATTTGAGTGCGTCCGGGCCAGCACATTCGTATTTACCGCAGACGCCGCAATCGGTTCCGGGTGTGCCGATTTCTGTCATTCCGCCGCAGGCGTTTGGCTCCTGTTGGTGGATGGTTTCTTTGCAGATCAGTTTTCCGTCGTTATCGCACGTCCAAGTGCCATTTTGACATGGATCGCCTGGCGCATATTCGAGTGTGTCGCAAGCGCCGCAGGCATTTTTGCCTGGATCGTCACATTTTAATGCGTCAAGGCCGTCACATTGATACGTGCCACAGTCACCGCAATCGGTACCGTGTAAATCCAAGCGGGTTGTGCCGCCGCAGGGATTGGTCGATGGTGTCGGTACACACTCGATATTGCCTTTGCTGTTGCATTGCCACGTACCACCTTCACAAACATCGTTGGGGGCATGGTTGAGCGCGCCACACGAGCCACAGGCATTTGTTTCACATTCAGGCTGTGTCGTTGTCGCTTCTGCACATCCAATGCAGAACATCGAAAGAAGGATGTATGAAAGACTCTTTTTTGTCATTTTAACTTCTGGCTCTCAATGATATTTACATTTCCAATAAGGAATATGAGATATACGCATTTCATCGTTCGGGGACGAATACGCAAAACACGCTTTCCATTGGCTTAATTACCATAGGAATAGGATTGGGGCAAGTTATCCAAACATCAAAAGGCGTTGCATCTAGCTATTTCCCATGTGTGTCGGCTGGATGTGGGGGAAAAGTCGGGGAGTGACGATGACGAATGAGGTTGTTGTAAAATATATATAAGATAGAAATAAATGACGAATCATTTGTAAACAAGCCATCATAATCATTGTGGCGTTGTATTAAATATTGCGTTATCATGATTGTATATTTAGATAATTCTGTGGATACTATTTTGAAATACGCCGCTCTGCCTGTGCTATCTCACCAGAGAGACGTTTCACGAAACGTCTCTACTGGCTCGATACGCACAGGCATCCTTTTGTGGTATGATGGCACCGGGGGAAGGACGGCAAGGCGCATCTCAAGCGCGAACTCGAAATATCGATTAAGGCGGGTGAACTTGTCGGGAAGCTGTACGATGCATTCTTGAAGCAATATCAGACCTCACCCACCCCCTCTGTCAGCCTATCGGCTGACATCTCCCCCTCACCTCTCCATTCTGGAGAGGGAGGGGGAGAACGCAAAACACCACGTAAATCAAAGACTCAAAGTCCCCCTCTCCAGCATGGAGAGGGGGATTTAGGGGGTGAGGTCTCTGCAGCCGATCTCCATTCCCTCAACGTTCTCTGTGTCCGCCTCGTCTTCTGTCTCTATGCCGAAGATGCGGGTATTTTTTCAAAAGACCAGTTTTATGATTACATGGCGCAGTTCAAGCCCAGCCAAATGAATGGTGCATTGCGAGACCTTTTCACAACGCTCGACACAAAGATTGAAGAACGACCGCGTTTTTTGAATGCCACACTCAAAGAATTTCCATACGTCAACGGATCGCTGTTCCAACAACACCCCGGCGAAGACATTCCGCCTTTTGACGAGGCCATGTCTGAACTCCTGCTCAAAGAAGCCTCCCTCGGCTTTGACTGGTCTGAAATCTCCCCGACGATATTCGGCGCGGTGTTCGAGAGCACATTAAACCCCGAAACGCGCCGGTCAGGCGGCATGCACTACACGAGTATCGATAACATACACAAAGTTATCGATCCGTTGTTCCTGAATGATCTAAAAGCCGAATTTGAGCAGATCAAACAGGAAAAACAAAATAACAAGCTCATCCAGAAGCTCGAAGTATTTCAAAACAAAATCGCCTCTCTCACATTCCTAGATCCTGCGTGTGGATCGGGCAACTTCCTCACCGAAACTTATATCTCCCTGCGCCGTCTCGAAAACGAGGTGATCACACTGCGGCACCACGGTCAGAAGCTATTAGGCTTTGAACAGATCAATCCCATCAAAGTCAATATCCATCAGTTCTACGGCATCGAGATCAACGACTTTGCCGTCACCGTCGCAAATGTAAAAAAACTCATTGAGTCTGTCTTGTCCAATCCCCTTCTCCAGAATGGAGAGGGGGTGCCCGCAGAGCGGGCGGGGGTGAGGTCATTCGACTACATCATGGGAAATCCGCCGTTTATTGGGGCACGTTGGATGAATAAATCACAGAAAACAGACCTGATGAATCTGTTTCCAAGAAATAAGAGAGCAGGTGAACTTGATTTTGTTAGTGGTTGGTATGTGATTGCAGCTAATACGATAGCAAATACAGATACAAAATGTGGTTTCGTTTCTACAAACTCCATTACTCAGGGAGAACAGGTATCTGCTTTATGGAGAGAATTGTTTAATAAGGGAGTATATATTAACTTTGCATACCGAACTTTTAAATCCTGGATTCTCGATAATAGTGACGATAACTTTTAGACAGCAATGCCCAAAATAGTTGTTTTCTTTGGTTTTTGTTGATAACTAATCATCATGTTTATATTGTTTACGTATGTTTTAAACATGACGAGGTTTGATGTATCAATTAAAAAGCCCGTAGATACCGTGGTTTGAGTCAAGTGATTTGTGATTATTTTTTGCTGAACGGTTGTTTTTTAACCTGTTGTCTCCGAGTTCCTGATTGAGTGTGATGCCATATCGCGTCTGGTTATAGGCCGCAATCTTGGGGGAGACCTCTTTCTTTGTACCCAAAGAAAGAGTTTTCCCCCAACCCCCCATCCAGAAAGAAAGGTGGGGTAGCTATTATGGAAGCAATGCCGTTAATTTATGGATTACCATACTGATATTCAACTTCATCACGCCATATTGCGAATGCAACAATGACTAACTTATGCATCAGCGCACCTAAAGCTGATGCTTTGGCTTTTCCTGACTCAACTAACCTTTCATAGTACTCTTTAAGTGGGTTAGGTTTCTTAGTTACCAAAACAGCTGTTGCCGCCACTCGCAGGCCAGCCCTAATATAGCCAGGCCCTCTTTTAGTCATTCTTGGTTTGCCTTCAATAGAAGTCCCTGATTGATACTCTTTAGGTATTAAGCCACAAAATGCTGCTGCTTGCATGCCATTTTGGAAATCTCTGTTACTAAACAAAACAATCAGAAATGAAGCAACAACAGGCCCAATGCCAGGAATAGATCGCAATCTGGCATTGATTGGTTTTAAGGCTTTATCTTTGGCAATAAGCTTTTGAATTTCAGCATTAACCATAGCTTCCTGTTGTTTAAATAGGTCAATTTGCTGTTGCAGATAATTACCAACAAAACAAATTTCTTCGCTCGGCAAGGAATCCAAACGATTTTCTTCCCTAACACGATCACATACAATATGGTTTCGTAGTCGAATTAGTGCGTCCAACTGTCTAACGGTTTTTGATGGCGGCTGCCAAATATGTAACTTTTTGCGAGTCAATCCGAACTGAGCTAAAGCAAAGCAATCTAGCCGATCTGTTTTACTGTCACGGCCAAGGCTTTTGGCATAATGGTGTACATCCTTAGGATTTGCCAAACAGACATTGGCTTTTTGTGCATAAAGCTCTTCTGATAAGCAGTACGGTTGCTTTCGATGACGTAGTCGATGATCTTTTCGAAATAGTAGCCAATAGATTAGATCGACATGATAAGTGTTGGTCGGTTCCAAAACAACAGTGAAAGACTCCAAGGAAAGTCCTTTTTTGGCCAACATGAAGGTCATTTTTTCAAATCCTTTCAAAGAGTTTTCGATCTGAAACATGCTTGAATGCCTAGGTTTTTCCTCAACTTCGGAGGATATATAGCAGTCGAGCTTTACTCTTGATACGTCAATGCCTAACACGAACATAATTTTCTCCCTGATGATGGAATGGTCTTGCCTCTGCTCACACTTTCCTTGTAAATTCAGGGTCAACGCTGTTTGCATCAGCGTGCCCTATGATACCGTTCAGCGTCTGATGGGCAAAAGTGAGGGATGAGCGCGCTATCTACGGGATGAGGTCATTGTCTGAAACAGGCCTCTAGGGCATAGCGCACTGCTTATCCCTCTTTTCGTGTTAGCTAGACACGAAAGACTTTGTCAACATGCAAACCATACAAGGGCTTCAAGATTTGTAGCCCCCGGTTGGAGCCGAAGGCGACTACCGGGGGATCAAGGGAATCTCCCTGAATCGAACCCCGTAGGGGTTCCACAAATTATCTCTTATTATTGCTTTCTCGTTTTTCTCGTTTTTTTCGTCTTTGTTCGCGGTTATTGGCTTCCGAAGCGAATATTTCGACCGCTGCATCCGTAAGCTCATCCGGCCATATATCGCCAGATGTGGTTGTTTTGGCCCATGGACATATCTTCTGATAATCCGAGTCG
>JAFOHE010000336.1 GCA_017421975.1 Pseudomonadota bacterium
GCAAAACCTTACGCATCCCCACACAGCCGTATCCCCGCCGCGTATCCCGTCAGGGATAGCGGCGGGCGGGCGGCGTATTGGGTGCGACGTATGTGGACACGTTCGCCCGAACGTATCCACATACGTCTGACGCACCCAATAGCCGCCCCAAGCGAGCCGTATGCACCGCAGGCGCATAGGCGAGCCCCATGTCCCTACCCGATAGACGTTCCGTGGCATATCTTTACTCGTGGAACGTCTCATCTCTAAGGAAAATCACATGAAACCCTACTTGGAAGAAAAAGAAATTGTACTCAAAGAAACTGGGTCCTCAATGGAAGGGCTAACGGATGCGGAAGCTGCATCCAGGCTACAAAAGCATGGTCCCAACAAGCTGAAAGAAGCCCCCAAAGAGAGCATACTCAAGAAATTTCTTGGCGAACTCAAAGATCCGATGACGATCGTGCTGATTATCGCCGCTGGTGTGAGCGCAGTGACGGCGATTTATGGTGGCGAAAGCCTCGCCGATACAGGAATTATTTTGGCCGTCGTGCTGATTAATGCCTGTCTGGGCGTCTATCAGGAGAGCAAAGCGGAAGCGGCCATTGAAGCATTGCAACAGACCACGGCTGCGACAGCGAAAGTCATCCGTGGCGGCCACCAAAAGACCGTCCGTGCCGATGAAGTCGTTCCTGGTGATCTTCTGGTACTCGAAGCGGGTGATGCTGTTCCAGCCGATGCGCGTATCGTAGAATGTGCTTCCATGAAAACGCAGGAAGCCCCGTTGACGGGCGAATCGACGGATGTTGAGAAGCAGAGTGATACGCTGAAGGCCGCTGACAACGGGGATGTGTCTTTGGGTGACCGAAAAAATATGGTCTACATGGGCTCCATCGTGACTTATGGCCGTGGACATGCAGTCGTCACGGGCACGGGCATGCATACGGAAATGGGTGCCATTGCCAACGCGCTTTCGAGTGCAAAAGAAGAAGAAACGCCGCTGCAAGTCAAACTGAACGAGCTTTCCAAAAAGCTTTCCGTCATGATTCTTGTGATTTGTGCGTTCGTCTTTATCGTCAATCTGGTGCGTAATGGTGGCGGCGCGGTGCTCGACACCTTCATGATTGCCGTTGCTCTGGCAGTCGCGGCCATTCCTGAGGGGCTTAGTGCAGTCGTTACGGTGCTGCTCTCCATTGGCGTGACCAGAATGAGCAAAAAGCACGCTATCATCCGCAAACTGACTGCCGTTGAAACACTCGGCTGTACGCAAATCATCTGTTCGGACAAAACCGGTACACTGACGCAGAACAAGATGACCGTCGTCAAAAAAGTCACCGGTGATGAAAAACTATTGATGACAGCCATGGCCTTGTGTTCGGATGCAACGCTTGAAAATGGGGAAGCTGTCGGCGAAGCCACCGAATGTGCACTTGTCAATGACGCCAATAAAAACGGCATGCCCAAAGCGACGTTGTCAGCCGATTTGCCACGCGTTGACGAAGCGCCATTTGATTCGTTACGCAAGATGATGACGACCATACATCAGCGTGAATCCGGCTTTGTTCAGTTTACCAAGGGTGCGCCAGATGAAGTCTTGCGCCGTTGTACCCATATCTGGGAGAATGGCCAAACCGTTCCCATTACAGAGGATCATCGAAAACAAATCCTTGAAGCGAACAAAGCCATGGCGGACCAAGCGCTGCGCGTCCTCGGCGCGGCACAGCGCATGTATGACACGCGGCCGGCATCCAACGCCCCCGAAGCGCTTGAGCAAAATCTGACGTGGATAGGTATGTGCGGCATGATTGATCCGATTCGCCCAGAAGTCAAGGACGCCATCGGAGAGTGCCGCAGTGCCGGCATTCGTCCCATTATGATCACCGGTGATCACAAAGATACCGCCACGGCCATTGCCAAAGACCTCGGCATTTTGAAACCGGGTCAGATGGCCATTACCGGTGCCGAGCTCGATGCCATATCGGATGAAGACTTCGCGCATGACGTGCGAAAGTTTTCGGTTTATGCACGCGTTCAGCCTGAAAACAAGGTTCGTATCGTCAATGCCTGGAAGGATTTAGGCATGGTCACAGCCATGACAGGCGACGGTGTCAATGACGCCCCTTCGATCAAGAGCGCTGATATTGGCGTGGGCATGGGCATCACAGGTACAGATGTCACCAAATCCGTCGCCGATATGATTTTGACTGATGACAATTTCGCGACAATCGTATCCGCCGTTGGCGAAGGACGACGCATCTACGATAATATTCGCAAAGCTGTGCAGTTTCTGCTGTCGGCCAATATGGCAGAGGTCTTGGCTGTGTTTGCCGCCACACTGATGGGCTTTACTATCCTCAAACCTGTACACATCCTGTGGATCAATTTGATCACGGATACGATGCCTGCCATCGCACTCGGCATGGAAGGTGCCGAAAAAGGCGTCATGCAACGTCCCCCCAGAGACAGAAAAGAAAGCATCTTCGCTGATGGTTTGGGCTTCGATGTCATTTTCCAAGGCTTTATTATCGCAGCCATCACGGTTACGAGCTATTTTGTCGGCCACCGCATCGAAAGCGGCGAATGGGCCATTGCAGAATCGTCAGATGGTATGACCATGGCATTTTTGACCCTGAGCATGATTGAAATCTTCCACTCCTTTAATCTACGCTCACGCAACCAGTCGCTCTTTAGCCTCAAAAAACAAAATATGTGGCTCTGGGGCACCCTTGTCGTTTCGCTACTCATCACAGCTGCCGTTATTTTTATCCCATTCTTGAGCAAATTATTCTCCTTCCAACCCATATCATTGATGGAATATTTGACGGCCATGGGCCTGGCAATAACGGTCATTCCCATTGTTGAAATTGAAAAAGTTTTCCGACGTATGGGCATGAAGAAGCAAGATAACGCTGGCAAATCAAATTAATATTAATAAATATATAAATCTTATAAATATATAATTTATATCTGGGGCGCGGGCTATCTCGCCAAAAGCTCGATACGCCCTGCGTTTCGGGCTATCGCGCCATAGAGACGTTTCACGAAACAGAGACGTTTCACGAAACAGAAACGTTTCACGAATCACGAAACAGAGACGTTTCACGAAACGTCTCTATGGCTTGATACGCCCTCTTTCTGCCGCTATTGCAAAGCAATCGCGTCATCGCATGGTATTAAAAAGGAATCGTGAGCAAAAAAGGATAATAGGCATCATGTTTTTCGTGTGCGTGCGACGCCTCTGCGGCGATCACGGAAGTCACGATGGGCAATGCAATGACGAGGATAGCGGACATGATGGGATAATCGTCAGACAAAAAGAACGCCGTAATATCAGCGACGATGGCGCCTGCGTAAGCACCGACAAAGGGCGCCCAATAATTAGAATAAGATTGCGTCAAATAGCCACCCAAAATAACACCGCTCGCGACACCGGCAGGATAGAGTAACGCAGCGGCAATAAGTGGGCCTTCGAGCTTAAATGGATTAATAAAAACACCGGAAATAATGGGCACGCCAGCCACGGCCGTCCCCAAAACCGTACCGAAGGCCAGTTCAGAAAACCCGCGCAAAACAGGATGAGCCTCATCGCGTCTGACTTCAATCATAATGGGGTCATCCTGTGCATAAACGGATTTAGGGGCAGTTTGGATGGCAAATAATAATAATAAACTCGTAATAATATAAATATATTTATTCATTTATTCGACCGTAACGGATTTAGCAAGATTTCTCGGATGATCGACATCGTGCCCTAGCAAATCCGCAATGTGATAAGCGAGCAACTGAAGATAAATGACGCTATAAAGCGGTTGAACAAACTCATCGCAATTTGGAATAGTAAAATAGGCTTCAGAGAGTTTGCTTAAATCCTCGTCGCCTTCCGAAACAATACTAATAATTCTACCTCCACGCGCACGCACTTCCTGTAAATTTGACAATGTTTTTTCGTATGTAGAATTTTTGGGCGCAATGACGATGACAGGCAATCGATCATCAATGAGTGCGATGGGGCCATGTTTCATTTCACCACTTGGGTAAGCTTCAGCATGGATATAAGTAATTTCCTTGAGTTTGAGCGCCCCTTCAAGTGCAATTGGATAATGAACATTTCTGCCGAGGTAAAGAAAAGAGTTCGCGCGCAAAAGTTTTTGTGCGGTTTTACGAACGTCGTCCGATTGTTCGAGCATGACTTCCATTTCGGAAGGGACGCGTCGTAGTGCTTCAAGACAAGTCCTTGCGCGTTCAGCATCGAGGAAGTTTCTTTTACGGCCGAGGTGAATGGCAAGGAGAGCCAGGGAAGCGACCTGCGTCGTAAACGCCTTTGTGGAAGCGACGCCGATTTCAGGATCAGCGCGCGTATAGAAAGCGGCATCACTTGCGCGAGCGATACTTGAATCCATGACATTGCAAATCGCGAGAATCTTGGCTCCCGCAGCGCGAGCCATTTTAACACAAGCGTACGTATCCGCCGTTTCGCCGCTCTGACTGATCGCAATGAAGCCGTCATCAGGCTTAAGAATGGGATCACGGTAACGGTATTCGCTTGCGACATCGACGTCAACGGGAAGCCTGGCCATTTTTTCGATCATGTATTTGCCGAGCAATCCTGCATGATAACTGGTACCACATGCCACAATTTGAATTCGGCTGACATTTTCGAGTTCCAGCGCATTGACGGGGGCGTCAAGATTGACTTCAGCGGATTCACTCAAGATGCGCCCACGAAATGTATCGGTAATTTTTGCCGGCTGTTCGAAGATCTCCTTGAGCATATAATGCGGATAGCCTTGTTTTTCGGCGGCTCTGATATCCCATTCGATTGTTTTTGCCTCACGCGTGATTATTTTTCCCTGAGCATCAAACAGCGAAACCGCATCATGCGTCATGCGCACGAAATCGCCATCCTCAAGGAAGATAAATCGTCGCGTGTAAGGGAGGACAGCCGAAATGTCGCTCGTAGCAAAATTCATATTGTTTCCGAGGCCAACAAGGAGAGGGCTTTGCAGCCTAGCGGCGACGAGTTCATCCGGACAATCTGCACAAATCGCCACAATGGCGTAAGATCCACGCACGCGAGCCAAAGCGATGCGCACAGCTTTTGAGAAATCGGCGCACGTCTCATAAGCGTCACTGATCAAATGCGCCACGATTTCCGTGTCCGTTTCGGAAGAAAAGACATGTCCACCCGCCTCCAATTCGGCACGAAGTGGCATGAAATTCTCGATAATGCCGTTATGCACAATCGCAATTTTTTTGTAAGTCTGCGGATGCGCATTCGACTCACTCGGTCTTCCGTGCGTAGCCCAGCGCGTATGACCAATGCCCGTCCGCCCAGAAAGCGGCTGACGCGCAAGCAGAGCCATCAAATTCTCAAGTTTTCCATGTTCACGTCGAAGCTTGATTCCACCGGCATCACATACCGCCACTCCGGCTGAATCATACCCACGGTAAGCCAATCGCCCAAGCGATTCAATCATAAGAGGAACGCAATCCTGCGTGCTGACACATCCTGTAATTCCGCACATACGACAAATCCTTTTCTCGTTTCTGCACACGAAATCAGCCCGTGCGCTTTTGTCGATAATATCACTTTTTTCGCATCTTGGCGAACTCATCAGCTTACCTTTTTCCCACCCAAACTGTCTATCAGAAGATGCTATCGTTGGTAAACGTGGTTTCGTGAAGCCTGCATTTTCGCACAACGCGTCTTGTGGCGAAGCAAAATGCAGCCTGAATACCTTATTCCGGTTGAGCAAATGTACGTTTTCCCCGTGCCAAGACACGCATTTTTGGCAACAAACGCCTGACATTACATTCTGAATACGCTATGAGACGTTTTGGCTGATTAGAAAACCATGTTTAGCATGAAGCCCTTTTTCAAATGTGCCGTTTTTTACCTTTTTCTTGTTGCTTCCCCAAGGAAATCCCCGTGAGCACCCCCTGTCTTTCACCTGAATACATTTTGTCCGTCGGAATCAATTTTGATCTTTTATCGTATGATGCAGATATGAAACGCGTCCTTGACGACTTTGAAGCCTGTGGCGGACGTCCCTTTAGTGGCCTCACATACGAACTCACGCGCACCAAAAAAATCGCATGGTATGGCTGGTACGCGAACGGCCTGCCGAATGGTGAACGCGTTGAATTTACACCAGAAGGAACCATCAAAAAGCGCTATATGCTGAAAGACGGCATAAGTGTAGAACCGACGCATAATGAATTGTAAAAAATCCTTGCCTTAAACGCCTTTATCGTCAAGAATAGCGACAACAAATGATGCTTATTGCCTCTTTTTAATGTTTAAGGAGAACCGCCATGGACTATACTTCCAACAACGATATGATGAGCAGCATGTCACAAAATCCGCAAGATGCGTGCTGTTCCTGTGCCGATCAATCCACCGACGAAACAGCCCCCAAAAAGGATGTTCCCACAGTCCAGATGTTTGGTCAGCTGACCAAAGACGGCATGCTCATGCTCAATGGACAGCTCTTTTCGTTTGTGAATATGCGAGACAATCAAGTCAAAGTCAATGGGCAGGTCGTCAAAGGGTGGCTCAGAAGCAATGGCCAGGTCGAAGTTTATTTGCCTGTCGATTTTCCCATGCAAGGCATGAACAATGGCTGCATGGTTGGTCAGCTTATGCCGAATGGTCAGCTTATGCTCAATGGTCAAGCCATGAATATTCAGCAAATGGGGCCCAATCAGTTCATGGTCAACGGACAAATGATGCAAGGCCAACTCATGCCAAACAATCAAATCATGCTCCAGACGAGCATGAACAATGGCATGATGAATCAACAAATGATGTATCAGCCAATGCTCGGCCAGCTCATGCCAAACGGTCAGCTCATGCTCAATGGTCAAATCATGAATATTCACCAAATGGGTCCCAATCAGTTCATGGTCAATGGCCAATTGATGCAAGGCCAGCTCATGCCAAACAATCAAATTATGCTTCAAGCCAGCATGAACAATGGCATGATGAATCAGCAAATGATGAACAATGGCATGATGAATCAGCAAATGATGAACAATGGCATGATGAATCAGCAAATGATGAACAATGGCATGATGAATCAGCAAATGCTCGGCCAGCTCATGCCAAACGGTCAACTCATGCTCAACGGTCAGATTATGAATATTCAACAGATGGGTCCCAACCAGTTCATGGTCAATGGCCAATTGATGCAAGGCCAACTCATGCCAAACAACCAAATCATGTTACAAATGACAGGCATGAATGGTTTCGGGTTTTAAAAAAGTATATTGTTTATGATTATTTTCAGGGGCGGGTCTCAGACCCGCCCTTACGATCAGGGCGGGGCAAAGACAAGCACTTACGATCAGGGGCGGGGCAAAGACAAGCACTTACGATCAGGGGCGGGGCAAAGACACATCCTTACGATCAGGGGCGGGGCAAAGACACGTCCTTACGATCAGGGGCGGGGCAAAGACACGTCCTTACGATCAGGGGCGGGGCAAAGAC
>JAFOHE010000337.1 GCA_017421975.1 Pseudomonadota bacterium
TCTTGCCGGTGATATTAGCGAAGAGGCCACACCCGATCCCATCCCGAACTCGGAAGTTAAGCTCTTTTGCGTCGATGGTACTGCGTGGGTGACTGCGTGGGAGAGTAGAACGTCGCCGGCTTTTTTTTTGCTCATTTTGGGCCGCTCTTACCCCCATGGGCCGTTCTTACCCCCATGGGACATGAAAAATATAAAAAGCCGCGTATGCCTTTGGCATAGCGGCTTTGCGCAAGCGTATTGCGCCCGAAGGGGGCAATAGCGGCGCGCCCATCCAATATATAAAATCAAGCACCTTTCAGGTGCTTTTTTTGTATCCTTAAAAGGACGTGGATTTATCGGATACAGAGAATGAACATCTATGAGATAACGTGACATGTTTTATGTTTCCGAGGGATGCATGTATTTTGTCTACGAAAATTTATGATATGTTTTAAATATAGAATGCCCTGTATGTATTCTAAATGGCGTTCGCGAAGTTTTGACCGGAGGTGTGTATGAAAAATTCTGTTGTTATCGCATTTGCAATGATTATGACATTGCTGCCCTCGACGGTTATGGCTTATGGTGAGGGGGAGGATATTCCTATGGATGCCAGAGCCATTCATTTGCTAACAAATGAGGCGAGAACAAATACGCGTGAAGCCCTTGCTTTGTGTGGTGATAATTGCTCTGAAACCATTGAGTGTTATGCTGAAACGTTGCCACCGCTCTATTGGGATGATGGCCTTTATAAGGCTGCACAGTTTCATGCCAATATGCTTTCGTATATTACCTGTATGCAGCACGATTCCCCCTGTACACTTGTGAGTACGGTTGCGAGTGATTTTCCTGATACGTGCGACGGCAATCCGACATGTGCTTGCGTCGAAAAGTCTGCGACGTGTGGTAGTGTGGGAACGCAGACATATTCCCGTATTCAAATGTTTGCTTCTCAGCCTAATAGTGAAAATCTTGCCTCTGCCATTGGCGCTGTCGGGAGTTTTGAACTTTGGATATATGAAGATGGCAATGGCAGCGGATGTGAATTTACACCCCATAATGGACATCGTTGGAATATCCTTTCGAGTTCAAGCAAATTCGTTGGTGTCGGTTATGCATCCTATATTGCTTCACAAGACTTTGGTTTGATGGGTACAAAAGGGGGGGCTTTAAGTTCAGGTGCACATTATGCGAAGGGTGGAAGCACGTGGTTTAAAACGCATTATTACGCATCCAATGAGGTTTCTAAAGTCACTGTCAAATTTGCGGATCAGTGTGTTGATCTTTCTAAAACGCGTGGCACATTGACGAACGGCGTGTGGGGAACTTCAGATATTTCAGCTTCTGGTGAGTGCGTGCCTTATTTTTTTGAGGCGAAGGATGCCAGTGGAACGATTACGCGATACCCTACGACTGGAAGTTTGTTGTACAACTGCGGTAGCTCGTGGAGCAGTACGGAAGAAACATCCTGTTTTGCCGCTGGTGATGGCGGTACTGGTGAAAATACCGGGGACAATGGCAACGGCGAAAATACCGGGGACAATGGCAACGGTGAAAATACCGGGGACAATGGCAACGGTGAAAATACCGGGGACAATGGCAACGGCGAAAATACTGGGGACAATGGCAACGGCGAAAATACTGGGGACAATGGCAACGGCGAAAATACCGGGGACAATGGCAACGGCGAAAATACCGGGGACAATGGCAACGGCGAAGGCGCTGGTAATGGAAATAAGGATGATATGTCTCCATCAAATAATCACGAGGATGGTTGTAATATGACGCTTAATCGCTCATCACAACATGGTATGGGGTTCGGGCTGTTGGCAATGCTATGTGCGATGACTGCAGTGTTACGCCGTCGAAAAGCATAATAGGACAGTTTTCCGGGTGCTTGTATAAGTTGTCAATTAGGTGCTTTATGTCTGTATATTAAGATTTGTCTTAATATACAGACATAAAGCCGAGTGTTGGTTAGCCGTGTTTCACGTATGCGTGAATAAAAATGAAGGGAAGATGGGGGACAGAGTTAAAATCTGTATAAAATGTGTATTTAGTTTGCACAAATATCCTTCTTGTCTTTTGAATTGCCTGCTCAAATACGCAGAAGGATATAACTACAGCCATTAAACAGAGGATTAAAGGCGATAAACTTCGTCTACAGTACACATATCGGGTTTGACACAGACGGTATTGGGCGCACAGGTTGTTTTACCGCATGGACAGCCATTGGGATTATAACAAACAAAACCAAGACCCGATTTACAGACGTAATTCCATCGGTCATTTGTTTCGACGACGGTTCCGGAACAAACGCGTTCGCTTGGCCAACTCGCATCATAAGAATCCAAGTTAATACAGCCACAGTCCAGTTTTCCTTCTTTGGTAGTGCAGAAACAGTTATTAGATTTTGGGCAAATCCGTTGACCGCATTGACACGTTTCTGGATCATTATTTTTTGGTAAACACATCAGTCCAAAAGGAACGACATTGCCTGCATAACCATATTTTTCACCATAACTTGATGGGTTTAATTCACAATCATGTGAAAAACTACACGTATATGTGCTGATATCGTCGCCATCGCCATTAGTGAGATGCCATGCATCGCTATATTTTTTTGTAAATGCACGATCTTCCAAGCCACTGTAACAGCCAGCCCAATCGCCATAAAGCATACGCCTAATGATGCGTTTGGCTTCGGCAGGTTCCTTGTCTAAGCGAATATCGAAGTCATCTGCAAATTCGTAATTAAATCGTTTTCCGAAACGATGAATGTGGATGGTTGCATAAGTACATTGGTTATCCTGACAGGACTCACCCCATTGGCATATTGTATTCCCGCAAGGACATTCATTTTGTTCACATTTTACGGCTTTTTTGGCGTTTTGATATGCAGCTTCGATCCAATAGTTTTCAGCGGCTTTGCCGTCCATGCTATCAGGCACGATACAGGTATTACCTTTCATATATTCGCCATAATTGCAATGGCGGTTTTGGTCGTGGCATCCAGATGTGTTGTTACAGACATTGACGAGGCCATATTTTAGACTTTCTAAACAGAGTGCAGATTGAAGATGACGTTCGTCACCGCACATACAGCCTTCTTCAGAGAGGGCATTTTCTGACCAACAATCTGGGAGACGAAACATATCGCCTTCTTTATAGCTAGCCCCATAAAGTGTGCCACATCCCATCTCATTTTGACATACCCAATAATATGTTTTATCCGTTTCATCATAAGTACATATAAATTCTTGTGTAGGTTGTTTATCTTTGCCACAGTAGCAATCATTATTTTTAATTGTGGTATTAAGCGGGCATTTTATTGATTCTGATAGCGTACAACCATCTTCATTTCCACAGATTTCAGTGAATTCTATATTGTCATGTGTTTTACATATCCAGCCATTGGATGTGTTGCCTTTTTGTTCTAATTCAGGTTTGGTATTTCCACAGTAACATTTGTTGTTTTGGCAGATGGCGCCCGCTTCACATCTGGATTCTCCACAAGGGCAGTTACCATCTTTGCAAATTGCGAAGGAAACTGCATCAGTTTGTATAGCATTTTTATGGCATGTATATGGTGAATTCTGTTCTAATATGATTCCATGGCACGCGCATACGCCGTTGGTACAAGAAGCGCCTTCTTCGCAAGTTGTTTCACCGCATGTGCACCCTTCAGGCAAAGTGCAGATCCATTCTTTGACTGAGTTATTATCATAAGCAAGGCTTTGACAGACATAGCCATCAGCATTAGGCGCAGGGATAGGTGTATTTGAAGTGCCATGACAAAAACGTTTACCACCATCACATGAACTTGTATCTGGCAAGGCTACAGATACTTCGTATGCTTTAACGTTTGAAGCATAATGATGATCGACAAGAATTGGATCGTGGTAGTTAGGGGGTAGATCTTTGAGGTCTTCGTCTTGATCCAGAAAAATGATTTGCCTGGACACGGATAGATCAAAATCATAATCTTTTGGCCAAACACAGTCTCCCGTTTTACAGCGAGTTTCTGTCGTAGTATCACGATCGCCTTCAAGATGATAAGTGCAGAGACTTTCAGAATTGTTGTTAAATAGCTCATCTGAATTTGTGGTGAAGTTTAGAAAATAATCATGCATTTTATAATTAAAAATGCGTCCATCAGGTGTTTTGCAACCTGATTTGTTATTACATACAGTTAAGGCATAATAATTTTCCTGTGTTTCCTGTGTAGTGGATTTTTTTTCTATAAAATCGACACACTTAAAGGAAGAACCATAAGATTGATGAAGAGTTTGTTGTTTAGCGCGACAGCTGTTTATATCTTCATCGCTGGTGATAGGATTAATGCTATCATCCGATTCTTCGTCGTTATTATCAAGTTCGTCATCTTCGTCGTCAGAGGAATTATCATACGCAAAGAGTGTTTTCAGATAGGCGTTATCAACGACAAATTTTTTGTTATCAATACAAAAATCGCCTTCATTCGGCCTTTTATATCCCGTGGTATCACCACAAGAACAATTTGTATTCATGCAACGCATCGCTTCATACGTTGGTTCGCAATAATAGTTTTCGACAAATTCATACGCAGGTTTTGTACCGCAAAAAACAAGATTGTTTCGCAATTCTGAACCAGGTAAATACTTTTTCATTAACAATTACTGTTTTGCGAATTATAGCATCAGTATATTGTTCTAAATAATCTTTGCATTTCGAAATCTGTGTAAGCTTTCTGATTACATCGCTTGTTTTCA
>JAFOHE010000338.1 GCA_017421975.1 Pseudomonadota bacterium
AGATGCTCTCTGAGCATCTCTTATTGGCTCGCACTTCTGCTGCAATCTTTACGATTGCTTTGTGTTTCTTTCTCTTCTTCGGTTTTCATCAGTGCCATCGGAGCATTTGCCCCGTCGGCGAGTGCAGGCTTATACGCGCTCATTTCCCCTTCGTCAAGAAGTTTTTTCAAAAAATGCATTTTATCGTAAAGGCGTTCTCCGCGCCTTGAGAAATGTACGCGTCACAACGTGTCATCGCCATCCCAAAGTGCTATACTTCTTTGTTGCGGTTGCCAAACACAGCCCTTGTACTTTAGACACACAAATGCTTTTGACACAAACAACGATTCGATGATCCAAGAATTACCCTATTTCATTTATAAAAAGAGAGGCCACTGGTTACCTTCCCCCACCTTTCCACCGCTTGCATACGCCGACAGAGACGGTTTTTTGGCGGCCGGAGGCTCTTTTTCTCCCGATGTCCTATGGCAAGCCTACTGCCATGGCATATTTCCATGGCCATACAGTGAAGCCGACACCATTTATTGGTTTGCACCACCCGAACGCTTTGTCCTCTATCCTGAGCAACTCCATCTTTCTCATTCCTTAAGACGCACGTTGCGCAAACATAAATTTGAACTCCGCGTAGATACTGCCTTCTCAAAAGTCATGGAAAACTGCATGCTCTCCCCAAGACCTGCGGATGAAGGTTCACCAAACAGCGAAAAAACCATCAGTTCATGGATACAGCCCCAAATGATTGAGCACTACACGACCCTTCACCGCATGGGCATCGCCCACAGTATCGAGGCATGGCTCGACGGCTGTCTTGTCGGTGGTCTGTACGGCTTAAACGTCGGAAGCATCTTCTGCGGCGAATCCATGTTCACAATCGTTCCCGATGCGACCAAATGTGCATTCGCGACATTCGCCAAAGTCGGTTTTGCCAATGGCATTCGCCTCATTGATTGTCAGGCAAGAACGAACAACATGGCACGCTACGGCGCAGACAACATTCCGCGAGACCTTTTCATGGCGCATCTCGATGCTTGGAAAACTGAACAAATCGACTGGTTGATGCTCAAAAACAAAATAGAGAACATACCAGTAGATTTTTGGCATTAAATCACTGTCTTTTTTTACGCATCTTATTCTATACCGCTCTTGTTCAAAAAAAGCGTTTTTTATTCAGAAAATTACGATTAACGTGTATTTAAATAATTCATATTTCATAATTTTTTGAAGTCACCCTGCTTTTGCAAAACCTCAGAAAAGAACATTTTATGGTCACCTGATGCGCTGTTCCGGCCACTCAAATGCCTGCGGACAAACGTTATTATTTCAACCACTCTGAAGAACGAGGGGGTAGCGGCGTATTTTCCTGTAGGGACGTTCCATGGAACGTCCCCAAAAAGTTCCATGGAACGTCCCCAAAAAGTTCCATGGAACGTCCCCAAAACAGGAAAATAGCCGCGTAGGGGGAGACTTCCCCCACCAAATACCATTTATTCTCGCGCAATGATCATCCCGCAATATTGACCCAACGGACGTATTGAGGATCAAAATATATTTATGTACAGGTTAAAAGATGTGAAAATTTATACATACACGCAATTGCAGTAAAATACAGAAGAACACCTAAATTTTTTTGTAAAAAAACAGTCGTATTTACAGGAAACTATGTTAATATGACATCTGCTCTTAATTACGGGTCAATGCGCAAGGACGCGCTTCCCTAACATCCAGGGCACGGAGGCCGAGTTTGATGTTTTTTTTGTGTGTAGCCATAGGCGTGATGATGATCGTTCTTGGACTATCATTACTCATCGCAGAGATCATACACACAAACACAAATCCTTCGCTTCGTCGCCAAAAATGCATGACGAAACCGCTTAGCGCTAGCAAGCGCAGTCTGCTGGAAGCACGTTCCCTAAACCAGCCCACGCATCAGGAGTTTATGCTCAATCTTGATGGCTTTGTCGGGCTTGATCCAGAGCCAGAACGCACATTGCCCGAAACGCTGTCGGACGTGGCAGAAGAAACGATGCCTTGCCGCCTGGAACCCAATATCCGGCCGGTCATGGTGCTTGCCTCACTTGAAGAGATCAAAAACGAGGAACAACAAATGCTTCAGGATACCACACTTCGGACACAGATCAGGCCCGCCCTCAAGTCGGCCACATCCATGCCGGAACCCGCGAAGCCCCGTATGCTCGGCGACACAGCATGCGCACTCGGCATCACCTACTTTGACGCCCTTCTGGCGCATCGGCTTGTGCCCCGTGGACGCCTTTCCTCTACAAACGAGACAAACCTCGTCATCGCACGTAATGCCCTCAAAGCCGGCCGCCAAAGCGCTACGCTCTCCCATGGCGCCGTCGCACAACGCATCGGCGAAAATACCATCTGCCTCTTTGAACCCCTCGAAAAAAAGATTGAAGCACTCGACAAGGCGATCGCCTCTTACGCCGAAATCCTCGAAAATAAGATGGCTTTCATCATCCTCGAAAATACGTCCGATGTGCCCATGGAACGCCTAAGCCATCTTTCCCCCATCTGCAAACGCTTTCATATCCCACAAACGAACATCTTCATTCGTCAGGCCGACGACACGTTCGTCAATTATATTGAAGACGTCAACGATTACGTGCCCTCTCGCATCGACGTTTCCCTCATGCCCGAAAGCTTCTTTACACAGCTTCTCGATTACGTCCACCACGCTTACGACGAAGGGGATACGGAAACCGTCATGCGCGTCATGGGGCCGATCATGGGTGACCTCTATACGCGTGTCCACACCGACCGACGCTTCTCTAAACTTCTCGCAGCACAAGCGTTCAATCTTATGGGCATGACAAACCGCGATCTCGAACACGACAACGAAGCCATCTGCTGTTTCGAAGCCTCATTGAGCCTTCTGCGCGTCATCGAAGACTACGAAGCCATCAAATCGGTTCAGGCAAACCTCGGCATTTCCCTGGCACTCGCCCGCCCCGTCACGCCTGTCCGCATCGAACAAGCCATACGACACCTCAACGAAGTCACGCAACTCAACCCGACAGATGACGAATCCTTCGTCTACCTCGCCAACTCCTATCTCGAACAATTCAGACTCACCAAAAAACAAAGTCTCCTGCGCTACGCCCTACGCTCCTATGAACGCGCCCAGGCACTCGCGCCAAGTAACGAGATCGCCTCTTGTATTTCAATGCTCAAAAGCCAAATCGGCATCAAGCCACAAGTGGCAACCGTCGGACACGACGCTTCGCCGCAGTCTGCTACTGCAAAAGCATGCTAACCGCTTTTTGCAAATACTTTGAATACGCCTTATAAGCCGAGGCTTCACGAGATAAAATTTGTTTTATGGGGTGCGGCTATGCCCAAAGGGCATACGCCGACACCTTCGGCCTATTGACGAACGTCAATACGGCCTCATGGCACACGCTATGCACGCGATTCGCGGCATACGCGTGTGCATCACGCATGGCCTGGCCTTTTACACATCTTCTTCATTTTCAATGACGAGCGCTGTCATCAAACGCGGATCCGGATGTTTTTCATTTTCGGGCCAGCACGAAAGGATATTCGACGTCAGCTGATGCGCGAAACGCGTCTGTGAGGCCGACGTCGTTTCATCAAGCGTCGATTTGTAAAGTGCAAGGATAGATTCCGGTGAAACCGCCTGCAACACAGCTTCCCGCGACGGTATTTCAGAAAGCCTTATCGGACGCCACGGGTCGTCCAGTTTCATGCGTTTGTTCACAAGCCACGTCGCAGCAACATTGTCAAAATTGACCCCCTCAACGCCGCCATAAATCTCATGGGTGTAAGCAAACATTGCAATATCGTCTTTTGTTTTGTGCGCGGCCTCGCCAAAAAAGACCTCTCTCAATGCGACATCGGCAATGACCTGTGCCGCATGGGCCACATCCTTCATCGACGCAAATGGCGTCATATCCGAATAAGCCGGTCGCGGACGCGATTCGAGAAGTCCTTCGACACAATCGCGCTGGGCATCGGTAAGCAGACTCAGATGCGCATCTTCAATGATCGATAAATGACCGCGAACTGTGAGAATCTTCGCTTTACGACGAAGCTCAAGCGTCACATTGTGCGCAATCATAAACAGTTTGGAGAGTGGCTGCGTCTGCAAAATGCGAACGGCAACATCGTCATCACACCTCGAAACGTATTCAAGACCCAAATTAACATAAGCAAGTGCAAGTGCAAGGCTTTCCCTGAGCCCCTGATCCTCATGCGGCTGAAATCCATCTGCTGTTGCAACGCGCTGCGTGAGCAATAACAACGCCATTTTTATGGATGCCTGATTGTGCACTTGATCAAGAATATGGGCAAAAAAGGTCTGTTCAACGCGCTCTTTGGGATATTCCAAAAGCGCATTTTCTACGCGAGATGGCATATCAAAATGACGAACATAAAGCTCCGTATGGCTCTCACGACGCATCGCTTCCGCCTCGGCTTCAAGACGGCAGGGCGCATAAATCGCATACGCTTCATCGCGCGGCATAAATCCATATTCACGGATGCGTTCTGTTCTAAAATGATAGCCCGTCTCTTCAAGTTCCGCTTCCAGTTCCCAATGCATCGTCTCCATATACGACCATGCCTTATCAATACCAAGCACCGCATAGAGACGATCGACGAGTTTATGTAATATCTCTGCACGCGTATTATCTTCAGGATAAGCGATCCAAAATGTGAAATCCGGCGTCTGCGCCACATTTGGCGATTCCCCTTCAGGAATCTCCACTTCATCATCTTTATTTTCGGCCATGTAGATGTGAACATTTCGATGAAGATAAAGTGCCATGACTTCCGGATCAATGTTGTTCCAGATTTCCTTGAACTGATCATCCTCTTCAATGGTCAAAAGCTGCTCAACCCAAGACGTTAACACATAATCGTCAATATGATCATCCCGCCAAATGTCGAGATCAAAACAAGTCTGAATCTGTTCCGCCGAACAATAGTTAAGAAGTTCAAGCGCATCGTTGGCGCCAACACCGTGATAAAGATCATAAAACTCAATCGGTGAAAGCGCACAAACGGCTTCCTTGGTATTCTGGCACTCAAGAAGCGCATTCATTTTGTCGCGCGGTTTTACGCGCAAGGACGTATCCGTCTGAAATAACAAAGCAAGTGATTCATGCATAATTCAATTCAACTTTTTGATTAACTTTTTGACTGAATAAGTTTCATCAAAGCCTGACACGACTGCTCGAAATCAAGTTCCGACGTATCAAGAACGACCGCATCATCACATTGAATCAGCGGCGAATTTTCTCGATGAAATTCCGTTTCATCCCGAAGCCGAATCTGTTCAACCACAGCCTCAAAATCGATTTTTTCACCTTTGGCGAGAAATTCTTTTTCGCGTCTTCGCGCACGCGCCTCAGGTGTTGCCGTATAAAAAACTTTGAGTTCTGCATCGGGAAATACGACTGAACCAATATCTCGGCCTTCGACAATCGTATTCTGACAATGCCCAAGACGACGCTGAATGTCGAGCAGTTGAGCGCGTACTTTGCCCATAGCCGAAACCTGATTGACACGCTGAGTGACTTCAAATGTCCGGATTTCACGCGTCACTTCTCTATCACCAATAAAGACCTTTTGCCCCTTTTTATCAGCGACAAAATGAATATCCAGATGCTTTGCTATATCAGCGCATCCATCTTCATCCATCACGTTTTTTTCGAGTGCAACGAGCGCTACACAGCGATAAATTGCTCCCGTATCAAGCAAACTAAAATTCAACCGACAAGCCACTTCACGGCAAACCGTGCTTTTACCAGCCCCACTGGGACCATCCACAGCAATAATCATATCAGCCCCTTTCCTGAACAATGATAAAACGCCGTATTTCAAAGATACGGCAAATGATGTTTATAGCAGAGAAAACGCCATTTTGTCATCATCGTTTGTCTGTTTTGAACCCACATCATATCGTTTTGCTCGATATTGTACTACATCCCCAATCGAGTTTTTCCAATCGTTTTATTCGAATTCAAATGATGCAAAACTGCCAATTTATTCTGCAATCCAACAATTATACAATCACAAATTTTCTTCACCTTTTGACCATGATTATTGTTCCGGCCATAATTATCGACAGTAGAGGCATCTGGCCTATGTGACAGTAGGGCTTGCCCCACTGTCAAACCATATATTGTCATTATCTATGCCCAGCACAATAAGACAAAATACACGGCTTAACGTGAACAACAAAATAACCAAGCCAAAATGCACGATTTGATAAAAACGCGGTCTATGCGCCATTGACGTTTATAAAACACCCATGGCGCATACAACCTGCGGACGGCTGGCTATTTGTGATAGAGACGTGCCAATGGGCGCATCTCTATCACAAATACGCCGCCGAGTACCCGCTACATGGCAAAAACAATGAAGTAGCAGATCGCACATTTGAATGAGGGCGCATAAGCGGGTACTTATGGCCTTACGTCTGATGATGTTCTGTTTTATCCACACGGCGTTTGTCCCTTCATCTTAGCGGTACAATAAACACACAAAAGCGAGCGAAAAAACACAATTCCTGCTAAAAGAAAGAATGTGGGCAAAAGCGACAGCCCAAAATTTGAACCTGAACCATGGGAGAATGGAAAAGAAATGTTGATGGATACCCAACTGAGTGCCCCTCTGGCAGCAGCCCTTCACGATGCCCAGTCACTCGCCAAAAAGAACAATCACGAGCTGATTGAAATCGAACACGTCCTTCTCTGCATCCTGACGCAGGAAGGGAATGTCCTGAATATTTTTCGCGATCACGGTCTGGACGTCAACTATATCGTCCGCCGTCTTGAACGCGATATGCAATCCTATGCAAAAACTTTCGCCAAAGACAGCATGCCTTATACAAGTACATCGCTTGATCAGGCACTCAATTTTGGCCTTGATGTCGCCTACCGAAATGCACACAACTACGTAGAAACGCGCGATTTCTTGTGTGCTGTCCTCAACGTTCCCTCGGGCAAAGCTCCCCTCATGCTTCGCTCCATGAATATGACGGCAGACAGCGTAATGGCATCAAGCAAACGCTTGAACCAACAAAGTGAACTCGTCAATTCGACAGGTTCGCCCTTGATGATTAAGAGCCAGACAGCAGCTTTCGGTCAACCCAATGCAGCTTTCGGTCAACCCAATGCAGCTTTTGGACAACCCAATTCTGCATTCAGCCAGCCCACCAGCGGTTTTCAAAACATCGGTCAGCCTGGCTATACAACGCCAACAAATGGTTTTCAGCCCATGGGTCAAAATACCTATGGTCAAACCAATCCCTATCAACCAATGACACCGAACGCCGGCATGGTTCAATCCAATGTTGGTCTTTCAGCCCCCATTCCTTCGGCACCACAAAACTTTGTCCCCCTTTGGCGCCCAATGTCTGGCAATATGCCAATGGTCCGACGCTGCACAGAAGATTTGACGCTCCTTGCCACACAAGGACAACTGCGTCCCTGCATTGGCCGTGAAAAAGAGCTTCGTCGCATCATGCTCGCACTCATGCGCAAAGATCAAAACAACCCAATATTGCTCGGCGATAACGGCGTCGGCCGCGCCACACTCATTCAGGGCCTGGCACAGCGCATCGTGCGCGGCGAAGTACCTGACCGTCTAAAGGGCATCTCTCTACTCAAGCTCGATTCCGCCACCGTTTTGGGCAACGCTTCCTATCGCGGTGTCATCGACGAATGTGTCAAAACGATGGTCGAGGAAATTACCAAGGCTCAGGGACGCGTTCTCATGTTTATTCCTGAGTTTCTGTCATACGACGTCGTCTCAGAAAATCTCATCAACGTCCTGTTTCCCTATCTTTCACGCGGTGAAATCATGGTCATTGCAACGGGCACGGCGCGTGACTTCGAAAAAATATGCAGCACAACACATATTGCTGAACGCCTGTTTTATTCGATCACCGTCGAAGAACCGACTGCTGATGAAGCCATTGAAATGCTCCGTGGCACGAAACATATTTACGAAGTCCACCACGGCGTACCCATTTCGGATGAAGCCGTGGTCGCTGCTGTCAATCAATCAAAACGCTATCTGACGACGCGCAAACTGCCTGATAAAGCTTTTGATCTGATTGATGAAGCGGCTGGCCAGGTGCGGATGGAAATCGATGCCATGCCTGCTGAAGGCGAAAATATCAAAAAACGCATTAACGAAATCGAATTGGAACTTTCCGCACTTAAAACGACTGCCGATATGGCAAAATTGAATGAAAAACAGCAGGAACTTGCCATCAAAAACGCAGAACTCATCGACTTCCAAAACCGATGGCAGCTTGAGAAAAATGCTGTCGCTGAAATTGCCGCCATCAAAAAAGCCATTGACCTTGCGACAGAAGAAATGAATCAATTCCATCTTCAGGGAAATCTCGTCGCTGAAAATACCATTCGTTACGGCAAACTTCTGGAACTCAATCAGAGCCTCAAAAATCTTGAAATGCGCCTCGGCGACAAACCGCGTATCATTAAAACAAACGTGGGGCCAAACGAGATCTCGAATGTCATTGCTACATGGACTGGTATTCCTGTTGCCAAAATGATGGAAGATGAAATCGAAAAACTCCGCAGCATTGAAGACAAACTGAATCAACGCGTGATCGGACAAGAACACGCAGTCAAAGCTGTCGCTTCGTCGGTACGTCGTTCGCGTACAGGCCTGCAAGATCCAAATCGTCCAATTGGTTCATTCATCTTTTTGGGGCCTTCGGGCGTCGGCAAAACCGAACTCGCTAAGGCACTCGCAGAATTTTTGTTCGATGATGAAAATGCCATCGTTCGTCTCGACATGAGCGAATATATGGAAAAACATGCCGCAGCAAAACTCATCGGCGCACCTCCTGGATACGTTGGTCACGAAGATGGCGGTGTCCTGACAAATGCTGTTATGGAAAAACCCTATTCTGTCGTGCTCTTCGATGAAGTCGAAAAAGCCCATCCGGACACGTTCAACGTCCTTCTCCAACTCCTTGACGACGGCCGTCTGACGGATTCAAAAGGTCAAACCGTCGACTTTAAAAATACAATCATCATTATGACGAGCAACCTCGGCTCAAAATCGATCCTCGAATACGTCGATTCAGACCCCGAACGCATGAACAAAGAGGTTATGGAGGCTCTTCAGGAGCATTTCAGACCAGAATTCCTCGGCCGTATTGATGGCAAAATTATTTATCATGCACTCACCAAAGACAATTTGCGAAAGATTCTTCCGCTTCAGATGAAACGCATTTACAAGCTTCTTGCCAACCGCGGTATCACCCTTGAACTTACGCCTTCTGCCGAAGATTTCCTCGTCGAAGCTGGCTACAAACCTGCATTCGGTGCCCGCCCCATCAAACAGGCAATCATCGATTATATTCAGGAACCGTTGTCCAATCTTTTGATTGAACACAATTATCCAGAAGGTACAAAAATAGTCGTAACGGCTGAAGCCGGCGCTTCTGAATTGACATACACAGTATAACACCCAATGCGCACGCTTCGTGGAATGTTCCTCACAACGTGCGCAACATTTTCTGGTGGTCAACCCAAATCCATCCTGCCCCTCATTTCACGCACTCGTCTATGGGGCAAATCATCAATGAAACGTCCCCAATCTCAGTGACGCAATCGCTTCTCACAAGGGTTATTGAGGGCGGGCGGCTTCTCACGCTTTCAGCGTTCAATACGCCGCCTCGCGGTCGGCTATTTGCTGGCTTCGCCGGCAAATACGCCGACCTGTCGCGTGCTACTCGGCTGCCCTGCGGTCAGCCTTCATACGCTCGCGATCTTAATTTTCACATGTTCAGACGACAAGAATACCTTAAAATTTCAGTTCAATATCTTTCGTCATAACGATATTGTTGTTACTCCAAAAGCGTACAGCAAATTCTTTTTTACCACCACTCGCTTCATAAAGATTCTTGATGGAATATTGATAAACAACTTCGTCTTCACTGTTCCATACGAAGGATTCTGTGACAAGTGCCGTTGCATATTCATCATCACGTGCAACAATATCAAAAGAAAACGCATTTAAACGTGCTTCTGATGGCAAATAGATCGATACAATGAAGGTATCCTCGATGGACGAAAACTTTGTCGTTTCTTCGACTTTATTGTTATCCCATCGATAAATCCCCAGCAATCGATCGCCGTCCATCGTAATGTGGCGCCACACCGGTTGAACCAAACTGACTGCATTGTTCATCGCTTCCCAAACAGCACATGACTCCATCTCCTTGGGACTTTGAAGCGCAAATGGGTGCTCACCTTCATCATGACAAGAAGCACTCGCATTCTTGCTATAAATTTGCATGCCGTCTGCACGGTGAACGGACACATTGATCGTCGCTTCCGAATCCGTCGTAAACCACGGATAAGCCACTTCGACATAATCAATATAATCAATAACAGGATTACCGTCATCATCAAAGAGCTGGAAGCCATCCGCATCAACAGCGTACACGGGCTCTTCCACCGTTTCATAACGTTCTTCTTCATCAACGCTGACACTATACCCCATAATCGTCGAAAAAAGCACGAGATCAACTTCCTTCGTTTCGCGAACACGATTCAGGATCGCTGCATCCCCCTGACGGTTACTTGTGTAATCCGCAATGGCATAGGTGCCGTTCTTTGCAATTTCACGTACAACACCATCATTGAGTTCCTGAACAAATCGTCCTGGCTGCATTTGATTTGTCACTGGAGCAACAGCAATAGAATCATACGCAGCATCATCCGGCCAAAACTCCGGATATCGCACCACATCAAAGCCGACACTCCCGCATCCAGTCATCATGCCCATACTCAGAAGCGCCCCTGAAGCAAACAATAAATTCCCTAAAAGCCGTCTCATTTTTCTCATACTCCATTGACAAAAAGTCAAACTAAACAACACTGGTTTTCAACATCTATGCCATTTTTATAATTATTAAATAATTATATGATATTTGCTGTATTTTTGAACACGGTTTCAGCTTTTTCGCCTTGAACATCTTCCTCACATACACCACTAACCCTTTAACACATCAATAGTTTTGGGCATTACAGTGTATTCCGCAGAGAAGATCGTAGCGTATCATACCTAAAATACACAGTGTAAAGGGAGACTTCCCCACAATACATCAAAAACTTTATCTATTTAATAATTAAACGTTCTAAAAGACTCGTCATGAATATATGCGTTATGGCGTCGAAAAAAGCAGATGGATGCATTTCGTTTTGTGTCTCCACACTCGGCGTTAAATATGAGCTCACCAAACGCACAAAAAAAGCGCCCCGAAGGCGCGTTTTGATTTGATAAATGGGGTTGGGCGCCGCTATTGCCCCCTTCCGGGCGCAATACGCTTGCGCAAAGCCGCTATGCCAAAGGCATACGCGGCTTTTTATATTTTTCATGTTCCATGGGGGTAAGATCGGCCCTACAAGCATGGAACGTCCCAAAATGAGCAAAAAAAAAGCCGGCGACGTTCTACTCTCCCACGCAGTCACCCACGCAGTACCATCGACGCAAAAGAGCTTAACTTCCGAGTTCGGGATGGGATCGGGTGTGGCCTCTTCGCTAATATCACCGGCAAGA
>JAFOHE010000339.1 GCA_017421975.1 Pseudomonadota bacterium
CGTCGGAAGCACCAGGGTAATAATGTGCTTTGGCATTATATATAATGGCGATATATTCCTTATGTATTTCGTGAGATAGAAAGGCATTGCCGAGCAATTTGCTGACACTGGGTGATTTTGCCATGAGTAGGACGCCGGAAGTATCTTTATCGAGCCTATGAACGACGAAAGGCTGAGCGTTGAGCTGCGTTTCAACATAGCGCGTGACAGTATTATGGTAGATATTTGCAGTCGGGTGGACGGCCATGCCAGCAGGTTTATCGAAGCACCAGAAATCGTCGTTTTCATAGAGCAAAGAGATTTCGTCATATTGTGGCGTATCGCCGGTCATGGTTTGAGAAATGGAGACGATATCACCAGCACGAACTTTGAGTGCAGGTTTTGTGGGTCTGTATGGGCAGATGGAGACGGCACCAGCTTTAATGCAAGTGTTTGCTTGAGAGCGTGAGAAGCGCGCGATTTTGAAGGCGAGGAACTCATCGAGTCTTAAGCCATCTTCATTTTGTAAAACTTCGAATTGTCTAATTCTTTTTTCTATCATAAAGAGAATTGAGTCACTCAGTAAAAGAGAAAGTAAAGTGCAGCGTCTTTTTTTATATTTAACAAAAGCGTGCTGTGGTCAAACAAAAAAACCGCGCGGAGCGCGGTTTTTTTGTCAGAAGCAATATTTTTTATTTAAGTTTGAAGACGGTTTCGACGGTACCGAAACGGATACGATCGCCATCTCTAAGGAATTTACGTTCTGTTTTTTCGTCATTAATATAGAGGCCATTCGAGGAACCGAAGTCACGGATTTCGTAGCGTTTTCCTTCATCAGTTTTGATGGCGGCATGTTTTCTGGAAACAGTTTTATCATTGAGATAAATATCGTTATCAGCATTGGAGCCGATCGTCGTGACATCTTTTTTAATGAAGAAGGTGACATCAGCGAGGACGCCGCGTGTGATTTGAATTTTACCTTTATCGGGCATCTGATAATAGGGGCAATCGGGGAGTCCTCCAGAGAGGCAGAATTCGCCTTTGAATCCGTAGAGCTGTTGTGGAATTGTTTTTCCACAAGTTGCGCAACAGACGTCTTGCGGAGCGGTATCAACGATGTCGATGGGTTCTTCTTCATTATTTCTTCTAATGACAACGATGATGACGCCTGCGATCACGAGGAGCAGGATGCCACCGAGTACGAGCCAGAGCGTCGTACGATTTTTGGATAGTTCAGGCCAATTAATTTTGATACCGGCTTTTTCTTCTTTATTATTAATTTTGACGACGAGTTGGACAGGATAATTATCGGCTTCGAGGTAATTGCTGCCATCCATATTGAGCGTGACATCAAGGATATAACGCTTGTAGATATAATCGTAGACATCACGTGTAATAATTTGTGTGAATTCGCTCACGGAATGTGCTTCATAGTAAGGACCGCCAGTATTGGTAGCGATACGTTTGATGATACCGATATCAGCGAGGTCAGCGATATCATCGGCGGTATAACCGATGATAATGGGCGTAACTTTTTTATCTTTACTAATTTCTGTGACGAAGTTTCCGACCGCGCGTTGGGCGTTTGTTCCGCCTTCACCGAAGTAGTCGCCGAGGGAGTCCGTGATAATGACAACGTATTTATAAGAAACGCCATTGAGGCTTTCGAGAGCGGCGAGTGCGGGGTTAAAAGAGGAGAAGACGTTAGGCGTAGTAACGTCGGAGTTTTGGACTTCTTCGTTGAGCTGTTTAATGAGCGTCTGATCGGAAGAATTGCTCCACCCAAGCGTTGCCGAACCGGAGTCAAATGGGATGGCATTGACCTTATCATTACCTCGGTCTTTAATTCTTTGGAGAAGCATGACGAGATTTTGTCGGATCTGGTAGTCTTCTTCGCTATAATTTTTTGCTTTAGGGAAGATGAAGAGAATTCCGACGTCTTTATTACCGTCTACGAACTCCCGGATTTGTCCGTTTTCTTTGGTTATATCGAAAGTTTTGTTTTCAATGGTGAGCTGACAGTTTTCAGGTTCGATACCGACGATGGTAGAATTATCGCCAGCCCTCATATCAAAATAGATAGAAAGTTGAGCCTCTTCGGCTGGAGTACCTTCTTTGGGTAGCTCAATTTCTTCAAGTTTAAGTCCGGCAGCCATTGTGATAGCCGGAAACAATGTGATCAACAAGACTGTCAGCCAACCGAACAAGCCAGCTTTTCTTAGCATATTTGCCTCCAATAATTGAACGAACACCGTAAAAATAGACGGGCACATTATTGGACTATATCATTTTTTGCGAAGTATGCAACTCTAAGCATTTTGATGTGCAGGAGGTGTCGCACGTTGGAGACAGTGAAGCCGTTGGATGTGTTATTTTGTCACAGTGAAGTTCAGTGGCAATGGGAGTGTGCACACACATTCGTGTAAAGACGATTTGTTTTTGAAGTCATTACGTCAGCTTGGGGGGCGTTGCGGGGGGCGTAGCTCCCCGCAGAGGGGGTAGACGCGTATGTTTGCGTTATGTGCAAGTGGTCAAACGGGACGAAAAGTGCGCAAGCATAGCGTCGCAGGGGGAGACATCCCCCTCAAACGCATAGAATTTAGAGTGCGAACCCGATGTTGAGCGCGAATGTGACACCGTGGACGACCTGATCCTGATCGTATCTCGTATAATCGTAAACGCCGTCACTGTAGGAGACGAGGTGGTCATCGGGCGCCTGATCGATGGTGTATCGGACGTCGAGGCCGAGTTCGAATCCGCCCATGATGAAGGAGACGCCGGCGCCGAACTGTCCGCCCCACTGGACGTAATGATCTCTGTCGTAACCGTAACCGTCACAGTCGTCGAAGCTGACGATGGTCAATGCACCGGCAGCGACGCCGTAGAGGTCGAAATCGCCGTAATCGAAGACGTGGAACCGGAGGCCGAGCGTGAGCGGTACGCGGTAGATATTTTCGGCATCGGCGAGTTTTCCGAACTGATAATCATTTTGGAACTCGACGGAGAACCAGCGGTTGGGACGGACTTTGAAGTACCAGCCGAAGCCAGGGGCGAGTCGATTCTCGTCGTAAGCGGTATAGCCGTCGTTATCTGTGTACCATTTATAATCGGATTGTTTGTTTCCGATGATTCGGAGCCCGAAGCCGAGACGGGAGCCGACACGTTCGACGGAAGCGGAGGATTCGGAGGTATCAGCGGATCTTGTTTCGACGACGGTTGTTGTAGGCTGTTCAACGACGACGATTTCAGTGCGGTGTGCGTGGACGCGACGCGGGACGTAACGGGGTGCGGGACGCGGTGGGGGAGGACGATATCCCGGGCGTGGGCCTGGGTGATAGCCTGGGCGAGGCCCGTGTGGTTTTGCGATGAGGTCAAGCTCATCTTGTGCGTCGATATCGAGCGCAAGACTTGAGGCGTCCATGGAACCGAGGTCGAGAATTGCGTTATCGAGGTCTTCGAGAACGGAACCGGAAGCAGAAGCCAAGGTGGGGATAAACATTGTGGCAAGGCCGAGTGCGATAGCAGCGAATTTTTTACTCATGATGTCCTCCAAAAGCCAAAGCGTGTATTTTATGTTACATCGTGTTACGAAGTGAGACGCAAAATCCATTTTGCACGAGAATATAAGGCATGAATTGTGCCAAGAAGAGAAATTTAGCAGGATTTTGATCTGGAAATGGCGATAGCGATCCATAAGGGTTGTTCGGTGATTCCTTTGACGTATTTATGGATCGTGACATCAGCTTTGATGGCTTCTTTGTGTGCGAGGATATTTTCTGCGAAGGCTTCGGCGAGGCGTTCCACCAAGTTGAATTGTGTTGTGGTACCGATTTTTAGGAGATCGTGTACGATTGTTTCGTAGTTGAGAGCGTGATCGATAATGTCATCTTTGAAGCACGTGAGCGTGTTGTCGAGCGTAATGACGATGTCGGCTTTGAAGTCAGTGCCGATCGTGTGTTCATGCGGATAGACGCCATGGAAGGCGTAGAAAGGGAGATCGCGGATGACGATTTGTGAAGTGTTCATGGGCGGGATGCTTTCCAACGGGATAGGAGGCGTTCATGGTTGAGTGTATAGAGGTGGATCGCATGAAAGCCTTCATGATGGAGGCGGTCGATTTGCTGATTGAGGAGTGAGACGGCGAAACAGGCGAGGGCGTCATCATCATCAAACTGGTGCAATTGGTATTGTTCGGCAAGATTTTGAGGGATAGTTGCTGAGAACGCAGCAATTTTTTGCCAAGCTTTGTGACTATGGATGGGCAGGAGTCCAGGAACGATGGGCACGTGGATTCCTGCTTTGAAGCAGTCGTCTCTGTATCTGCAAATCTGATCCATATCGAAGCAGAGCTGTGTGACGATGAAATCGGCGCCAGCATCAATTTTATGACGCGTATGTTCGATTTGTTTATAGTACGCGCTTGTGCGGATGAAATCAGGTGCGGGTGGTTTTCCGTCCTCATGGTGGCCTTCTGGGTAACCGGCGACGGCGATGCCGAGTGTATCGGCGAAATTCGAGCGGAGAGCTGCGACGAGTTCAGCGGCGCAAGCGAATCCGTTTGGATGTTTTTTCCAATCGTCGTGTGGTGGTTTGTTACCTCGAAGCGCCATCAGATTTCGGATAGGTGTTTTATGGATGAGATCATCGACGATATGGATGAGTTCATCGCGTGACCGATGTGTGCACGTGAGGTGCATCATTGTATCGATTTGTGTGAGGCACTGAATTTGATTGGCGATTTCGATACTTGCAAAACTCGTTGGATCGCCGGTTCCCCATGTTACATCGATGAATGCCGGTTCCATACGCGACATACGCTTAATTTTTCCGTAGAAATCGGGCCAGTTGTCGCGATTTTTGGGAGGATAGTATTCAAAAGAGAAACAGTAGGAATGATTTTGGAAACACTGTTCGAGTTTATGAATGATTTTCATGGTTTGAACATATCAGGTGCGCCGATCCAGAGCTGATGTTGTCCATTTGGCTGATATTCAGCGAGAATTTGTTTTTTGGGATGCGCTGCAGCGCGTAGACCACGCATTTTTAGAGCGGTTGCCAGATTTCTGCAACCTTTATCCGAGACATTGTATCCTGGCGTCATGACGAGAACTTGTTCGGCACCGGCAAAAGCCTTTCTCCAGAGATTGAAGTCATAGGCATCGAGCGTCGTTTGGAATGGTTTAATGACGACGGTGAGCGATTCCCTGGGAAAAAGGGACTTCATGGCCTGGATGGCATTATGTATGTTGACGGGGTGCATACGGATATCGAAGATACGCCTGTCATCAATGGATTCGAACCAACCGACGGGAGAAGGATGAAGGACGTGTTCAGGGGATTCGCCAAGTGCGACGCAGGCGACGGCGAAAGCCTGAGCGTCAGGCAAAGTGCATGCTGGAATGTGAAACTCCGTTTCGTCGAGTGAAAGCGTTACGCCATTGGAGTTATAGGTGATTTGTAGCGGGATCATTCGATCGTGGGAATCGTTTGTGGAATCGCAGACGAAGCATTTTCCGGTGTCATCGTGGATGACGCGTGTATAACGGGTTACGCATGGCATGCAGGAAGCTTCAAAGTGGGTTCTAGAGAAAGCGCGGTCATAGTAGCCGAGATCATTGGAAGCCCAGTCAGAAAGGATGAGGTGTATGCCGTGACACGCATTGAGTTTATCAATATGAGAAAAGAGTTCACGTTCATCGATATCGACGATCAAGTGTTTAATATGTTTTGCAAAATGCGCGTGTGTTCTTCCTTCGATTGCGAGCCCGAAGCAGAACCCTGCATCAGGCGACATATCTGCCAGAATGGCAGCAGTTTTAGCGCGAGCGGTGGTGCCGATACAAATGACAGGTGCGATATCGAACTGTTTGCATAGCAGGAGCAAAGCTTCGGTACGTGACAAAATAGGAATATGGTTATCCCTGGCAGCCAAAACTTCCGCATGATTCACAGGAAACTGGGATGGTGTAACGACGGCATCAGCCTGAAGCACCCAGTCCAGTCTATTTCCCAGGGCAAACGGGATACCAGCTTTCTGTAGTCGGGCCGTGATTTCACTTTCACGGATATCAGTTGCGGTGACGTAGCATCCAGCATCATGGAACAACAATGCTATGCCGCTCGTGCCGATACCACCGGCACCACAGATATGTACTGATTGAATGGGATTCACTTGTTATCCAGTAACGAAAAAATTGTCGGCGTAATTTGGGAGACAAAAGCAAATGAAAACTGGCATTAATCTTCGTCTGTCGTATCGTTAATGGAAGGATAATGAATGATCTCGTTACGGGCA
>JAFOHE010000340.1 GCA_017421975.1 Pseudomonadota bacterium
AAAACGTCGAATGATATTTTCATCGATCTTGAGTATATCGACGGCTGCGGCGAGGTCAATCCATGGTTTGATAGCCCACACGTGTTGCAGGGCATGGAAAATAAGGCCTAACATCGTATAAGTGTCATCGAGTGTGAAAGCGTCGATATCTTGATGATGATAAGCCTGACGCTTTTGCCATGCCTCTTCGAAATCGGGGGTACGCAGGGGCGGTTGTGTCAATGCCCAATGGATTTCGACAGGCAGAAAGAGGGGATTTGGTGGCGTATAGAGCGTTTGATTGGTGGCCCATGGACGCAGAGGGGGATGGGGGCAATACCCCATCTGCCTGAGACGTTCATCGACGATTGGCATATCTTCTTTGGCAATCCATATATCGATGTCGGAGGTTTGGCGAAACCACGTCGTGCCAAAGAGACGTTCGGATAGAATTGGCCCTTTAAGGATGAGGGCACGTATGTCGTCAAAGGCTGAAAGCACCTTTTGGAGCGTGATCCAGTAGAGTTCTGTACAGGCACCGTGTTCGTAGTCAACATGGATATCTGGTTGATGGAGAACTTCGCGTACGGCGGTTTCGATATCACAAGCGCGTGCACGTTTAATGAGAGCCGACTTGGACAGTGTGTCGGGTAAAAGAGAGGAAACAAAACGAAACCATGTATTTGACATATCGTGTGCGTGTGAGATGTGAAAGAGGTTCTCTATGTATAAACTGGAGCACGTCAGAAAATAATTTAACGTGAATTTGGCTCAAATTGGATCATGAGAAAGTTTATCATGCCTGTTTTTGCTTTGCAATTGTTGCATTTGGCGCTTTGTCATGAAGTGTTCGCGGGTGATATGGCAGGCTAGAGCGCATAAATCTAATATGGATTGTATGCATCGTGTGTTGCTTCGGGGGTGTTGCGGGGGTGTCCCCCGCAGAGGGGGTAGCGGCGTATGTTGATGGTGTGGCAGAGCGTGCGTAGCGCGTGAGGCGCACCATCAACATAGCCGCGTAGGGGGAGTAGCGTGTCGTGACACGTCTACTCCCCCTCAAAAAAGTATTTTTGTCTTTGCAACCCCGCGTTTTTATTCCTTGTGAATAAAGCGTTTCCAGATGTGGTGATTAGAAGAAATCGGGCAGAGCTTGCAAATTTTCGATGACATCGCCGATTTTATCGGGACAGTAGCGCACGAGATCGAGGAACTCGGTTAAAAACTTCATCGTTTGCCGCGGAGTGGCGAGTGTGCCTTGTTGAGAGAGCGCTGTGACGACTTCGGAGAGCGGTTGTGCGATGCCTTCGGGCATATTTGCGTCCGGATAGGCAACGCCGTAGAGATCGACGACATGCTCGGTCATTTTGAGGTAATCGAGCGCGGAAAGCGGATTAAGGTAGCAGATATACTGTGGCGCAACAGCTTCCTGGAGGACGCGAATACCGTCGGAGTTTGGGGTCATGGCGAAGACGAGGTAGAGGCCAGGATCTTCGGCATAACGCGAAGGGAGATCTCTTTGTACGCCATAACCGCCGGTAATGAGTTCGTCGCTTGTGAAGGGAAGGTCGTCGTCACCGCCGGCAGCATGAGACCAGGCCTGGAAGAGCGAGCGGGCATAGGCGCGGTTTTGTGCACTGAGGAGCGAGTAGAATTCGGCTTCATCAATGACGATGACGAGTCCGGCGTAACCGACATCGCGTGCGAGGCGTGCAATGCCGTTAAGAATGTAGCCGTAAATTTTGGCCCATGGACGGCAATCGAGGAGCGAGTAGATTTTAGGAAACCGGCCGCGAATGACGTTGAGTTCGTCGTTAATATCTTGATTAGAGCGCGTTGGATGTCCTTCGATCCAGTCGAGAAGATGGTGACGTGCCGTTTTGGCCCAAACCTCGGGTTCACCTAAATACTGAGGTATGCGCAGGGTCTCGGGATGAGCGAGTGCGTGAGTATAGGCGAGAGCGGGCGTCAGATAAAGGTGCATACCGTGTGCGAGTTGTTCGCGGATCGGTAGGTTGATGATGGCTTTATCTTTTGTGACGAGGTATTTTTGGAGAATGTCTGGACGAGCGATGGCTTTGTCGAGCAGGGGGCCTAAGCCGCCGATTTCGTTGGAGGCATCTGGGTAGACGAGTCCGCGTGTAACAGCATGATAGATGCGCTTGGGTTGTGCAGGCGAATTATCGGCGTGGTCGAGGATGACGCGTGCGACGAGAAAATTTTGTTTCAGCGCCATCTGTTGAATGAGTTCGAGAAGGTGTGTTTTGCCTAGGCCGTATTCGCCGAGAAAAGCGCGTCGTCCGCCTGATAGGGAAGCCATTTTGAGATCCTGGCGAATGATGTCGATTTCTATATCGCGTCCGACGGTAGAATGTTCGAGATCCGTAGCCGGCACGACCCCAAGACGCATGGCTTCCAAAGTGAGTTGAGCCATGAGGCTTTTGTTGGATTGGGAAGAAGAAGCGGGCATCATAAACTCCAGAGCGTAATTAGAAATCGACCGTAACTCGCGGTAGGACGTATCCAAAACAAAGAGGCGTTCAAGTTTAGAAATCGTCGAATTCTTCTTCGGCGTTTCCTTGTTCCGTGAAGGCGCGTTGTTCGTTCCAGATCAAATCGTTAATGGCTTCATCCGTGAGTAAGGATTCGCCGTCAGCGAGTTGCGCGTAGAGAAAATCGACCCATGTTTTGACAAAGAGTCGTCTGTGATTGACTTCAAAGTAAGCGTCTGTGAGTGCTTTTGCGATGCGTTTAGCGTTTTCGGCCTGTATTTCGTGATTAAAAGCGACCTCGCGCGCGTCTTCGAAGACGGAGATGAGTTTTTCGCCAATTTTGGTGAGGAGTTCTGCTGGCGCAAGATCGAGTTTTTCGAGGTCAATGAGGACGGCTTGTGGGCTACGTGCGCTGAGTGCGACAGGGGATTTGAGGCGTTGATAGAGTGCGGGATAATCGGGTACGACAGTGCGCATGAATTCTGGCGGAACAGCGTAGATGAAGAGTGTGTGCGGCAGCTGGTGTCGTCCGCAGAGATCGACGACTTGTCTCAGATTATCGCCGATAATATGTGAGCGTTTTGCACTGACGGAGAGGTTTCGATCGACTTCGTCAAAGAGGAGAACGGTGCCTGGCAGACCGAGTGCGACGATCATCTGAAGGAGGCTACGCAACATGGTGAAACCGTTGGCGCGGGACATTTGTTCGTAGACGCCGTCGTCTTTGAGTTCGGAGACATTGATATTTTCGCCGATGAGCCAGGCTTCGAGACGCTGTTCGCGGGCATAATCGCCTTGCAGATAAGCGAGAGCCATGAGCATGACAGCCTGACGATAAGAGTGGCTCTCGCACCATGCGCGTCCGAGAGAGGATGTAATCCAGCGTTGAACTTCGATGGTTGCCCGATCGGCGTGCGCATCAAACTGATGGAGTTTTTGATCAACGATATTGCGAATGATGTTGCCGATACCGAATTCGGGTGGTGCAAAGAGTGATTCCGGTTTTGTCGTGATATGGCGTGCGACGTTTTGATAGACTTTGAGCGCGTCGTCATAAGGACATTCTGTTGGCGAGAGTTCGATCAGACTCGAGACGAACCCATATTTCCAAGCGAGTTCTCGAACGCAGTGAAGAAAGTGCGTTTTGCCGCCGCCGAAGTATCCCTGAACGAGTTTGAAGCTGGAGCCCTGCTTGAGAAGAGAATTGAAGTATTCATGCTCGAGGACATTGAGATAGCTCTCATTACCGACATTGATGCGGCTTAGACCGACTTCAGGCGGCTGACCGCCTTCACCGAGACGTTGAATAATGTGCGCAGCAACAAGTTTGTTCTCTTCATTTGAAGTCATGGGCTCGAAATCCCTTTTTTTTTTAGTGTTCAAGATATGAACGGTGTCAGAAGTATCTGTGATCACGCGTCAAAGGTGACTTGAAGCGTGGCGTTTCGGACAGCTAGTTTACGCTACTCTAACAAAACCTGGTGATTTTTTTATCATCGACGGTAGTGTTGGTGTGCAGATGCGGTTTGAAACGCATTTTTCCCATAAATACAACCCCTTATTCATCAATCAAGAAAAAAAAGCGGTTTTGGAAACAACGATTGTAACTGGCCTCATCGCCTCATCCGTAGCGAGAGGGATTTTGGCAATATAGCGTTTAGGGGGCGTTTCTGAAGCAGATGGTCAGATAATACTGTCCTTCGGTTGCGCCCTGTGGAATGTAGAGGACGTTATTTTTGTTTCTCGTCGTTCCCCCTGTGGCAGCGCCTAAATCAATGCGGACATTTTGATTTTGGAGCAGATGGTCAGCTCTGAGTTTTTGAAGCTGATAAGCGAGGATGTAGCGTGGTAATGCGGTCATGCCTTTTTTACCCTGTTGCGCTTCTGGCCATAGCCAGGCGAGAGGCGTGAGCAATTCAACGATATTGACGCGTTCTTCCCGACGTAAGCCGTTTTTGATCAAAGCCATTTCGTAGGCCATTTTGCAGCACGCAAAAAATTGTGCTGAATCAATGCGCGTGGCTCTGAACGTATCGAGGAGTTGTGTATGTGATTTCATGATTTCGTCCGGATCGAGAGAAGTCGTGGCAAGCGTCTCATGGGCGTACGTCCACGTGGCTTTTGCGGCTTCGAACTGGACTTCAAGCGTGAGCGGATGAATATAGATGACGCATGGACTGTCGGAGATCAGTTTCATGTGTTCAGGGTGTTCGAGTTTTGCTTTGAGCCCGTCGATGAGACGATGATGTGCGTTTAATCGGAGCGTTCGATGACGTTCTTCGAGGGATTTACAGATCAATGTTTTTTGGTCTGCACATCCGATGATGGAGAGATCGGCTGCTTTGAGCGCCGAAATGGCGTCTGCCAGGTAATCCTGTCTCTCGAGCGCATCACTTTTTTCGAAGCGTTCAAAGGCTTTCGAGAGTGCCTTGTAACCATTCAGAACACGCGTCAGAGATTTTTGCATATTCTGAATCGCGGTGATGAGTTCCTCATCAAGAAGCATGGTCAATCATCCTTATTTATCTGTTATGTGATTAAGCGTACCTTCAAGGCACAACAGCCAGTGGTTCACTGCATGCTGTATCATTTGTTGGGAAACATTCAAATGATATTTTGCTGTCCTACATCATGCCCTTTAAGTGTCATCATTTTCTTTATCATTACCGATGGGGGCTTCGAGGCGTGGTGATTTGTTGCGCAGAACTTCATAAGCGACGCGGTTGCTGTATTGTGCATTTCTCGAAAGGGAAGAGTAGGTGAGGAATTCGATGCCCAGATTATGTTTTTTACAATCGGGGACGGATTCGGCATGATAACGTGTCGCCGCGACGTCATGGAGAACAGCGGCGATAGCGGCATCGCCGGCACCACTGGCATTGACGAGTTTTTGAGGCCCGCCGAGATAGGGGTGAATATGGGTATAGATGCGAATGGGATTGGGACAGTTTCGTCGCAGGACAAGGCGGCTATACTCGTATTGATTGTAGTTTTCGATGGAAGCGGAATGTAGCCCATCGCGTGTCGCACGTTTGACAGAATCATCGGTAAAGCCGCACATGGTGAGCCCGCGAGCGCCTTCAGTGATGAGTACGGCATCGGCAATATCGAGGAGGGCATTGCCAGCCAGAAGCGGATCCGAAAAGCCTGTCAAAGCTTCCGCCTCACGGGCATTCATGGCACAAATATTGACGTATTTTCGGATGATGTTGTGCAGTTCATCGCGCATGCGTTTGACGATGGCACTTGTACCCATGCCAAAAGCGACGGGAACATTGGCATCGTGTGCCATTTCCATGAATCGGATAGCAGCTTTGGCTATCGGACGATTCGGGTTGGCAAGACAGTATAAGCTCGTTACAGCCACGCTCGCATTTTTCATGACTTCTTCCGGCAAGTCTTCCGGGCGGTAGTCGCCACTGATGCCAGGTGCAACGGCAAAGGAACGTTCTCCATCGGGTGTAAAACAGGTGACAGCAATGCCAACTTCACCCACGCGGGAAACGAGGTGATCAAGATTGACGGCTTTGGGCGTCTGGGCAACGTATGCAAAAGCAGGGGAACCTGGACGGATGACTTCAGGAATGGCTCCGAGAAGAATGGCCGGTTCGCCGGAAAGGTGCGTGTAGTTGCACAATGTGTTGGCAACGGTACCACCGGCGGCATATTGGATGCGAAGGCCTTCTTCTTTGACGCGTTTGAGAAGACGTGCGATTTCGTCTGCAGAAAATTGGATGCTCTCTCCAGAGACAAGGCCAAATTCTTTGAGAAGTTGTTGGGAACAATCGTGGATTTCAAGATCGACAATAACTTCGTCAAGACCAACGATGTACCATGGACGGAGTGTGGATTCGTTCACACCCTCATATACGGTCGATTTTTTCTCAGTGACAGGAAAATAATACTTACCTTTTCGGATACCGGGAAATCGCATACACCATCCTTCAGCATGGGGGGAACAAGGGAGCCGCAGGAGTCATGCAGACTCTAGTCTTCTCTAATACGTTCACAAGGTGGTTGCAAGTAGATAAAATACCTACATCGCACCATGCACTTGTTTTATCCTTATACCGCGAAATGTCTCATTTTCTCAACTTGCACAGTTACTTTTCACGATGATTAGAGTAATACGATCATCAGGGAATTTCAAGTGACGCCACATCACTCTTAATTATAGACGATAAGCCATGTTAACAGATCAAAAAATTCTTCTTGCGGGGTTTACATCCGATAAAAGTTGTCTCATTGAATCAACGCTTTGTCGTGCTGGATTTTCGGTATGCCATATTGGTTGGAGAGATCCTATTCCCGAAGAGAATATCGCGTGCGTTATTCTCAACCTGATCAATGGCGAGTTTGACTCCGCCTCGAATTTGCTTCGGCAGTCACCGCTTGTTCAGGCAGGTTGTATATCTGTATTACCCGCGTCGAATGATCATGCGCGTTTGCTTGCGATGACGATGGGGACGGATGACATCGTTTATGAGCCGCTTCATTATAAGGAACTGATTGCCAAGGTCTCTATTTTGATCGACAAATATCTCGATCGTCGCGTTGGCACGAATACTTTTATTAATGATGATATTGATCTTGTTCAGCGTTTTCAGGATTTATCGACGAGTCGTTACACAGGCACGATGAAGCTCTCAGGGCGCGATGGCAGAACGGCGTGTATTGGCTTTGACCATGGCAATATCGTGCATGCCTGTGTCGGTTCCAGAAGTGGTTCGCAAGCAGTGGCTTCGCTTTGGCGTGTGATCCCAGCACAAATGGCTTTGACCTCGGAATCAGTGACTCCCAACATCGCGCCTCCGCTTGAAGTTATTCGTGCGGCATCGTCGATTACGGCGACCATTCAGACTTTTCAGCGGATATCGAAGCCGGCGCCGACATTGTCGAGTGTCTGTTCTGTCGATTGGCATCTTTACAAGATGTCGGCAGCCAGGTTGCCGCGCCAGGTACGCGATCTCATGCCGATCTTCGACGGTTCCAATACGATGGAGCAGTTGCTTGATAGCGTGCCCATCGATGAACAGCTTCTCGTCAAAATCTTTGCCAAGCTTGCTCGCGAGAACATCCTGATGTTTTCGAATGCGACGACGGATGCGCTTCAGCTTGAACAATGGGTCAATTCCGGCCCTCAGAGTTATGCCAGTCTACCGCCTGTGCCTGTGCCTTCGTCGCTTGCTGATGCCATGGCTTCTACGGATGGAGCTTCCGTGGTCGCGCAGAAAAAGGCCTCTGAGGGTGAATCTGCTTCGCATGCCCGAGAAACTTCTATTTCGAGCGACCGTGGAATTTCCTTGACCGAATTATCATCAAAGGATTTGGAGCCTTCGTCAGATAGTTTGCTTTTGGCTGAAGAACTTGATGCTCTGCACGACATCGGCAATACGCCCAGTATCGAAGAAAAACTCCAGGATGAGATTATTTCTTTGTGCAAATCGGGGGAGCTTTTCAAAGTTACGCAGCCTGAAGTGGCGATGCCAACCAATGATGCTGAACTTCGGCATCACTTAAACCATCTTGATCGCGTGCAGGAGACGGATGTCAGTGTACCTTCTGTGACGTTGTATCGCAGCGACACGCAACCAACAATTGAAGTTGATGAAGAAGAAGATGAACCGACGAAAGTCGATATTCCTGTAGAGGTCTTGACGTCTCCGCTTTCGACGCCTTCGGCTTCATCGGGGACAGTGGGGGAACATTGGACGACATCGCAGCCACCGCAGACGGCTGCATCGCATGTAGCAGAACAAAATGGTCCTCGCGTGACACCCAAAAAAGAATCGGCATCTTCTGTGCCAGCGCAGCCGTCTGTGCCAGCGCAGCCGTCTGTGCCAGCGCAGCCGTCTGTGTCTGTGCCAGCGCAGCCGTCTGTGGCTGAACCTGTATTAGCGCAGGTTTCGGCGGCAGCGAAGATGACGCCGGACGTCGTCACAAACGCCGGTGTGGATATAACTCAAACGCCGGATAATACGCCTGCGACAACGCCAATGCCGGATAAGGCTTCCACTTCTTTTGACAATGACGCATCAGAAGACAAAGTGTCCCAAAAAACAAAGCGACGCGATGCCCTTCGCACGCCGGATGCTCAGTCGTTCCCTTCATTTGCTGAGGATGATGAGGAGGAAGATAACGATGACGACGATGATGGTGATTTCCCCGAACCCATTCGCCACACGGAAGATAGTTACCGTGTTTTTCAGTCGATGACGGATGATGATGAACTCGATGACGATGAGAGCAACGCGATCGAAGGACAGTTCTTTGCTTCGGCTACCGATGTCGTGCCGGAACAGCCAAAGGCAAATCTTCGTTCTATTCCAACGCCGGAAGAGTGGCAGAAAATCAAACTTGAGCGAACGCGTAAAGAATCGCTTCAAAAACATCGTCACCAACAGGCAATCCTCGGCATTGGTATCGGGATTTGCGTGATTGTCATCCTGGCATTGCTCATTTCGCGATGTGGCGATGATGAAGCACCCGTCGATGCGGAAAAGGCGGCGACGGCAGCAGCAGTTGCGACGACGGCGAACGAGGAAAATAGGCAGGATGAAAAAACTGGAACGGCGCCGATGCCTGTTGACGTTGCTGCTTTGGCTCCGGAACTGGCACTGCGGGATGTGGCACAAAATCACGAAACTGATGAGGCCATACCGACTGCAGCGGATGACGCCATGCCGACGATGGATGCGCAAAATGGGATGGAGACTGACAATAAACAACCTGATGTTGTGCCTGAACAGCCTGCGGCTGAAATCCCAACGACTGAAACTGCGCCAACACAGGCGATACCGAACGATCAGCCTGCGGCTGCGCCAACGCACGGTTCATCGCATAAGAATGCGACGAAGGAAAATACGAATGAGGGTGTTCAGGCTGCCAAACCGCGTGTGATTATGCCAAACTCCGGACAATATGATGTCGCTTTGCCTGATGATGATGTTGCACCAAACACAAAAGGGGCATCGCCGTCGGCAGGCACGAAATCGTCGCGTGCAACAAAATCCAATAGCGATGATGTGACTTCCAACAACGACAAAGTTGTGAAACCGAAAGCAACGGTCATTATGCCTTCCGATTCGTCGGGGTCTTCGAAACAAGATAAATCTTCGAAAAGTTCAAAATCTACGGCGAGTGCATCATCGAAAATTCCGATTACCGCACAATTGGGGCAAGCACAACAGGCACTTCGAGCCGGAAAACTTGATGAAGCGCGAAAGACGCTTGAACCTGCGCTCAAATCGTCGCCCAACGATCCACGTGTCAATACGCTCGCCGCTCGTATCGAGGCAAAAGCTGGAAACTTAGATAAGGCGATCGCCTATCTCAAAAAAACAGAGGCTCAGAATAAATCGAAACCTTCGTATTGGAAGGAGTTGGGAAGCTATCTGCAAAGTAGTGGGAAAAAGGCAGAAGCACGCGCAGCTTACCAAAATGCTTACAAACTCCTGGATGCTGAATCGACGGAGGCAAAACAGTTGCTCAATCGCATTAACAGTTTGTAGCCTTGACTTTGGCTGACAGTGTGTCGCAGGACTTTGGCTGACAGGATGTGTCGCCAAAGTCTTTGGCTTTGTTGTCGAAAGAAAAACGCCTTTGTATAGCGCGTGAACGCTTCGTTTTCTCGCGCTTAGGTTTCGTCTTGCGTGCGATTGGATGTGAATACATCTTTGGGGATACGCGGCATCTCCGGTACATCCATAATCTCAGAATCCGGTGTTTGCCATTTGGGATTATACATCGAAGCTTTGCCTTCTTTTTCGAGGGTTCGGGCGATGATCTCATCCGTCAGAATTTCGGAATCTGCTGTCACTTCTCGCACCCATTCGCCGTTTTGACCATTGGGTTTGTCCGCCTGTTGGAGATTTTGCTTTTCTATGCGGTTTTGTTCGATCAGATTTTCGGTCGTCAGCTCATGTTGTGTGGCAACGGGGACGCCAGTCACCGGATCAATGGCGACGGGCTGGCCGGTTGCGGCATCGACGGCGATAGGATTGCCATCTGCGTCAGTCAGTTTGGCTTTGGCAAAACCCGCTTTGAGGGCATCAAACCCCATGCCGAATACACTTTTGACGTTTGATACCGTGATAAAGGCATGCTCGTCGATCGATTTGACAGTCTGGAAAATGGCCTGTTGTTCACGGCGTCGTGCGACGACGTATATCGTTTTACGGTGTTGTTTTGTGTACCAGCCAATGGATTCGAACAATGTGACACCGCGATGGTGTTTATGGATGATCTGGTTCGCAATCTCGTTGTATCGGCTTGTAAAAATAAACATCTGTACCGACGAACGCATACCATTGTGGATAAGGTCGAGCGTATAGGACGAAACACCCATGAAAACGAAGCCATAAGCCACGCGTTGCAAATTACCCTCGGGCAGAAAATAAGACATGGAAATGACGCACGCATCAAACATGACGTAGATGGTGCCCCAGCTCATATTTTTGAATTTCGATATAATCATGACGATGATATCGGAACCGCCTGTCGATGCGCCTTGCATGAGGTAGCACGCAATGCCTGTGCCGGCAATGATACCGGCCATAATGCAACTCAAAAGCGTATCGGGGATGAGTTTGGTGTCTGGTACGGGCACAAGGGCAAGGAGAACGGTGATGCCGACAATGCCGTAAATCGATTTGAGGCTGAAATCGCGCCCCAGAACCAGGTAAGCGATGATGCACAAAATGACATTGACGGAACCATACGTGACATAGATGGGCAGACCAGTCAGGTAATAAACCATGGCTGAGATACCGCCGAGTCCGCCACCGACAATGCTGTGAGGCAAAATGAACATGTTCCATGCAATGGCATAGAGCAGGAGACCGAGAAGGATGAAAAAATTTTCCCAGAGAAAACGAAACAGCTTCGGATGCTTGTTTGTGAACATTTAATCATCGCCCCACATACGAAAACGAACACACCAAAGATTGTCAAAACACATTCAGCGCGTAACACACCTTTTTGTTGCCGCCGTTTATCGCAAAACACACGTCATGAGAATAGAAAAAAACACAAATATTTTGATGACCGTTAGAAGTCAGGACAAAAGTCAGCGAATATGTATGTAGATAATTCAGTCATCGTTCAGGATAATTGAAACCGCGTACAAAAACAAAAAAAAGACGCTAAAAAAGCGTCTTATTTGAACATGCGAGGAGGGGGACTTGAACCCCCACCCTGAAACCAGGACCAGCCCCTCAAACTGACGCGTCTACCAATTCCGCCATCCTCGCAAAGGGAAATATTCAATTGTCATCATGCGAGGAGGGGGACTTGAACCCCCACCCTGAAACCAGGACCAGCCCCTCAAACTGACGCGTCTACCAATTCCGCCATCCTCGCATATTCAATTTTGTGTCAAAAAGCGAGCCTCCAGTGGATGCGAGGAGGGGGACTTGAACCCCCACCCTGAAACCAGGACCAGCCCCTCAAACTGACGCGTCTACCAATTCCGCCATCCTCGCAGAAAGCCTCAGACGCTCGCTTTGACAGGGATGACATATACGGGAATGTGTTTCTTTTGTCAAACGATTTTTTAGATTTTTTGTTTTTTATTTTTGTGGGGGAAGTCTCCCCCTGCGCGGCTATAAACATCATGATTTGATGTTTATACGCCGCTACCCCCTGTGCGGGGGACACCCCCGCAACGCCCCCGCTTTATATTTGTGCTACAATGTGGTAACTGAAATAATGGAGTTGCTTTAATGAGTCTTTTTATAGATGAGGTGCATAATGACATTTCATGACAGGATTTATCGTTCCCAGGCTTTGGGTAAAAAACCGGCTGACCTTGTGCTCACGCATTGTCGCATGGTCAACGTCTTGAGCGGCGAAATCGAAGAAGATGTGACCATTGCGATTTGTGGTCACGAAATCGTCGGTATTGGCAAAGAATATGAGGGAAAACAGACGATTGATGTCGCCGGAAAATACGTTTATCCGTCATTGATTGATGCACACATTCATCTTGAAAGCACGAAATTGACGATCGCGGAAGCCTCGCGCATCATGTCGCGCTTTGGCACGGGCACCGTGATTACGGATCCGCATGAAATCGCCAACGTCTGTGGCATTGAAGGTATCGCCTACCAGATGGATTCAGCTTCTGACAACGGCAGAATGAACGTGTATTTTGCGATTCCGTCTTGTGTGCCGGCACTTCCGGATCCTCAGGTGGAGACGTTTGGTGCCCACTTGGGACCTTCCAAACTTCAATTGTTTAAGGATCATCCCTGGGTTGTCGCCTTAGGTGAGATGATGAACGTACCTGGCGTGCTTATGGAGGATGATAAGGTTCTGGAAAAAATTCGGGATTTTCTCGTCGCCGGTAAAACGGTCGATGGGCATGCGCCGATGTTGAGCGGACAAGCGCTCAATGCTTGTCTGTATACAGGCATTGATTCCGACCACGAATCGACGTCAGGTGAAGAAGCGCTTGAAAAAGTGCGATTGGGTATGGATATTATGATCCGTGAAGGTTCGACGGAGCGCAATCTCGATGCGATTTTGCCAGTGGTCAATGCCTATAATGCGTCGTGTTTTATGTTTGCATCGGATGATCTGGATCCTTCGGAATTGATGGCACGCGGTCATATCAATCACCTCGTCTCAAGAGCCGTCAAATCCGGCATGTCACCTGTCAGAGCGCTTCAGTTGGCGACGATTCATCCAGCACGCCATTTTCATCTTTATCCGCGTATTGGAGCGATTCGTCCTGGGGCACAGGCGGATCTCGTGATTTCCGAAGACCTCGTTGAGTTTATTCCCACAGCTGTCATACATGCGGGTGCATTCGTCTATCGGGATGGCCGGTCGCTTCCCGCAGGACGGCATGTGCCGCGTTTTCTTCGTCCAGCCATGAATGTTGTGCTTCCGAACATTGAAGCGCTTGCTGTCCAGCCAAAAGCTGGTGGCAAGCTTCATGCGATTGAACTTGTGCCAGGCCAGATTTTGACGCGAGAGGCCGTCGTTGAACCCACCCTTGTGGATGGATTGGTTGTGGCTGATCCTCAAAAGGATCTTGCCAAAACGTGTGTCTTTGAGCGCCATCATGCGAGTGGCGCGTTTGGCATTGCTTTCGTGCGTGGGTTTGGTATGAAGCGTGGTGCCATTGGGTCAAGCGTGGGGCATGATTCGCACAACATTATCGTCGTCGGTATGAACGATGATGATATGATTCGTTGTGCCCGGACGATTGAAGCGATGAAAGGCGGTCAGGTTGCTGTTTTGGGTGAAAAAAATGAAATTTTGCCGTTGCCCATTGCCGGTCTTATGAGCCCAGATTCTGCCGAAGAAGTCGTTTTGGCAGAGGCGCGTCTCGATGCATTTTGTGCCGAAGTCTTAGGCATTACCCTGGCGCATCCGATGGCGGCTTTGAGCTTTATGTCATTGCCTGTCGTCCCCAATATGCGCATTACGGATCAGGGGCTTTTCCGCGTATTGCCTGGGGCTTATCCCCAAAAAATATCGCTCTTTGGTTAAGGTAAGATGGGCGCTTATGTTCAGACATTTCGCTTTTGTCAGAGCGTCCAAACGTCTTTTTTCGTTTTTTGTCATACGTCATACGCACGCGGGAACGCGGTTGTTTCAGCGTGCGCCATGCATTTATAATATCATTGATTATGGTTCAGTACATTACACCCGCAGGGTATCAGGTTTTGAAGGATGAGTTTGAACAGCTTAAATCCGTCGAGCGACCAAAAGTTGTTCAGGAGGTTTCGGAAGCGGCGGCGCAAGGGGATCGCAGTGAAAATGCCGAGTATATTTATGGCAAAAAGAGGCTTCGTGAGATCGATGGGCGGCTTCGCTTTTTGAGTCGCAATTTTGAGACGATGCAGGTTGTTGATCCCAAAACACCGCGTGGCAACAAAGTGTTTTTTGGTGCCACCGTGACTTTGTTTGATGAGGATCACGACACTGAAATCGTTTATCAGCTTGTCGGTCCGCTCGATAAGATCGATTCCACGCATATCAGCTATAATTCTCCGATAGGTCAGGCGCTTTTGGGACATAGTGTCGATGAAGAAGTTGCCGTAAAAACACCTAAAGAAATGCGTCATTTTACGATATTGGACGTAAAATACGAATGATACGCGCCTCTGGCGTGTCGATTTTGACGTGTGACAGAAGCCATTTGTCATGTGAGAAAGTCATGTAGAGGGCATTGTCGTGAGGTGATAGCCCATGTCTTCAGGCGAAGCGGGGCGTTACGGGGCGTGAGCCCCGTTGTGGGGGTAGCGGCGAATGAAATCGCCGCGTAGGGGGCGGCTGCCCCCTCAACAAAAAGGCGTGAAGCCGTGGTTTATGGATGAAATAGAGATGACAGAAATCAAAGACGATAGAAAAGATCCCCTTGCGCAGTACGATACCGTTGCTATTTTTGGATTGGGGCGAAGCGGGCTGGCGGCTGCGCATCTGCTTTCGCAGTTTGGAAAAAAACTCATCGTGTCCGATACGGCGGACGCGTCAAAGCGAGCGGAACTTGAGGCGAAGCTTCCTGCGGGTGCGACGCTCATTCTTGGACACAATGAAATTGGGGATGCCCAGGTGATTGTGACGAGTCCGGGGCTTGAGCCGTCGTCGGCCATTTTTGAAGAAGCGCATCGGCGTGGAATTCCAGTTCTGGCGGAACTGGAACTTGGCTATTTGGCGTCGAATCTTCCGCTTGTGGCCATTTCGGGCACTGATGGCAAGACGACGACGACGACATTGACATCGCATATTCTTGCGACGTGTGGTGTGCGCAATTTGATGGGTGGAAATGTCGGTATTCCGCTGTGTGAGTGTTTGCTTGATACGTCGGATGCAGCGAAAGATTTGTCATGTTATGTCGTTGAGACGAGTGCGTTTCAGCTGTCTTTTTGTCCGCATTTTTGTGCACACGTTTTTATTGCGACGAATATTGCCGAAGATCATGCGGAGTATTTTCATAACGATTGGGAGCAGTACGTTTCGACGAAGCGGCGCCCCCTGAGCGTGATGACGTCGGAAGATATTGCGATTTTGAATGCATCGGATGCTTATATTCGGACGTGGGACAAATACACGTCTTCGCGCTGTATTTGGTATGCGGAAAACCGTTTGGATCTGCCGAAGGAAGCCGTGGACAAGGCCTGGCTTGAAGCGGATGTCATCCATGTATTTTATCATTCTCAGGCATATCAATTGCCGATGTCGTCGATCCATTTGCGAGGCAAGCACAATGCGATGAACGTCATGTGTGCGGTTTTGGCATCGCTTTGTATGGGGTGTGCGTGGGCGGATATCGTGTCTGCGATTGCCAGTTATACATTACCGCCGCACCGTATCCAGACGGTCTGTGAAAAGGATGGTGTGGTTTTTATTGATGATTCGAAGGCGACGAATCCGCATGCGGCGATAGCTGGCCTCATGACGGTCGATGAACCGTTGATTCTCATTGCGGGTGGTGTCGATAAAGGTTTGTCGTTATCGGCGTGGATTGATTTGATGAAGAAGAATGTGCGGGCGCTCGTCCTGATTGGTGCGTTGACCGAGCGTCTTCATGCCGAGGCCGTGAAAGGGGGATTAATGTGTCCCATTGAGCGATGTCAAACGCTTGAAGAAGCGGTTGCCCGTGGATATGTGCTTGCCAAAGAACATGGTGCAAAGGCCGTTTTGCTCTCCCCAGCATGTTCGAGTTACGATATGTTTAAGAGTTATGGTCAACGCGGGGATGTTTTTGCCGCGGCAGCACGGAATCTTTGAGAGGATAGTTTGAAAGCGCATGTGCGTGTGACGCGCCTTGCCGCTTGAACATGTTTTTCTTTTCGCCATACGCGCCTGGCTTATGCGAGGCGCACAGATGAGCCTATTATGACGCAGAAGTCCATTATTCTTCCTGAACTTACCGAAGCCAACCGCGTAGAAGAAGTCGTACGTTTTGTTGATGGTAAGACGTATCATCTGATTCGTCTGCGTCCGACGGTGTTCAATACGTTTCTTCGGCTTTGCATGACGGGTGCGCGGGCGCTGAGTTTGGCATTCATCGTTATGCTTGCCATTTATTTGCCGGATTACGTGTTTGATTATTCCAATCGTGGCGATGATTTTTTGCGTATGTTCTTTATTTATCTCGGCGTCATGCTTGCGGTTGTTTTGGCGGGATCCGTGATGTTTGTTTTGATGCGTCCGCGGACGCTGTATATAGATCCAGAAGAGAAGCGCATCACATTTGCGCGTTTTTTTACGGCGAAGAGCCTTGCACAACAGAGTATTCGGTTTTCGGATATCGTGAGTCTCGATAAACAAATCAAAGCCAGTCCACTTGTTCCATCTACGCTTACGGTGATTGCTCAGGAGCAGGAATTCATCGTTGCGGAAATATGTTATGGCAAAAAGGATATCCATTTGATTTACGAGTGGCTGAAACCTTTTTTCTCTCTTTCCAAAACCTGAACGATCGCAACGGGTATAAATAAATATGAGTTTTCGCACCTTAAAGAAGATCAGCATGGCCTGTATGCTTGGGCTTATTGTGAGCGTATCATCCTTTGATGCGTCCGTGTATGCGCAGGATTGGTCGGCATCGGACAATTCTATTGAAGCACGTCGCATTGAGCGTTATCAGCAGCTCGTCGATCAGTCGCCGGAAGAATCTTATGCGTTTAACCAGCTCATGCAGGCGACGGGTAAGGGCACGGCTTATGAAAAGCTTGTCAGGACATACGAGAGCAAAGTCGCGAAATCGCCGTCGAACTACAATCTTCGCATGGTACTGGGCCATATTTACCGCTATGGCGGCAGGCTTGATCAAGCGATGGGGTCTTATCGTGAAGCAGAGAAACTCAAATCGACGGCACTCGTTGCGCTTTCGATTGCCAAAGTTGAGTCGGAGAGCCGGAATTATGCTGAAGCATCGGTGGCTTATCAGCGTGCGCTTCAACTGACGACATCGAAGGATCAGAAAATTGAGATTTTGCGTGCGATGGCGGAAATTGCGTTATCGCGCCGTGATATGGCGACGGCAGAGGATTGTTTTTCACAGTTGATTGCGCTCGATGATTCGGTTTTTCTTCGTCGTGAGTTATCGCAGCTCTATGCGCAGAATCGTATGTATGATCAGGCGCGTGCGATGCTTGAAAAAGCAAAATCGATACGCGGTCTATCGAACGATGAAAAATATCGCCTTGATCTCGACATCGGTTCCCTTTGGGAGCAGGAACGCCGTGATGATGAAGCTTCGCGGGTTTATGAAAACCTCGATGCGCGTTTGCCGTCTGGTCATTGGATGAAGCGCGAACTGGCATCGCGCCGCATCGATATGGCGCGTCGAACGGGTAATGTCGAATCGCTTCTCAAAATCCTCGAAACGCAGTGGAAATCACCGACGCTTGAGCAGCGTCTCGAACTTGCGCAGCTCTATGATGAGACGGGGCGGACGGCGGATGCGGAGAACCAATACAAAAAAGCGATGGCATTGAAATCGGATAATGCTGAGACGCATGAAAAGTATATTGCTTTTTTGATGAGTCATGGTCGAACGGCGGATGCCAATCAGGCGCGTCTTAATCGTCTGAAAGTCAAATCACTCAATACAGTTTTTGATTACCACTATGAACTGTATGAGGCTTATGTGCAGCAGAAGCGCATTGATGATGCGATCAAGGTACTTGATAATGCCCGCAATCTTTTCAAATCGGATTTTGATACGCTTCAGCGGATTGCGGATGCCTATATGGTTCATGGCCGTTCGTCTAAGGCACTCGAAATTTATACGACGCAAGTCAAGAATCATCCTAACGACATCAATGCGATTGAAGCGATGGGGGATTATTATGACACTCAGGGGTTGCGTCAGCTTGCATTAGATACGTGGAAGAAGATTGAGAACGTGTCGATGGACAAAACGACGAAACTTGAGACGCTTGCCCGAATTTATGATGAACACGGTTATGCGGACGAATCGATGGCGCTCTATGCCAAAGTGGTGAAAGATAATCCACGGGATTGTCAGCTTTTGCGCAGTTATGCCGAAGTATTATCGCGCGGCAATCGGTCGCAGGAAGCTGTAGAAACGTATGAAAATTTGTCAGACATTTGTCAGAATGAAGCGACGACGCAGATTGCGGCACGTGCGGTTGCTCAGATTCAACGTTCTAAGGGCAATGCTGACAAGGCGATGGCGCGAGCGTTATCGCGAGCGGAAGCGTCACCGACAGATGTTTCCCGCACGCGTTTTGCGGCGATGCTTGCCCTTGCGCTGAATATGCCGGAGAAGGCGATTCCGCTTTTGGAAGCTTACACATCGTCGCACGCACAGGATGCGGATATGGCGCAAAACCTCGTTTCGCTTTATAATGCGGCCGATATGGAAGCCAAAGCGCGTACGACGCTTGAGAGTCTGACGACGCAATCGACGGCAAATGCACGCCGAAGTGCACTTCTTGCATTAGCTGAGTTTTATGAGGGTCATGGCGAATTTGAAGAAGCGCAGCGCAGTCTTTCTGAGGCACTTGAGATCGATTCGAATGATGCCGAGACAAATGCCTATCTTGCAGATATACTGACGAAGCGCCGTCATTACGCGGAAGCGTCAAATTATTATCAGATTGCGAGTCAGATCGATCCCCAGAATGCTGCGTATGCCTATAAGTATGCGACGAGTCTTTCGATGAATGGTAAAGATGAGGAAGCAGATACGATTTATTTGAATATCGTTTCGACATCGACGGATGAGACGCTTATTTTGCGTTCAGCGGAACATGCCCTCGATTATCATGCCTGGAAGGGGGATCTTAAGAAGTTGGAAACGGCATGGAGGCCGTTACTTTATTCTAATCAGCGTCGTGAGCTTTACGTGGAGCTACTTCTTCGAGTGGCGTCGCTTCAGGCTCAGCCGCACATCATTAAGATTCGCACGCAGCCTGCACGCGAGACATTGGCATCGCGCCATGCTTTAAGTGAGTTGGCATCACGGCATTCACGCACTTTGACGCAAGCCCTGCTTTCGGGGGATACGGCGCTTGTGGCTCAGGGATTGAATGCAGCTGAGTGGTATGCCGGTCCGAACGTGATTGATACGCTCGGCAGTATGTTTGATACATCGTCTGTTCATGCACTTGATCGTGATCGTCAACTTCAGGCCGTTCGTGCAATGGCGCATGCTCAGCATGCGTCTGCCGTTCCGATGCTTTCGACGATCTACAATCAGGCACTCTATGTCCGTGCGCTTCGCGAACATGCGCTTTGGGCATTGGGGCTTATTGCTTCAGATGCGTCGCGTAAGGTGTTGATTCAGGCATTGGATGCGCCCCTTGATTCCTTTAGGATGCTCGCTATTTTGGGTCTTGTTCGTCAAAATGTCTATTCTGACAAGATGGTGACGATGGCGAAGAAGGATCCGTCTCGCCGCGTTCAAAACATTGCAGCGTGGGCAGTTGCTGTTTTGGATACGGGGAAGGCACTTCAAGATGTCGTGGGCTCGCTTCAGCCATCTTATGAATCGGATCAGTTTGCCGAAATGCTTTCGAAAGCGACGGCGGATAATTCGACAGATACTGTTTTTCATCCTTATCAGCTCTGGATATTATCCCGTCTCAACTCGGAACTGGCATCCAGGCGGATTCTTGAAGTTCGTTGGTTCGTTTCGGGATCGCTTCATACGATGGCGGCCAATATTATTCGTTCGAATGATGCCGTTTTTGATCTTTCCATGTTGACGCCATTTGAAGCGCAGAATCGCATTTTTGAGACACATTCCGGGTATTATGAGAACAGCGTTTCGGTAGAATCCCTGCTTGATGACTGTATTTCCAATGCTTCTTCTCAGATGACGGATGCGACGTCTGTGTGGTTTAGTCAGCATACCCAGGCGCTATCTGAGGCGATTGGCGCTGTTCTGTCGGGGCCATTGGATGCACGGCATGATGAGGCTCGTAAGCGTTTATCGGATGACCTGACGCAAGCCTCGTCACCGTTTGTTTTGGCTTTGAAGGATGGTGCCGTACAGCGCGTGATACGGGATGCCCTGATGCCATTCAAAACGCAGCTTGTGCAGTGGATGACGGCGTGCCAGGGCGCGTGTTCTGCCGAGAAATCGGCGCGTGCGATGGTGGCAATGCGTCTTGCATCGCGCTACGATATTGGACTCGAAGAAACGATTGCTCAAATGGCTTCCTCTGCCTCTGAGCGAAAAATGCAGTTTGCAGCCATCCAGGCGATGGGTTTGTCGCAAAATTCAGATTTGAGAAAGGCACTCATCACGCTTGCGCAACATGAAGATTGGCTTGTGCGTGCAACTGCCGTCGAAAATCTCGATCCTGCTTTGGCTGAAGAAGCGGCATTGCTTCAGTCGGCCCTACAGGATGAATATGCCATGATTCGCGACGTCGCCAAACGTCGTCTTCAGCTAAAGTCACATTGATTTGCCATGATTGATTCCCACATTTTCAGAGCTTATGATATTCGTGGTGATGTTCGTACGCAGCTGACGCCGGAAGCCGTCTATAAGATTGGCTGTGCGTTGACGCTTTCACACTTTGCTTCGGGTTCGACTGTTGTCGTCGGATGCGATGCCAGAACCCATTCACCAGGCCTTGTGAAGGCTTTGACGGATGGTCTGACACAAGGTGGTGTTCATGTCGTGGATCATGGTCAGATCACGACGCCGATGCTCTATTTTTCACTCGTACATACGCCGCGTGAAGGTGGCATCATGATCACGGGATCCCACAATCCAATCCATGATAATGGTCTGAAGATCTGTTGTGGCACGACCTCATTCGTGGGAGAAGATATCCAGCGCGTCAAAGCTTGTTTGGATGCACCACTTCCCGATGTCAAGCGTGGCACTGTCTCAAAGGCGGATATTTTTCCGGCTTATCGTCATGCGATTGTGTCGCGTGTTCGCCTCAATCGTCGTGTGAACATCGTCGTTGATGCTGGTAATGGCGTTGCAGGGCCGTTTGTTGTGCCGATCCTGGAAGACTTGGGGTGCCATGTGATCCCATTGTATTGTGAGCCTGACGGCACGTTTCCCAATCATCATCCCGATCCTGGTGAAGCAAAGAATCTTTGTGATTGTCAGGCGCGTGTGCTTTCTTCGGGGGCTGATCTGGGCCTTGCCTTTGATGGTGATGGTGACAGACTTGGTGTCGTGGCCCACGAAGGCGAAATCATTCCAGCGGACAAGCTTCTTACCCTTTTTGCTCGTGCGATCCTTGATGAAGCACCGAATGCGATGATTATTGGTGACGTCAAATGTTCCAAATTTACGTTTGATGATATTCTTCATCATGGGGGTAAGCCGGAAATGGTGAAGACCGGACATGCCCTCATTAAGCAGAAGATGCGTGAGACACAGGCTGCATTGGCGGGTGAAATGAGCGGCCACTTTTTCTTTGCACATCGTTGGTTTGGTTTCGATGATGCCATTTATGCGGCTGTGCGTTTGCTCGAAATTGTGACGGCTTCGGAAGAACCGCTCATGGAGCGTTTGCGTGATTTACCGCCATCTTATGCAACACCCGAAATTCGCCTGGTTTGCCCCGATGCTTATAAGTTTGCATTGACGCAGGCACTTGTCGATTATTATCAGCAACGTTATCCGACGAATACGCTTGATGGGGCTCGCGTCGATTTCCCTAATGGCTGGGCACTCATGCGTGCTTCGAATACGCAGCCTGTTCTCGTCGTTCGCGTAGAAGCCGATTCTGAACTGGCAAAAATCGACATTCTCAAAAATATCGCTCACAATATCGCTGCGTGGATGGAAAATCGCGATTTTTCCATGGATCTTTCTCCTTTGTTGTCATGAAAAATAAACACTCTCTTTTTCTATTCATTCCGCTTTGCCTTTTATTTGTAGCTTGTTCACCGAAGCAGGAAAATGCTTCGGAGGAAGCGCAGACGACGCTTTTGGCTTCAGTTAACGGTGAAACGATTTCTCAGTCAGATTATGAGTTGAGCGAAACATGGTTGCCCGACTTTGTGCGTGAGACGGATGCGACGGATACGCTCAATGCATTTCGCTTCGGGTCGCTTTTGAACCTCCTCATGCTCGCGCAGGAAGCCAAAAAGCAAAATATGATGTCGGAGGCTGAACAAAGTCTCGTCATCAAGGAAGCGCAGGCAAAACTCTGGTTAAACAGTTTGCCGCTCTCGGATGTGGATTTGAGCGATCAGGTCATTGCGCAGGAATTAGCGGATCATCCCGAAAATTATTTGTCTCCGGAACGCTTCACGGTCAGTTTTGCTCTCGTTCATACAGAGACTAAACGCCAGGCGCTGGTGGCTGGTTATGCTTTGGCCAACGGTGCACAGATGGGATACAATTTTGTCGATCCGCCTGAACTTGAAAAAAGTGCATATTATACAGAAGGCATGCCACTCCTCATCAACTTGCAAGGGCATACCTTCGATCACGATTTTTTTGCTTTCAATTTTACGACGCGTTTTAACGAGAAAAAAGGCGAAACATGCCGCTTGGGGCCTTTCACGGCCAAAGATGATCTCATTTTTACTTGTGAAAGGGCTATAACAGAGCTGAACGCTTCACCGCTTCACTTTGCGCTTACAAAAGACATTTCGTGCGATCCCGATTGGAAGGCGTTTGTTATTCCTGAATGGCGGCAGGCTGCGCAAAAACTGGATGCCGATGACGCCAGACTCCATGCACGACAAAAACTTTTGGATGATGCACGTCAAAAGAAATGGGCTGAAGTCATCGATAGTTTGTAATACACTATGGTACTCTGGCAATAAATTCGCTATAACAAGGACAAACAGGATGCCGTCTTCATGTGGTTGAATGTAGGTGTGAATAAAATACATGAACGACGGCATTCTTTGTATTTATTACAGGAGAGCACTCATGAAAAATTGGAAAACCGGATTTGCTTTGATGGCTTCGTGTCTCATGTTGGCGTCATGCGGTTCGTCAGAGGATGATAATAATGGCGGAAGTGGCGGTTCATGTAGTTTTACAGGAAACCGTTGCAGTGCAGATAATACGTCTGTCGAACAATGTGTGAATGGCGAACTCAAGTCTTCGAAGTGTAATGCTGGTTGCAGTGCCGGTGAATGTAACAAAGAATCGACAGGAGAGACGTGTTCCTATTCTGGATCCAAGTGCAGTGGTGATGGGGTGTATCTCCTGACGTGTACGAATGGTGACGAATCGAAGCAGGAATGTCCGAATGGCTGTGCCTATAATAAATGTAAAGATAAGCCGAATCAGGGCACGACGGATGTTGATACGCCGAAGGTGACGGGATTGGAACCCGCGAGCGGCAAGGCAGGAACGAAAGTTACGATCAAGGGAGCCAATCTTGCCAAGGCAACAAAAGCTTATTTTGGCAGCACTGAAGTCGATGTGACGGCTTCTGCCGACAGCGTCGTAGCCGTTGCGCCTGAACTTGAAGGTTCGGTGACGGTTGGCGTCATTGTCGATGGCAAACGCCTCGCGGCAGGCACGTTCACGTATCTTTCGGCGAGCGAAAATGATGCCGAAGTTGATTGGTGCCAAGTGACGTATATTGAATCGACACGCAAACCAGGCGAAGAACTAGAGGCGTATGCTCAGGTTTATGAAGATGGCGTAACAGGAGCTTCAGGCAGCCACAGCGGTCTTCAGGGCCAGGTCGGTTATATGAAGGCGGATGGCAATCCTTCTGATACGGCTGCTTATACTTGGGTTGATGCGCAGCGAAACAATAATTTTACCGGTGAAGCTTCCGCAAGCAACGATGAATTCATGTCCGTCGATATTCCGCTTGGCACAGGTAAATATCGCGTTGCCTATCGTTTCAGTCTCGACGGTGCAAACTGGTTATATTGTGACATGAATGGTTCTCAAGATGGGTTTAGCGGCAATAATGCCGGTTCTGTGACGGTCGCGGAAGAACCCGAACCGGAGCCGGCCAAAGTCGAATGGTGCCGCATTATGAACGGCAATACGAGCATTGTTGCCAAAGTCGGTGCAGAATCTGAATCTATTTATGCACAGGGTTATGTGCCCGAATGTACGGATTATCAGAACCATTGTGCGAGCCTCAACGCTCAGGTTGGTGTCGGTTCTCCGGCGCTGTCGTCCGCCGATGCCGTGGCAAGCGGTTACAAGTGGTTTGATGCCAAACTGAACACGGGTTACGATGGCAGTGGTGGCACGAAACACGACGAATTCATGGGACAGGTTAAGACGGATGCTGCGGGTACGTACGCCATCGTCTACCGCATGAGCGTCGATAACGGTGAAACATGGACTTATTGCGATACTTCTGATGACGTTATCTTCTCAGTGGCCGATGCCATGACACTCACTGTGACGGCAGAGGATCAGCCGGATGACCCGCCTCAGCCCGAAAAGAAAATTGAGTGGTGTCGCATTCAGTCCCCCGATAAGCTCTCCGGACGTGTCAATCAAGAGAGCGCCATGATCTATGGTCAGGTCTACGTTCCTGGTTGCACAGGCGCGGGTACGCAGTGCGAGGGGTTAAAGGCTGAAGTCGGTTACGGTGATCCCGCTGCTGAAGTCAGCACATTTACGTTTGCTTCGGCGAAGTATAATGATGGCGTTGATGTCGGCAATAACGACGAATTTATGGGCACGCTCAAACCCACTGCTGCCGGCGATTACGCGGTCGTGTATCGTTTCAGCCTCGACGGTGAGAATTGGACTTACTGCGATTATGACGATGAAAATGGATTCAAGATGGATCGTGCCATTTCCATGAGCATCTCGGACAAAGATAAAATCGTCTGGTGCCGAACCATCCTCGATCGCGCCGATGTCCAAAAAGGTGGTTCTGCCAATGCTTATGGCCAGGTTTGGGTTGAAAACTGCTCTGAAGGTGACAAACAATGTGAGAGCGTCGTCGCTGAAGTCGGTTACGGCAAGGAAGGCGATGATGCCGAAGACTTCACCTATACCAAAGCTGCCTATAATGAAGCCGTAAAGACGGGTAATAATGATGAATATATGGCCGAAGTCGCGCCCAATGCGCTGGGGGATTACCGCGTCGCCTATCGTTTCAGCGTGGATGGTGAAGCTTCATGGACTTATTGTGATGCCGATGATGCTGCCGAATTTACACCCGAAAATATGGCTTCCCTCAAAGTCAAAGACCCTATTGAGTGGTGTCAGGTGTTTATGAATTCCCCGATTTCGGTTGCCAAACTCGATGTCGCGACCGATAAAATTTATGGTCAGGTCTTTGTTTCCGATTGCTCTGCGACATCCAAAGACGCTGCCTGTGAGGGCCTCAAGGCTGAAATTGGTTACGGCACAGGGGATGATGTTTCCACGTTCAAGTTCGAAACAGCTGATTACGAAAAAGATGTGGGCTACAACGATGAGTTCTCCAAAGCGTTGATTTTTGATGCCGTCGGTGAATACAAAGTCGTCTATGCTTTCAGCATGGCGGACGGCAATCGTAAATATTGCTCGCTCAACGGGAGCAAACCCTTCGATTTGGCGGACGCCGGTACCGTTAAGGTCGTTGATCCTGCGACGATCGTTCCCAAGGTCGATTGGTGCCGTATCGTTTCTGATGTTCCTGCCAGCATGGCGACAGGCTCCGAACATAAGATCTATGCTCAGGTACACGTCGATGAGGATTGCACCAAGGCCGAAGGCGCTTGCGAAGGGCTCATGGGGTACGTCGGTTACGGCAAGGCAACCGATGATCCCAAAGACTTCAAGTTCACATCGGCGACATATTACAAAGATGACTGGAATAACGATGAATTCGTCGGAACGCTTATTCCCGAAGCCGAAGGCGAATATCAGGTTATCTTTGCTTTCAGTATGGATGGTGGCAAAACCAAGACGTATTGTACACGCGAGGATTCTTCGACCTTCGATCAGTCAAAGTCACCCGTTGTGACCGTTACGAATCCGCCTGAACCCGTCATTAATTGGTGCCGCGTCCAGTATCCCAAGGAAATTGCTGCAAAACAGGGTGAAACGTCCGATACTGTCTATGGTCAGGTCTATGTTGCCGGGTGCACGGATGGTGCGCTGAAATGCGCTTCGATTATGGCTGAAGCCGGTTATGGCAATGGCGAAGATTTCTCAAAATACACCTGGACGGCTGCCGTCTACAATGACCTCGCCACCGCGACGAATAACGACGAATATGCCGCTTCGTTTGCGATTGGCCGCGATGTCGTCGATACGACGTACAACGTCTTTTATCGATTCAGTCTCGATAACGGCGCGACATGGACTTACTGCGATTTTGATGATGCCGACGGTTTCAATTTCAATGTTGCCAATGATGCCAATGTTGCCAAAATGAAAGTCGCTGCCGGTGATCCGATCGTCGGTGAACCTTTTGTTCGTGGAACGGACTTCAGCTGCGGTATTGATAAGGGGCTTGCCACGATCAATACGAAGAAGTCGAGCGAAACGGCTTTCTATGGTCAGATCTGGATGCCTGGTTGCACAGAAGGAGCAAAATGTCCCAAAGTTGTCGCTTCCCATCTCCACACGATTGAAAGCTTCAAAGCTGGTAGGGAACCGATCCGCACGTCCGATAAATGGAAAGTCACGGATGCCGCATACAATGATAGTTACCCTGGGACAAGCAACAACGAGTATATGGCGAAAATCTCGCCAGATCAGACGGGCAATTATGCGTATGCCTTCTCATTCGATCTTAAGCACGATCCCAGCGATGCCGGTGAAAAAGAGCAGCGCGTTTTCTGCTTCGTCGATTGGCAGGAATACGGCTTCGGTTGGCTTTCTGTGACAGAGTAAGGTTGATATAGGGCGCGTGCTATCGTGCTTGCGCCCGATACGCACGTCGCAGCGGCGCTATTGGCTTATGGCCAATACGCGCCGCTTTTTTTTTGTTCTCTTCGATGTGGGTGAAAAAAAATGTAGGTAGATGTGCTTTGAGGTGGGAGACAATTTTTTGTGTTTTCTTATCGATAAAAAAAATAGAACTGAATATCGATTCATTTGCATCAAGTTTTGATGAATAATCTTCATTCTTGTTCCGATGAAGAGCGAAAAAATTCGAATTTGATTCGAAGTGAAACACAAAATTATTTGTATTTAGGGAATGTCTCTGCTAAAAAAGAGAAAACGATGTGGTTTAAGGTGTCATTTGGGGCATAAAAGATCACATGTCAGTCAAAAAGTAAATTTGTCGGTCGGTTGAGGACAAGGTAGTTTTCAGACGGACAATCCGAAGAGTTTCGGGGTCACGAAGAACCCCTTTTTGGAGTAAAAATATGAAAAGCGATCTTCTTAAGATTTGTATGGCTTCCCTTCTCGCGCTTTCACTCACAGCATGCGGTGGTGATGACAGTGATGATGGTGGTGATGATGCGGCTTGTACAGCGAATGAAAAAATTTGTTCGAACGACAAACTGTCTGTGATGACCTGCAAAGCCGATGGCAGCGGTTATGATACGCAAAAATGCGAGAACGGTTGTGAAAACGGTGCATGTAAAGCCGATAATGGCGGCAATACGAAACCGAATCCAACCTGTAAACCGGATGTCAACATTTGTTCGAGCAATGGTAACGCTGTTATCAAATACAAAGCCGATTGCAGCAGCTTTGAGACAGTTCAGTCCTGTAGCTTCGGTTGCACCGATGGTAAGTGTGATGCTGAAAAATGTAAACAGGGCGCAAGCAAATGCTCCGATGACAACAGCAAGGCTTTGACCTGCGATGCCAACGGCAGCTGGATTGAAGCAGATTGTGGTGTACTTGGATGTGAGGATGGTGCCTGCAATGAAGCTGATGTGTATGAGGCTTGCTCTGCAGCAGATCAGAAAGACTGTGAAGATTATATTGCGGAAAATGGCGCTGATTATGGGTATTCTGCATCAGATGCCATTTGTGTTATCGAAGATGGTTCACCTGAATGCTATGTAGGCAAATGCTCAACAATTGGTGCAGCTGATAAAGTATGTAATAGTAATTATAGTGCCATATTAAATCGTGTATGCATGGCTGTCGGCGATGCTGGTCTCGGTATCTGGACTGCGGTCTCTATTGATACAGAATGTGTCAATGGTTGCAATGAGGATGGTTTGACTTGTGCACCAAAACTTGTAGATGATCAGGGTGAAACCTGTGATCCTAATACATATTTGGATAAATGTGACGCCAATGGCATTTTGAGCTGGTGTGGTACAGGGAATGTTGTTAAAGCCTTAGATTGTCCTGCAGAAGATGCCATTTGCGATATCGTTGATGTGAAGTATCAAGGTGAGACCATTAAATATGGTAATTGCTTTAATACAGAATCAGAATGTAGTGATGTTGGTGACAAGGGGGAATGCTATGTAGATTCTTGGGGATATGCAGTCATGTCAGAGGCTTATTGTGCACCCTCTACTACAAATAATTCCAAGAATTATCTTGTTGAAATTGGTGAACATGATTGCAATTCAGGCAAATGTGAAGAAGATAAAAGTGCATGTGTCCCATCAGATGTAGATAAAATTGATGATTTGGGAGAAGTATGCGATGTTGATGAAAGGGCTGCTAAATGCACGGGGAACGCTTATAGCTACTGTGATGATTCTTATGTAGACTATGGTTATGATGCTGAGGTTGCTGGCGTTGATTGCCTTGCGTATGATTACGATCTTTGCACAACGGTTGGTGGCAACGCGATGTGCTATAATAAATGCACTGAAGAGAATAGTGTTGAGAACCTTTGCTACTATGATGAGAATTATGAAGGGTTTGTTATCGGCACAAGTACTTGTTTGAAAGACGATGCTGGTGAAAATCTCGTTGCCAAGAAGGTATTAACAAAGCTCTGTGCATCTGGTTGCAATGAGGCGAAGGATGGATGTGCTTATGAAGCTGAAGGTACTGCATGTGATGCCAGCACAACGAAAGAATCCTGTGTAGATAATACAGCTGTTTATTGCTATGAAGGAAAGGTCGGAGCAGAAAATTGTCCGGGACTTTATGGCGAGAACATGATTTGTTATATTAATGATTCCGATCAATCCTATTGTGCAGAATCTTGTGCTGATGATACCGTAGGCAATGTTGTTTCCGTGTGTGAAACGGAATTGGTTTTGGGAATCTTCGAAATGTCTTCTCAGTATTCTAAGAAATGCGTAGAAACGAAAGATGGCAAGAAGATCTATAAGGCTGTTGAGGGTTCGGAAGGATATTGTGATGATCAGGGCTGCAATGCTGATGGCACGGCATGCATTGCTATTGATGATTCTGATTATTAATCGAATATCAGTCATTATTGTATCGATGTAAAAAAGGCTCTCGCTACGGCGAGAGTCTTTTTTTGTGCGCAGATGGTGCGCATTTTTTGCCTATTTCCCTGCTTAAAAAGCTCGGCAAACGGCGTGTGCCGAGTTATGACTGAGGGTGGATGGTTTAAGCAGGGAGGCTAGGTATGAACAAACGTTGGAACGACTATACTTTGGAAGAAAAACGGGCATACATGGCGCGTGTGACGCTGATGGATGACCGATTTATGACGGCTGTTTTGGGCAACAGCAAGAACGGCACGCAAGCTGTGATTCGCGTCCTCATGGGTATGGACGATATTCGCGTTGAAAGCGTGACACCGCAATCGACGCTTGCGAACTTGTCTGGTCATTCTGTTCGCCTTGATATTTTGGCTGTCGACGCGCTGGGCACGCGCTTTGATATCGAAGTGCAACGTGATGCGCGAGGCGCGTCTTTGCTGCGTGCCAGATATTATAGCAGTATGCTGGATGCTTCACAGACAATTCAGAACCAAGATTATGATACCCTTCATGATACGCGGGTCATTTTTTTAACTCAAGAAGATGTGCTTGGTTTGAACCAACAATGTTATCGCATCGTGCGCATGATTTCGGGGGATCAGCCTGTACCATTTGCAGATGGCGAACAAATCATCTATGTCAATATGTCAATGCAATCGGATACACCGATTGGACATCTTGCACACGATTTTCAGTGTTCAGATCCAGAAAAGATGTATCATTCGGAACTGGCGTTGTGTGTTAAGCGCTTTAAGTGGATTTATGAGGAGGATAAGATGGATACAATTGAAAAAGAGGGTACGCTGTCCCGCCAGGAAATTCATGACTTCTGGGAGAATCATTGGTGCGCGGAGTTTCGCGATGCTTATCATGAAGGCATGGAAAAAGGCATGGAAAAAGGCATGGAA
>JAFOHE010000341.1 GCA_017421975.1 Pseudomonadota bacterium
GGCATCACGCCCGAGCGCATCGGCTGAGCACCCGCCTGAGCATTGAGTGCAGACATCGGCACGGCTCCGGACGCGCCGCCCATCATCGGCTGACCCATGCCGTTTGGTGGCATCGCAGGCATCACGCCAGAGCGCATCGGCTGAGCACCCGCCTGAGCAACATTCGCTGTATTTGGCCCACCTACATTCGACGACGGCGGCATTTTAGCACCACCTACGTTCGACGAAGGCGGCATTTTACGACCAGCAGGCATGACGTGAGGCGGCATCGGCCCACCAGATTTTTGATTTTCCATACCCGTTGCTGATGTGATCGGAGCATTGCCAGGTATCTGTCTGAACGATTCTTGCGAAGGCTCCTGCACGGCACTTTTCGCTGCCCCCCCTGTCGTATTGCCTGACGGAGACGTGACGGCGGTTGCGTTTCCCTGCTTCACCAGACTCGGAACCATCGAAGCGCGATTTGCAGAACGCCCAGCGGGCAGACCGAGGTTTGGGTTCACCACGAGGGATGAAACATCTCCAAGTGAAGGAGCACCAACGGGGACAACGGAAACCTGAGGCTGCGTCTGCGAACCTTCAAGGTCTGCCTCGTCAATACACGCCATATCCCGCGAACGTTGAAGCTCCTGCTGCGTCTGCGCGAGCTGAAGCCTTAACAGCTCTATTTCGTTGAGCGCATTCATCAGCGTCTTACCATCGCTATCGACGACGATTTTCAGCTGCTGCCCCAGTTCATCCAGTTCACGTATAAATTCTTCTGCATTACTCGGACGACAGTTCGGATCTTTCGCGAGAAGACGGTTAATGATGTAATTGGCAAGCGGAGCAGGTACTGTGTCTGGAAGCGGCGGCGGCGGCGCCTGAACTTGCATCAGAATCGTCGCCAAAAAAGTCGGTTCCTCAAACGGCGGCTTTCCATTGAGCATCTCATAAAGAACAATACCCAACGAATACAAATCACTACGTGCATCCAAATTCTGACCACGTGCCTGTTCCGGACTCATGTATTCCGGCGTACCCGGTGCCGTTCCCGCTCGCGTCAGCTTTTCTTCCGTGCCGTCGTTCTCTCCATGAAGAACTTTCGCAATACCAAAATCAAGCGTCTTAACGCCGCTCTTTACCGTTAAAAAAATATTGTCCGGCTTCAGATCTCGATGAATAATGCCCTTGGCGTGTGCCTCAGCCAGACTTTCCGCGACTTCTCGGACAATTGGAAAGGCCTCCGCAGGCGTCATCGGGCCTTCTTTGATACGGGCGCCAAGACCTTTGCCCTCGAGAAGTTCCATCGCCATAAATGGGCGGTGATCCTCCGTCTCACCGACATCGTAGACCTCCACAATATGCGGATGGTGTAACTTCGCCACAATCAGGGCCTCGTTGATAAACCGCTTCGAGACAGAAACATTCGTCGCAAATGTGCTTGAAAGAACCTTAAATGCAACCTTACGACTCAGCTTGCTCTGAAGGGCGATATAGACGTGGGCCATCCCCCCTGATGCAAGATGTGACAGAATCTTATATCCACCGCCGATGATTGTCCCAGCCGGGTAAATTTCTGTATCCGCCTGAAAATCCATACTGCTCATCCTTTGTCCAGAACTACCATAATACCTTCCACTTTAAGTATACCCTATTTTTGACTTTTAATGAACTGAATAATGACAGTTTTCAAACACGGCACATTGTTTCTTCCACACATACATGCATAAAAAAACGCACAGGGTATCCCCTGTGCGTTTACATCCTAGGATAACTTCCAAAATTATTGAATCGGGAACGGATAAGTGACCGGTGTATCCTTGCTTGATGCCGGGAACTTGAGACCATTCACAACCTTGACAACGCATGACGCTGCAGGAGAACCGGCAAATTCGGGTGACACGCACTTTGCACCTGTGACACGGCCATCAGCCTTGATCATAAACGAGACTTTCATCTGTCCTTTTTTCGTGGATGTACGGCTGCATGTACGAACGTTTGCAAAACTGGAGCGGATGACACTCTGTACCTGTTCCTTCGTCAATGCTGCACCACCGGAAGCAGCCGGTTTTGAATCTGCCGCTTTCGTATCCGCTTTCTTCGTCGTATCCGCTTTCTTGGTATCCGCTTTCTTCGTCGTATCCGCTTTCTTGGTATCCGCTTTCTTCGTCGTATCCGCTTTCTTTGCAGCAGCAGCCTTGGCTTCTTCCTCAGCCTTTGCCTTGGCTTCTTCCTCAGCTTTTGCCTTGGCTTCTTCCTCAGCTTTTGCTTTAGCTTTGGCTTCTTCCTCGGCCTTTGCCTTGGCTTCTTCCTCGGCCTTTGCCTTTGCCTTCGCCTCTTCCTCGGCTTTTGCCTTCTTTGCGGCTTCATCTTCGACGCCTAGACCGCCGGCCTGAGCCTGCTGTGCTTCGGCATCGATATTGGCATTGACCTGCTGTTGAGGTACATCGCCACCACGCGAAGTCAGGACAAGCGCAATAATCAAACCGATAAGAACGACGCCACCGACGATAATGCCAACAATCAAAGGCGTATTATCCTTTTTGTTGCCGAACTCAATGTTGCGGTTCACCATGCCAAGGGAACCGAGATCCGTCGGTGAAGCTTCAAAGGATTTGCGCTTTTTGCCCATATTTGGAGCTGCATTCGCCAACGCCTTGACGTCGATCAGACCGTCGTTTGACCCACCAAAGCCACCCGACGATGACGATGCTGCAGGTGCCGGAGCACTCACAGCCTGAAGGCTTGAGAGACTGAACAGAACCGAATTCTCGCTACGGGCACCGACGAGGTCATTTGCATTGTCAAATCCGGAACCTGCTTGCGGCGCAGGTGCCTGCTGCGGCGTCCCCATATCAAAAGAAAACTCGTCCTCTGCCGGACTTCCGCCCATGCCTACAATACCGGCCTGCTCACTACCCGTGCTAAATTCACTGATATCAATGGCAGACGTCTCTTCGCCACCGCCACCGAATTCATCCGATGCAGCAAAACCCGCAGGATGCGCGCCAACACGCGTTTCTTCGTTCGCAAGACTGTCTGCTGGTTCTCCGCTCACCGGCACCTGGAGATAATCAAATTCTGCGACAGCCGATAAGGGTTCCCAGCCAGCCATGCCATCACACCAAAGGAGGGATTCCATGGTGATCTGGCCGTTCTGATAATACTGCTCTATATCATGGGCAGAAACAGGACCGACGGTTTCACCATTCACGGCAAGATGCCAGCGTGCTTCCAGAACCTGAGGCTCGATCATTGATGCGTCTACGTACGCTTCACTTGAACAGTTCGGACATACGACACGACACGCGCCACCAGCGACATTCATATCAGGCAACCAGTGTCTCGCACCGCATCCACTACATGTTACTTTCATTCATCCACTCCCTTATGTTGCTTCTCGTATGACGCCCACTACGGACGCATAGAAGTTTCCAATACATCTTCCTGAACACCTTCCATGAAGCTACGTTCCAGCTTCAGGGCGCTTTCGAATTCCGTTTCGCTGCGCGCTCGCTCAAACATTCCTTGTGGATCACGGAACTCTCCATCAATTAACATATCGTCAAAGTTGTAGAGCTTCTCCTCCACAGGATCCTCAGCATACGCCAAAAACGGCATACACAAAAAAATTAAACCTGAAAGATATTTCAGCACGCTCAAACTCAACCTCGGCTCTCAAAACGATCTGAAACAATTCCCCCCGACCATACTATCAGTTCAAATGACAATGGTCAATAATTGAAGATGCGCTTTGGCCTTCTAACGCTGTTCAAACCAGATGTCTTGACTTGACATAACAGGCTTTTTTGGGGGAAATGCCCCATCGACACCGCCTATGCCCCAACATTACATCATAACGAGAATAACCGTGATGTTGTCGCGACCACCATGAAGACGTGCCGTTTCGATCAGCTCGGCCACAGATGTCTCAAGATCTTCCCCGTGACTGCGGACGATCGATACAATCTGTTCTTCCGAAACCTCATTTGTCAAGCCATCGCTGCACAACACATACACGTCCCCACGCTTCGGCACATCATGGAACGTGTCACTCATCGAATTGCTCTCTGTTCCCATGACGCGCGTAATGATATTTTTGTACGGAAAACGCGCTATTTCTTCAGGGGTCTTCAAATCGCCCGCATCTATCAGCTCCTGGACGAGCGAATGATCGTGAGAAAGCTGTATCATCGCGTTGTCTCGAATCCGATAGGCGCGTGAATCGCCCAAATTTATAATCCACACGCCCTTCGGGGTCGTCATGATCGAAACAGCCGTCGTTCCCATGCCGCGTTCTGTTGGCTGCGCCATCGATCGGCGGAAAATCGCCCAATGTGCTTCCCGATAGGCTTCCTCAAGCCATAAAACCGCCATTTCAGGCCAGGCCTTGCGAAAGATATTGAGAAACGGTGAATGCACAAAAGCACCTATTCTTTCAACTGCAAGCGCACTGGCCACTTCACCCGCTGCATGCCCGCCCATGCCATCCGCCACAAGATACACACCTTCTTCGCGGAAAATACCATAAGAATCTTCATTATGGTCACGCACGACGCCAACATCCGTGCCACCAGCTACCAGACGCGCTTCCGACAAAACCGACTCCGCCTCAGCTCTGCCTGAAGCCGTATGGCTGCCACCCTTTGAATTCGAATCCTGGGCATAACATACGGCTGCCGTGCCCAAAATAACCACACCAATGATCAAACCGATCGCTATTTTCTTGAACATTCTGCCTTCCTTTATCATGGCTCTAAAAAAACAAATGCTCCATGTATGCTCACAAATTCTCTTCAAAATTACAACTTTTATGCATGGACTACCGATTTTTTCTTCTCATGGTAACAACATCTCACACTTTAGAAATGGTTTTCTTCATGCTTTCTCACCTTCAAAAAGAATAACGCTTTTAGATCGCGACACAAACGGTTATAAGTGATCCGGGCCTTCGCCCGCAAACCTTCCCAAAGGAGACATCAATGCGCACAATTGAATTAGCTGACATGGTTCGTGGTTCTGAATTCGTCAATGTGAGAAGCTGTCTGGATGCCGGTGGCCTCGTCTGCCTGCCTTGCCGATCCAGCTACCGTATCCTCGCCGATCTCACAAACGCAAAAGCCGTTAACGCTCTGCTCATCTCAAAACATCGGACTGGAAAAACGCCTTCCCTCGTCTTCATTCCCGACCACACGATGCTCAAAAACGTCGCTTCCAATATTCCACCTCAGGCCAGAATTCTCGCCAAAGCCCTATGGCCAGGCGAACTGACCATCCGCTTTGAACCTAACCAGGATAACCTGCCCCCCGAAATCGTCCGCCCCATTTCAAAAGTCGGCGGAAAAATTGGCGTCCGCGTTCCTTCCGAATCGTGGATTCTCAGACTCCTCAAAGATCTCAACCGTCCACTCCTCATTTCAAGCGCCAATCGTGAAAAGAAACGCGGTGCATCCTCTCCGGCAATGATTCAGAAAAATTTCAGCGCACATGTCGATATTTTCGTCAACGCAGGCGATATCCCCGCTGAAACTATCCCCTCAACCGTCATTGATTTCGTCGACGGAGAACTCAAATACAAACGCGAAGGCTCCATCTCGCGCCAACGCATCAATGCCGTCCTTAATGCCATCCCCGCTGACAGCATCAAAGATTAATCCGCATAACCTCAAAAATGCGCGGCGTATTGAGCCAGGTGGGAACCACCGGCGAGAAGCCCGCGCAGGCTGTGCCGTATTGGACTGATGCGGCGGCTCTGCCGACAAATCGGTCCAATAGGCACGCCACACATTTATCCTAACGTTCACCCTTTTGTGAACAACATCCTTCGTGTGTGGCTCACTTTTTTTACTGAACATTCAAAAAAAATCCGTAACAAGACACATGACGATGGCATTACTATTGATGGGGCTTTTGTTATAGGCCTACATGTAGGTTTAATTTATAAGTGCTTATCGCAAGCGCCTAACTGAATGTCATTATGTACATAATATAAAATATTTTTATTAAAATTCAATGAGTTGAACATATCTAAAGGCTTCGCCTATTGGCCTCACGGCCAATACGGCTGCGCAAAAGGCTTCACCTATTGGCCTCACGGCCAATACGGCTGCGCAAAAAGGCTTCGCCTATTGGCCTCACGGCCAATACGGCTGCGCAAAAAGGCTTCGCCTATTGGCCTCACGGCCAATACGGCGAGCCTGCTTACGCTTTGCCCAAGTTCATAGCAAAAAAAACCACGGCAAAATGCCGTGGCCAAGTCTCCTAATTAAAGAGCATTAATCATTATCCTTCGAAATGACAATATCATCGAGGCGGATAAAGCCATTACCACCATAAGGGACGAGCTTTATCCAAAGCTTTTCCTGATTATCTACGGCAGAAGTGAAGACATAATTGTAATCGAAATATTGCTTAACCAATTCCTTCGTCCCATCCATTTTCTTGATATCAATACTGTTGGCTTCAACGTATTCGCCATCATCTGTCGTTTTATACATAACGACGATGTTCGTCGCAGCATTAGTTGCATTTCGCCAAGCCTTGAAGTCCAAGTTAATACCTGTGGCGCCTGTTGTACTTAACCCCGCAATTTCAAGATAAGCTTCCCCATCAATGGCAGCCTCCTTGGTCGAGCTCCATCCATTCAAGCTGAAGCATTTGTTTGCCTGACTGGTGTAACACCCACCGCTGCTATTACAACTGGCATTTTTGCTTGCTGTAATGGTCGCAGCCCCGCCCATATCATCATTATAGGTTTTGACCATGCTGTTTGACTCCGCGCTGTCAAACGAGAATTTTGCGAGGATATTGCTCGAAACCGTACTCGAATACATAGCATACCCAGTCGTGTGGGCATTCATTTTTTTCGTCTTAAGTTCTTCATCCGTCGTTCCTGTGACGGGTGCCAGAGAGTGTAATTCTGTGTCTGGCGCAGTTTCGTTTGTTTTGCAGTAGGCATAATTTTCACCGCCATCGACGCTGATCCTAAAACTGTAATAAGCTTCATTTCCAAAATCGTCGATATCGTCTTTGGATAGCGTTGCTGTAAACGCCTTGTCGCCATCAACTTTGGTGGCATCCTTCACAGCCCATGTCGAAACAATTTTTGTCAAATCCTTGCCGTAAGCAAGATCTGCAACGATGCGCGAATCTTCAACATCAGCCCCAACCGAATAACGCATATTGACGGTCGCTTGCGTCGTCGAATCATCAAGCGTGATTCTAATGGGCTCCATCGTCTGACACCACAAGAGCCCGGATTCTGGCGACGGCTTACATTCCGAGGTATCCAAAACGCAGCCATTGCATCGCGCCATTGCAGTTTCGAGTTCCGGATCGGCGACCAAACTCGGATCATATTCATTACAATCCTTTACGGTGACGTCACCCCAGTCACACGTTTCACCGTTCTCTTTTTCACCGTTTCCACATTCGGCTGGTGCCGCTGTCGCACAGTCCTTAACATCATATTGACATTTGGCATTACACGTGGCGTTGCCAGAAACATAACTTTCGTCAATCGCCGAACATGCCACAGGCGCCGAACCGATCTCACATTGTTCGCCTTCCTCAGTTTCAAGCGTTCCATTGCCGCATGTTTCTACTTTGCACGTTCCCTGTTCAAGCGCACATGAATCGGAAGAGCAAACCGGCGAACCGCTCTTCCACGTTTTTGTGTTATCAAAATCACTGCATGTGAATGCCGACGCTTTCTTCGGATCACATGTTTCGCCCTCATCGATCACCCCATTACCACAAGTCACGGCAGAACATGCACCAGCGACGATCTGACACTGCTCACATGAGGGCTTGAGCGTGCCATCCTTCCACTGCACCGTCGGTTTCCAGGCCGAACATGACGTCGGTAGACCGGACTCACCATCGCAAACTTCACCATCTTCGACGATATCGTTGCCACACACCGGAACCGGCTTTTCCGTCTGACATGTTGAAGAACAGCCATCGCCGTCTACATTGTTACCATCATCGCACTGCTCACCAGCAGTGACTTTGCCATCACCACAAAACGGGCCTACTTCATTTTTACATGAGGATGAACAGCCATCGCCGTCCTTCTTGTTACCATCATCGCATTCTTCATCGTTCTCTTTTGTCCCGTTGCCGCAAACAGGATCATCGACAATGACACTCTCAATCTGACACGTTGAAGAACAGCCGTCGCCGTCTACATTGTTGCCATCGTCACACTGCTCTCCAGGTTCTTTAGTGCCGTTACCACATGCAACTTTCTGTTCTTCCTTACAAAGAGATGAACAACCATCGCCGTTATTGTTATTACCATCGTCACACTGCTCGCCTTCATCAATTTGACCATTTCCGCAAAGGTTTTCTTCGTCGGAACCCGCACAACCAAACGTTAAAAGGGCCGCCAATGCAAATAACCAAGTTTTCTTCATCATTTTTTCTCCCGAATGAGTAATAAAAATAAAGACGGTTTCGTCTAATTTAAAATGACATTTTGAGATTAGTCAAAGCCAAGCATCAGGTCAATAATTGCTGGAAAAATAAAACTTCCCACAGCACACGTGAGATCAACTCTCAGGCGTCATCATTTCCGGAACGAGTTCAGACATGACGCGACGAACGGCTGCATTGTCCTGACTATCCCGAAGCGGTCTTAATTTTTCAATGCCTTCAAGGATCCTGTCGCGTTCAACGGGGCGAAGCTTACCGACATAGATCTTGGGATGCCCCGTTCTATCCATACACTCTTCATCAAATCCTAATTCCTCAAACAGCTTTTCACCAGGGCGCGTTCCCGTAAAGACAATCGGAACCTCTTTTTCACTTTTGCCACTCAGGCGAATGAGGTCTCTGGCAAGATCGACGATACGCACGGGTTCCCCCATATCGAGCACAAAAATTTCGCCGCCCTTACCCATGGCTCCGGCCTGCATGACGAGCTGCGAAGCCTCCGGAATCGTCATAAAATACCGAACCATGTCAGGATGCGTGACCGTCAACGGCCCACCCTTCTCCAGCTGTGACCGGAAAAGTGGTACAACAGACCCCGTCGATCCCAGCACATTTCCAAAGCGAACAGCACAAAACCGCGTTTTGCTCGTCTTCGATACCACCTGTAGGTACAGTTCTGCAATGCGTTTGCTCGTCCCCATGATGCTCGTCGGATTGACGGCCTTGTCCGTCGAAATCATAACGAATGCCTCGCAACCGGAGGCATCCGCAATGTTCACCATGTTCATCGTGCCTTCGATGTTGTTGCGTATCGCTTCACCAGGATTGTACTCAAGCATCGGCACGTGCTTGTATGCTGCCGCATGAAATACGACTTCTGGCTTCGTCTCTTCAAAAACGGCTTCCACACGCGGAATATCACATATATCGACAAGGCGGGGCACGATCTGCGTTTGGCCTGCAATGGCAGAAAGTTCCTTCTCTATCTCGTAAATAAAAAGCTCACAACGTTCGAGAAGAACAATCATACGCGGCTCAAACGCCAGGATCTGGCGACAGATCTCGCTTCCGATCGAACCACCCGCTCCCGATACCAGAACACGCTTGCCACGGAGAAATGCAGAAACCTGCGTTTTATCCAGTTGAACCGGTTCACGGTGCAACAAATCTTCTACGCGTACTTCACGAAGATGACCAACGTCAAATTTGCCTTCCACAAGATCATCAAACTGCGGAATAATGCGCGTAGAAAGCGATGCTACTGAACACAGTTCCAAAATCTCCCTAAGCTCATGGCCTCCACCGGGATTTTCACAAATAATCGCATTCGTCACATCGTATTTTTTTGCACACGCAGGAATATCGCGGATCTTGCCAACGATCTTGACATCGGCAATGGTGTCTCCAACAATACTTTCACCATGCGAAATCACGCCAATCACGTCAATCGCAAGTTCGGGATGCATCCGAATAGACTCAATGATAGAGCGTGCTCTGTCCTCACCAATCAGAAAAGTCTTCGCCGAAAGCTGTGCCTTGAGCGGTGAACCCGCACTAAGCTGACGCCGAATCCTCGCCTCATAAAATAGCCGATGGAACACTCGGACGCCAACAAGCGCCAAAAAGGCAAGGCAAAGATTGACGAATATAACGCCCCACGGCAACATCAGGATCATGCGTGGATCCTTCGGCGGTAAAACGCACCCCAGGACAATACGCACCAGAATGAGCGGAACACAAGATACAATCAATCCTAGCAAAATACGCTTGACATCGTGAATCGACACAAAGCGCCATGCGCCACGAAGCGCACCCAATAGCCAGAGACACGCCAGTTCCAGCAACACGACCGGAACAATATGAAGCAGGATGCGCTTGCCCCAGGCCCAGGAGAGAATCACGTCTATCCGAACCATAAATGACATGGCAAATGCCGCTGCAAGGCACAAAATCTCTACTACAAAACGAAGCAATTTCCGTTGTTTGAACGTCATATCAATCTATAATTTTATACGCTTGAATAATGAACGGCTTGGCCGCCATCCGCATCTGCTCGCGTGCAACTCCATGAAGGACAGCCACACACAAACAAACAATGCAAAACTCTCTTTATCCTCTGGCGGCACAACTGTCATCTCAAAATGGCCTTATGAATCAAATCACAAATCCGAATCTGCTGCGTTTGCGTCAAGGCACTGCCCGACGGAAGACAAAGACCACGTTCAAAAATCTTCCGACAAACGTCACCGCCAAAAAACTCACACGATTCAAAAACTGGCTGAAGATGCATCGGCTTCCAGACAAGTCGAGATTCTATGTTCGCTTCCTCAAGACAAAGACGAAGTGCATCCGGCGTCAGACGGATTTTTTCGGGATCAAGTTGAATCACCGTCAGCCAGCAGTTCGATACTGCCCCCTCAGGCTCCGGCATAAACGATAGACCGTCAATGTCACCAAGCATCGCGTGATAGCGCGAGCATATTTCACGACGTGCCTTCACGCGTTCTTCCAAAACGGACATCTGACCACATCCAAGTGCTGCAAGAATGTTGCTCAAACGATAGTTGTAGCCAATCTCATAATGATGATAATAAGGCCGTGGTTCCCTCGCCTGCGTCGCCAAAAAACGCGCTCGTTTCACAAGCTCAGGATCGTCCGAAATCATCGCGCCTCCGCCCGATGTCGTGATGATCTTGTTGCCGTTAAACGAAAATCCCGATACGCGACCAAAACACCCGCACTTCTTCGAACGATACGTCGATCCCAATGCCTCGGCACTGTCTTCAAGGACTGCAACGCCATACGCTTCACATAGCGGTAAAATCGCATCATAATTGGCACTGATGCCATAAAGATCAACCACAATCACTGCCTTCGGAAGACGGTTTTCCCGTTTGTCACGCGCAAGTGCCGCTTCAAGACACGCAGGATCCATCTGCCAGGTCTTCTCATCCGAATCGATAAATACCGGTTCTGCACCGCAATAACGTATGATGTTCGCCGATGCACTAAACGTAAAATCTGAACAATAAACGCGATCACCTTTCGTCACACCCAGGACCATAAGGCCTAGATGAAGTGCGCCCGTCCCCGAACTCGTCGCACAGACATACCGTCCATCAAGATATGTCCCAAGCTCCCGTTCAAAACGATCGACAAATGGCCCCAGCGGCGCTATCCAGTTCGACGCAAATGCTTCCTGCGTCAGAACCACTTCATCTCCACACATGTGCGGCGGTGACAAAAAAATGCGTTCCTCCATCTTTTCTCTCCTTGTATCAACTCGAACGAAAAAAATATGATGCTGACTTCAATCTTAAACGGCTTACGCTTGACACACATTCCAGCTTCCTTTTGAACAATGCTGCCAGCTCCTTGCCATTCACCGTTCATAGCTTGTCTTCAATAATGACGCGCCATGATCTGACTGTCGCGCTTACTTTGGCACGCTGCCAAAACGTTGCACGCTTTTATAGTCTATGCTTTTTTTTCGCTTTTTTGAGGGGAAACAGAAAAAAATTGGTTTTTTTGAATCACAACTACATTATTATAGAATAATCCTCAAATCGGATTTACAATCCGAAGTAAGGATTTATTGGATTCGTCCTAAGGAGTTCCAGTCATGAAACGTCTCAAAAAAGGTTTCACGCTTATTGAATTGATGATCGTCGTCGCGATCCTGTCCGTGCTCGCTGTACTCGCAGTTTCCGCATACAACGGTTATCAGGAAAAAGCGCTCGAAAAAGAAGCCACGGCAGGCCTCTTCTCCATTGCAAATGAAGCACAACGACTCATTCAGGATTGGGGACTCGTTGGCGCCGGTGGTAGTATTGCATCAGAGTGTTTTCCCACGAAACCAAACAATCTTTCTCCCAATACCGCTGTCCCATGGGAGAACGATACAAATGACAAATGGGATGCTGCTGGTATTTCCCTCACCGGAGCACAGCGGTGGCGATACAGACTTTGCTTCTACGTCGATGCAAACAACAACGAAAATTATTTCGTCAGTGCCAATCTCCTGCTCGAAAATGGGCGTGAACGCGTCGCCACGCTTTATTCCGGCCTCGACAAACCCCTTTTCGACAGCGAATCACTCCCGGATAATGCCTCTGGCAAAGTCAGTTGGAACCCAAAACTCCTCTCGTCCCTCTAATAAACACTTCTCTCTAACAATAGAATCAGAGGTTATGTAATGAATAAAGGTTTTACCCTTGTCGAACTCATGATCGTCGTCGCCATCATCGGCATTCTCGCAGTCGTCGCCGTTCCCGCTTACGGTAAATACATTGACGAAGCTGCCAAAGCAGAGGCGAATACCAACCTAGTCGATATCGCAGGAAAACAGGCTGCCTTCTACCGAACGTGGAATACCTACGTCACGACGGCAAACGATGCCTACACAAGCACCCACGAAGGAAAACAAGTTCAGGGCGGCAATCCGTCAACAAATCTCTTTCAGAAGGATAACACCAACTGGAAAAAACTCGGCTTCGATCCCGGCGGCCCCACATACTGGACTTATACGACCAGAGCTGATGGCAATGGATTTATCGCATGTGCTGCACGCCTCATTGATGGTATAAACGACTATGCTGCCATACGAAGCACTAACCCCAATACCGTCGTCTTCTATGGTGCCGGCACAAACGATCCATGCTCAACCTCAGAATAATAATCTGCTTTCAAGAAAATACGCCTTTTGGATTGGGGGAAGTCTCCCCCAACGCGGCAATTTTCCCCAAACAGAGACGTGTCA
>JAFOHE010000342.1 GCA_017421975.1 Pseudomonadota bacterium
ATGATCCCAATTGCAATGAAACGCCTCAGTGTCCGGAGGATGATCCCAATTGCAATGAAACGCCTCAGTGTCCGGAGGATGATCCCAATTGTGGAACTAAGCCAGACAATGATATTCCTAAAGATCCCAAACTCTTTGCATACACATGCTCGTATGCCAGTGGTGGCGCACCAACGCTCAACCGAATGTGGAACGACAAAACGCTCTACGGCGACCGACGCGTCATTCGTCTGGCAAACGGTGACAGTTTTGGCATTTCCCAAAAAATAGCATCCTTCTTTGACGATCACCTTGTGCCTCTGTTTCTGAATGCCATACGTTTGGATTTTGACATTCTAGGCAATCATAATTTTGACAAAACGCTCGAATACCTTAACAGTGTCCTCGAACGTTCGAATTACAATTATTTGTCCACGAATCTGATCAACGCATCCAAGGTGCTTCCCAAGGTGTCGCCATACGCCATTTATGAAGTACCGGCAGAGGATGGCGTCAGCAAACCGCTTCGCGTCGCCATTATTGGCGGTATCGACAGCGATGCCATCGACAAGGTTTATCCCGGTCGTTTTGGTACCATTGCCGTCAACAGCTTTTGTTCAATCGTTCAAGCACTTGAAAAAGCATATAATCAAAACGCACGAGCCTTCTTCATCCTTGCCCACGTTTCCACGAATGGCGCAGGTCTTCCAGAATTACTCAATGCTCTGTTCAGCTTCAAAGATCAAAATTATTTGAGTGAGTGCACAAGCATTCTCGAAGTTCCGCAGGAACGTCTTCCGGAAGCGTATGTGCAAAAAGGCATCACGTCACTCGACAAAACAGACGAGACTTATTTAAAACTTATCGCTCAGATACGTGAAGAAATTTTTGACGGCATTATCGGCGTCATGGGAGAAGGCAGTTCTTCCGAATATTTAATTCCATTTTATTATGATAAAAATAAAACATCCTACTGTTCAAATGATATAACAGATAATTGTTGTCCACTCGTATCCAATGGCGAAATACCCTTGCCGTTATGTAATTATAGTACAGCAGATTCTCAGGCAACGCCATCATTGAGTTTTGATAAATATTTTGTCCCTTCAAATTACATTACACAGCATCCTGTATTTGAACATTCTGATTATTGTCAGGCGCCTTATGGTTCCAAATTAATCTGTCATAGTTATCAATTTGAAAAAACATCTGATCATATTGTTTATTTTATGCAATTCAAGAGTCAGAGCATTTCATCTGGCCATCTCAAAGTCGAAGTCACGCGTCAGACAGATACCCCCAATACATCATCCCCCTATGCATCCCCCTATCGAGCGGACATTGTACAATTTGACCTATCCCCCGTCGTTGCCCCCGAATCCCCGACGTTAACCTATGAAGATCCCAATATTGATGGAATGAATTCGGTCAGCCTGATCACGCCTACACCTGCATCATGCGACCAATTTTTTGACTCCGATGATTTTCGTACAACCATTGACAGCAATGGAAAGTGTCATACATTTTATACCCAACTCAAACAAGTGTCTGGCAGCACCCCCAGACGTTATTTTTCCATTAATGAGTTTGAAAACATTGATCTATATTATGCTTGTTATGATGAACTGAACAAAGTAGCCATTAACGCCCAGGGTGATTCACAGACGCTTGACAGGCTGACGGCCGCATGGAGCTGCCTGTACCATAAAATGAATTATCTTACGTGTTCCAATGAAGGTGCCGTGGAAGATGCATTTGTTGATCCCGTCATTTTCGAGTTTAATCCGGATCTCTTCATTCCATCCAACAGTACGAACGATCGACAGATGACGACATTCCGTTCCAACCTCGTTGCCAATGGCGTATTTAATTATGTTTCCGAAATGATGAGCACACCCGGCAATTCAACGCCTTACGATCTTATTTTGCTCAACACGGGTGCCATCCGAAATGATCAGCAATCGGATGAGCTAAACCAATCGCACACCATTTCACGCACATGGATCGAAACGATCTCCCCTTATGGTAATGTCGTCACGATCATGAAACTCAGGGCAGAAACACTCGCCAAATCCTTTGAGCAGACATTGCACAAAGCAGGGAAAGGTAGTTTTCCAGCCACAACAAACGTCGTCGTATCCTATACCAAAGACCCCTCCGGAAACATCCAGGTTCACGAAATCTGGTCCATCGATCGTTTTGGTGCATTGACAAAACCGCTTTTTGTGCGTTTTGATAATGCCAATAACGCACCGACTTGTGGAGACAAGTGCGTCTTTGCGACGTATGAAACACCAAAGGCAAATACGAATTCACTCACGCTTATGTTGCGTGAAGGCGTTTTATATAAGATTGATAAGCACGGAAATAATTATTTCGAATGTCACGAAAACGATTGTTCAACACCGATCACCTTTGATCAAATGATTTATGTTGACAAGCCTCTGGACGAACAAAATCATTCAAGAACTTTTGTCACACAAAGTGACAACAACGGTGAGCGCATGCTTAATCTTATTACGAACGAGTATATCGCCAGCGGTGCATCCGATTTTACCGTCGCACCCAATGACGAAGATAAAAACCCCATGACAACGGATACGTCTTTCATATCTTCGGATTTCCCGATCAATGACTGTGTGGCTCAGTATTATTCATCAACTGACATCGGCTGTACCTCGGAAGACGTCACATACAATACGTTTGACGGTATGAATGCGGATATGGTCGCATGTATGCTCGCCGTCAATCATTATTTCGAAATCAAGGAGGATGCCTCGTACTCAAGATGGGTCATGCATGCCTCGCCAAATCAAACGGAAACCGATTATACTAAAGTCATTGAAAATCTGAATTTAACTTGCAGCGCAGAAGCTCTCAATACATTTACTTCTGGCGAAACATCTGATGATTCCACGGATTCGGATGAACCTGTGGGCTAATTCCAATATTTAGTAACACAACGGACTAACCGATTATATAAAGACGACCCCCATGAACAAGAAACAGCGTATTTTATTCTCGATTTTCGCATTTCTGATGATTCCGGCGACGCCTGCCATCGCACAAATCGGTCCAGATCTGCGTCCGCCTGGTCTTGATGCCGACCATCCCATTTCTTCCTACAAAAAAACTGGCGGCACTTCCCGCCTCGTCGATCACAGTTGGGAACTCAATACGGGGGACGTCGTCTTTTCAGCTGCAAAGAAACGTCAGCTCATTAGCGAAGCACCGTCTACGATTCACGTGATCACAGATGCTGAAATTGCTTCGCACGGCTGGCGTACACTCGCGGAAATCCTTCGCCATGTTCCCGGCGTTCAAACGCTGACGACGAAATCGCAGTTTCAGTCTGTCATGATCCGTGGTCTTGTCGGAACAGAAGACAACAACTCACGAATTCTGTGGCTACAAAACGGCGTGCCGATGAACGACGTCCGAGACTCTGGTATCTGGCTCGACGAAACGTACCCCGTTGAGATGATTAAACGCATTGAGGTCGTTCTGGGACCGGGATCCGCACTCTACGGATCTGGTGCTTTTCAGGGCGTTGTCAACATTTTTACAAAAGATCCAGCAGACATCAATCCATACGGTGAATACCGTCTGGCCATTCAGAATAACCTCACGTTCAAAGCTTCCGCCATCGCTGCCTATACGAGTGAAGACGGCAAATTCGGCATCTTGGGACACGTGGCCGGCAATACGACGCAGGGCCCAGGCCTCATCGGCGATTACGTTTATACGAATTATGCCATGGATCAGGCCGCTTCCAACGTCGCTTCTAATAAACAACCAACGGATGCGCGTTACGAAAATATCGCATCCAGTTCCCAAAAATCCTGGTATAACCTCAACTTCAAACTTCATTACGACGACTTTAAATGGAATTTCGGGTTTACCGATATTTATGCCGGCGGTGACGGTTCTGAAATCGTTCCTAATATCGCTTACGATCAGACGACTGCCTTTGAAACACCAGGCATCCACAATACCGTCGATACCTCTGTCCCCTATCGCTTCGATCGGCGCGAGTTCTATACGGACTTTTTATATGATAAATCTTTTACCGAAGATATCTCGTTTACTGCCGTTCTGTCCTATCGATACAACTACTATCATCATCAGAACTACGGCGCCTATGCTTCTAACGGTAATACGACGACCATACCTGTCGTCAATGCGGACGGCACAACCGAATACAGGACCATCAGTTATGATACCGATATACGGACGCATCAGCACAAACTCTACGGACTCGCCCAGGTCAACTGGCAAATCTACAGCGAAAATCAACTCATTGCCGGACTCGTCCTCGAATATCAACACTTGACTTCGAACGACCTCATGAGCGGAAAAAACAACCGTGGCACGTTCGACGACTACGGCGCACGTTTTATTGATGCCCACAAACTCGGCCAACTCACGCCATCCATCTTTATTCAGGACGAACAGCGCTTCTGGAACAACCGCATCATTCTTACTGCCGGTGCTCGTTTTGATGCCTATCGCATCTATCGTTCCGATACGCTCGATCCTGATTATGCACCCTCATGGCGTTTTGCCTTTCTCGCCAAATGGACAGACTGGATGACCATGCGTCTGTCATACGGCTATTCCTTCAAGGAACCTTCACTGTTCCAACTCTACGCCAATACTTACGATTATTACGGTCTGCCCTTGCTTGATCCTGAAACACTCCATAACATCGAGCTCTCTTTCCTGTTTACCCCAACCTACTTCCTC
>JAFOHE010000343.1 GCA_017421975.1 Pseudomonadota bacterium
GTCTCGCCTGCGGTATCTGCAACGGCTTCCAGGCACTCATTAAATTGGGCCTTGTGCCCTACGGCAAGATTACCGATCCGAGAGACGATGCCCCGACGCTGACCTTCAACCGCATCGGTCGCCACCAGTCTCGCATCGTCCGCACCCGTGTGGCATCCAACAAGTCCCCCTGGCTGATGCTCACCAACCCCGACGAGGTCTACTGCGTGCCGATCTCCCACGGTGAAGGCAGATTCATCTGCACCGAAGAAGAGCTCAAGGCCTTAGCGGCAAACGGACAAATTGCCACCCAATACGTCGACCTGTCCGGCAATCCCACCATGGACATCCGCTGCAACCCCAACGGCTCTTTGTACGCCGTGGAAGGTATCACCTCCCCCGACGGCAGAGTCCTCGGCAAGATGGGCCACTCCGAACGTATCGGCGATGGTTTGTATAAGAATGTCGAAGGGAACTACGACATGAAGCTCTTTGAAGCGGCAAAACTGTATTACAAAATTTAATTTAAGTGCAAGCATACGGAAAAATCGCCGTATGCTTGTGTTTTTTAGAATTTTAGTTGACGTTTTTTCTTGAAGGGTGTATAATATTAATATATAAAGAAAGGATAAAATACAAACGGAGGAAAGATTATGATTTGTTATCATGGAAGTGATACGGTTGTGGATTCGCCAAAAATATTGGCGGCAAAGCGTCCGCTTGATTTTGGCGGTGGCTTTTATGTCACTTCAAATAAGGAGCAAGCAAAGAGTTGGGCAATCAGAGTTTGTTACAGAAATAACACACATCATGTCTGTGTTAACCGTTATGATTTTGATTTGGAAGCCGCTGAAAAAGCGTTAACAATCATTCGCTTTGATGTTGCCGATGAAAGATGGCTGGATTTCATTTGCAAAAATAGAAGTGGTGAAGATGCAGGCTTATATGATATTGTTATCGGGCCTGTTGCCGACGATAAGGTTTATCGCGTTGTCGTTGAATACGAAAACGGAGATACAGACAGGCAAACAGCACTGAAAAAATTAAAAACAGAGGTGCTCTGTGATCAACTTTTATTTCATACGGAAAAGGCACTTCCTTTTTTGAAGTATTTGGACACGGAGGTGCATGAAAATGAATGAACGTAGTTTTGAAACACTTCTTTATGGGATTACTGCCAATGTAATTGCAAAAATTATGGAGCTGAATGGGTGGTCTGAAAATCAGGCAATGGAAAGATTTTTGCAATCAAAAGTCTATGCATATTTGGAAAGAGAAGAGACAAAGGTATGGCATTACAGTGCGCTCATGTTGGCGCAACTGTTTAACGAGGAACGTGCCGGACATTTGCTGCTGCCGGAGGTGTGATATGAGTAAAACACTTGCATTTAAAGTATTTTGCATGGAAGCTTACCGTGCAGAAAAAAAGCTGACAGGCAGAGAAGCGATTTTACTATTTAAAAAATATGGTGTTTTGGATTATTTGGATAAATGCTATGATGTTTTGCACACTACGGGAAGGGCATATATGATAGAGGAAATCGACAAGTTTATTGAGGTGCGAAAATCGGCGTAAGAAAAAAGAATTACCACCCGAAAGATATAGTTTTTGTTGTCTTTCGGGTGGCTTTTTTATGCCGAAAATAAATGAACAGCATATCAGTTCGAAAAGAATGTAAAGATTCATATAAAAATACTTGCAAAGAAAGAAACAATTATGGTAAAATATATATGCAACGCAAACTTAATATGATAATATGGGATGGATTTTTAACATCTCTTTTTTCGCGTGCTTGACAAACTGAATGTAGCAAAAATGCAGATTCCATTTGTTGGGTAATCGAAAAAAGATTCATCCTGTTAAGTTTGTGTTGCAGCAATCGGAGTTTGTGTTTTTCGTGCGTAGCTTCGAGAGCTGCGCACTTTTTTTGGAGGTTTTGCAATGAAGAAAAATAGTTTTATTGTATGCTTGCTGCTGTGTATGGTACTGTGCTTGGGATTTACTGTGACAAGCATGGCGGCGACTGTGGAAAGCGGTGTTTGCGGGGAGAATCTTACTTGGGACTTGGATGATACGGGGAAGCTGACCATCGAGGGCACGGGGGCGATGACGGATTGGGCATCGAGTACAAAAGTACCGTGGTATGCAAAAAGAAGCTCCATTAAAACGGTAGTTATCGGGAATAGCGTGACAAGCATAGGTGAAGGTGCGTTTTATTCTTGCGATAGCCTGACAAGTATCACGATGGGGAATAGCGTGACAAGCATAGGTGAACGTGCGTTTTGTTATTGCTATAGCCTGAAAAGTATCACGATGGGGAACAGCGTGACAAGCATAGGTGCATATGCGTTTGGTTATTGCGAGAGTTTGACAAGTATCACGATTCCGGACAGCGTAACGAGCATAGGTGCATATGCGTTTTCTTCTTGCAATAGCCTGACAAGTATCACGATTCCGGACAGTGTGACAAGCATAGCTGTATATGCGTTTTATTATTGCGATAGCCTGACAAGTATCACGATGGGGAACAGCGTGACAAGCATAGGTGAAGGTGCGTTTGGGTATTGCGATAGCCTGACAAGTATCACGATGGGGAATAGCGTGACGAGCATAGGTGAACGTGCGTTTTATTATTGCGAGAGCTTGACAAGTATCACGATGGGGAACAGCGTGACAAGCATAGGTGAACGTGCGTTTTATGATTGCGATAGCCTGACAGATGTATACTATGATGGCAGCGAAGA
>JAFOHE010000344.1 GCA_017421975.1 Pseudomonadota bacterium
AAACACGGCAACGTTGCACTCTGTGACGAGGGCAAAGTCATTTTTTACGGTGCAGCAGATGCGGCACCCGCCTTCGAAGCCGATGACAACATCGATGCCGACAACGCTGAAATTCTCCCCGGCTGGGTCTGTGCCCATACGCACATGTACAGCGCACTCTGTCCCTATGGCATGCCAGCGCCCAAGAATGCCCCCGAAAACTTCACACAGATTCTCGAACGCGTCTGGTGGCGGCTTGACCGAGCCATCGACAGAGATATTCTTCGTGCTTCAGCCCGCGTTTACACTGCTGAGTGTCTGCTTCAGGGTACAACCTCCATCGTCGATCACCATGAATCCCCGGATTTTATCGAAGGTTCGCTCGACGTCCTCGCTGACGGCCTCGCCGAATTTGGTGCTCGCGGCATACTGTGCTACGGCGCGACCGATCGTAACTACGGTAAAAACGAAGGCAAGCGTGGCATCGACGAATGTGTCCGTTTTGTCAAAGAGAACAATCGTCCTCTCGTCAAAGGCACCATGGGTCTTCATGCCCAGTTCACATGTTCCGATGACACCGTGAAATACTGTGGCGAAAAAGCCCGTGAAATGGGCGTTGGCATCCAGGTTCATGTGGCTGAAGGTTCCGCCGACGTCGAAGACGCCATCCGCCGTGGATACGACTCACCGATTGACCGCCTCGAAAAACTCGGCTGCATTGTCCCCAATTCGATCTATATCCACTGCATCCACATGTCTTCGACCGAAACAAAACGCGGCGCAGACCAGGGGCTCTGGTTCGTCCAAAACCCCCGCTCCAACAACGGCAACCAGGTCGGCTGGCCATATAACCTGCGCTATGCCCAGAAAGTTGCCCTCGGCGTCGACGGCTGGTCCGGCGACATGATCGTTGAACGCGACGCCGGACGCAAACTTGCCATCGAAAATGGCGATGACCCCATCAACATTGATCATCGTCTCTATTCTGGATGGCGCATGATGGGCGACTTCTTCGATGCCGAATTCGGTCCATTGAACCCCGTCCAGAACTGCCGTCGTTCTACAAAATCCTCCGTCGCTGATCTCCAGATCGTCGATGATAAGGGCGTCAAACACACCGTCGTTGACGGCAAAGTCGTCGTCCGTAACCGCAAACTCGTCCATGGTGATATCGACCAGATCCGAAAAGAAGCCCAGGAACAGGCTAACCGTCTCTGGGAACGCATGGTCAAATATCCTGAAACCTACGAATACCACTACGACGATTAATGTCCCGTCTTGGGACAATGGGCCATGCCCATTGTCCCAAACACGACGTATGCCCCCAAAATTTTCCGTCAGGGCATAAGCAAAGTCAGCCTAAAGCACCACAATACGGCAGGCAAAGAGGCTTGTTCCCTTGCCAACCGCGTTTTCACCGAATGGCAGACTTTACGAACGCCGTGCAAATTTCCATATCAAGACGCATTGTCAAATTCCCCATTGCTCCATGTTTGAAGTTTGGGAAATGACCTAAACCACGTCACGCAGTCATAGAAATCGGCGAAAACCGCCTGTGACTCAATCCATCAAAAATTTTTGTGACTCAATCCAATCAAGAGTTTTAAAAATTCTGGTTACTTTTGTGAACGACATCCATCATGCGTCTGTCCAAAGGGCTGACAACATTGCGTGCAATGCATAATCACGCATTTCATGATAGGTTGACGCATTTTCCTGCGAAGAACACACTTCATACCAGTCGCCGGCGTATTGCGCCTGCGCAATAGCCAGGCGAAAAAGGCCGTATGCGCCAGCATAGGCCGACGCGTGTGGTGTATCGGCCACAGCCGATAGCCACCGCTAATCATGCCCCAATACGCAAAGCAGCCGTCGCAGATAACCGCTTTGACGCAAAAAATCACCACGTATACTTCACAGGATTCTGAATATACCGATTTATCTGCGTGCAATGCCATCGGGATTTGTGTTATATTCGTTTGGAATCCCCGTTAGGTTTCGGGGAGAATGGGTTTTCTTTTTTTAACAAGGACAAAAAAATGGAAAAAATTCTGGCAAGACTTGGTGTGACGACAAAAGTCGCTGACGAAAAAACCGTAAATGAGACGGCCGCCCGTTTTAAAGAACAGAATATCACGCTTCCGACGTTTGAGCAGCTCGCCGATCCTTCGAAGATCCCTGCCGACATCAAGGAGAAACTCGCCGATGTCGATCCAGATGCCCCGAATCCCCTCAACCTCTACCGCGTCCACTGGTACAACGGCGAAGACCGAAAATCCATCGTTGACGTGCCTGTCCACCTCGTGCTCACAAAAGAAATGACCGGCATTGATGCCACCATTATTACGATGGTCGGTTGCCTTGCCCCGATGATCGGTTCCCACAAGGTTCTTGCTGCTTATGCCTGCCTCGCCCCGCGCGTCATATTGGGTGCCTTTAACCCCACCAAACACCGTGCTGTCTGGCCGTCCACAGGCAACTACTGCCGCGGTGGTGTCGCCATCAGCCGTCTGATGAACTGCCGTGGCGTTGCCATCCTGCCCGAACGCATGAGCGCCGAACGCTTCCAGTGGCTGCGCGAATGGACTGTCAAGCCCGATGAAGACATCATCGCCACCTATGGCTGTGAGTCCAACGTCAAGGAAATCTACGACAAGTGCAACGAACTCGCCAAAGACCCCACGAACTTCATCCTCAACCAGTTCGCCGAATTCAACAATCATCTCGCGCATTTCTTCTGCACCGGTACAGCGCTTGAAACCGTCTTCAAAGATTTCCAGAAAGCCAATCCCAATGCCAATCTCCGCGCCTTTGTATCTGCCACAGGTTCTGCGGGTACCATCGGTGCCGGCGATTACCTCAAAGACAAATACGGCTCCAAAACCGTTGCTGTCGAAGCCCTTGAATGTCCGACGCTCCTTTACAACGGTTTCGGCGATCACAACATCCAGGGTATCGGCGACAAACACGTGCCGCTCATCCATAACGTGATGAACACCGACTACGTCCTCGGCCTGAGCGACAAAGCATCCGACCACATCTTCTGCCTCTACAATTCCGAAGCCGGTCGCAAACTCCTCGCAGAACGCTATGGCGTCAAAGCCGAACTCCTTGATCGCCTCAAGTTCCTCGGCCTTTCCTCCATCGCCAACATCCTCTCTGCCATCAAGATGGCCAAATTCATGAAACTCGGAAAAGACGACGTCGTCATGACTGTTGCCACCGACGGCGCCCGTATGTACGGTTCCGAAAAGGGCCTCATCCTTGGCCGCGATTACAACGGCAAAGCCGATTTCGATGCCATCGATGCCGCCGAAGCATACGGCCAGTACATCCTCGGCCTCAACACCGACAACATCATTGAACTCACGCAGCAGGATCGCGAACGCGTCTTCAATCTCGGTTACTTCACATGGTGCGAACAGCAAGGCATCGATATCGAAGCCTTCGTCGCCCGCAAAGACCAGAAATTCTGGAAGACTATGCGTGCTTATGTCCCCGAGTGGGATAAGATGATTATGGACTTCAACAAACGCGTCCACGCGTAATTGTGTCTGTGCGCAATGTCCTTAAAAACTGACGAACACGACTTTGCGCATCAGCTTGGTTCTCTTCATCTCATCATGATGATCAACGGTTCGATTCCAATGATCTTCACGCTTATTACAAAAGAGCCGTCCATGTAGGGACGGCTCTTTTGGGATGCTACACTATATTTATGTGCCGATAGCTCCTGTTTTGCGCTTTTTTAAACTTATGCCGTGAAATGGAATGACATCGGGCTGTCAAATGTTGACGTCATGTGGTTTTAGGGAGTACAACGCTCTCGAAGTCTACAGGAGATTTCAAGTGCCGGATACGGACGAACAGTTTCAGAATAACCGCGACCCCAGCACACAGAATCCTTCAAGGACGAATGTGCAAGATGGCCTTTGGACTCCTGATGATAACAACAACGGTGAAAAAGACGTCGTCATTGAAGACACGTCTTCGCCGGAAGAGGACAAAGCCATCAGGGCTCAGTCCATTCAAACCTTCGGAAAATTCAGTACGATCGGACTTCACCTGCTCTTTGCAGTTCTCATTGGTTACGTCATTGGGCACTGGATGGACGAAAAGTTCGATATTTACCCTGTCATGACGCTCTTCTGGATCGCTTGTGGCCTCGCTTCCACAATCCTTGAATTCATTAAGATCGTCAAACAGGCAAAAAATCTTGATGACAAATCATCACAACAGGATGATTCTTCATCAAATGTTTAACCCTTGACGCTTATGCCTCTGCAATCCAATGAACCAAAGGCTGTCTTAAAGCCCTTCAAAGCAAAAATTGTCGTCGCTACGGTGATCCTCATCATCGCTTGTATCGTGGCTTTCACGATCAAAGATGCTTTTTTTGTGCGCGATATGGCGGTCGCAGGCGGATTTTCAATCGCACTTTCTGCTCTGAATGTGCTAATAATAGGTAAAATATGGTCATCTTCATGCGCATTGGATGCGTCTGGAGATACCGAATCAGCCGCGCGAAAAATGGTCGCACGCATCATGGCATGTTCGATCGCAAAACTCTTCATGCTTATGATCGGCCTCACTATCCTCGTCGTGGTCTTCAAATTGCAGGCAATTCCTGTCCTGATTGGCGTTTCCGCCAACTTCGTGGCCATCTTTGCCTTGCCTTTCTTCAGTCATGCGTCTGTTCCCGCAGACTTTTCCGTTTCTCAACAAAACAGGGATGCTTAGATTATGTTGAGTATTGCTTTGGCAAATGAATCCGTTCACTCCCTCATTGAGCTCATTCCGGGAGTCGACACGCTTTATGAACAATTTGGATGGCTGGGCCAAACCTTCATCTTCGGCAACAATATCACGTTCATCCACGTGATCACATCGATCATTGCTACGGTTGGTATCATTATTCTCGGCCTTGCAAGCTGGAAAAAATTCAGACCGACTCCCGATGCCAAACTTAATCCGCGCACCATCTTTGAACTTACCATTGACGCGCTTCTCGGACTGCTCGAAGGGCAGATCCACGACAAACAAAAAGCCCGCAAATATCTTCCGCTCATTCTCGGACTCGCCGTCTTTATCTTCGCAAATAACATTTTTGCGCTCATTCCAGGCTTTGGTCCAGCCACCGATAACCTCAACACGAACGTCGGTATGGCACTCATCGTCTTCTGTGTCTCCGTCATTGCGGGTATTCGTGCAAAAGGCCTCGGACATTATCTTGCCGAGTTCTGTGGTCCCATCCGCTCATTGAAGGGACTCCCCCTTATGATCCTCATGTTCCCCATTGAGCTCATCGGACAAATCGTCCGCCCCATTACGCTGACAATCCGACTCATGGGCAATATGTTCGGTGATCACGCCATCGTCGCCATTTTGCTCGCTCTCTGCGCTCCTTTCGTGCCTTCTATTATGATGACTCTAGGCGTCCTCGTCGTCTTCATTCAGACTGTCGTCTTCTGTATGCTCTCAGTCGTCTACATTTCCATGTCTATTGCTGAAGAATAGGTTTCCTGCAGCACACGCTACAGGCATCCATGAGAATGGTGAATATTATACAGAAACATTAGAAGATAGATAGTTATTAGATAAACAAGTAGTTAAATTAAATGATATTTTAACTAAAGAAAATAGTGCTATTAATAAAATAGACTTTTTTGATTCTGATGGTTTTGAAAAATCAATTGGTGGTACAGTTGCTAAAACT
>JAFOHE010000345.1 GCA_017421975.1 Pseudomonadota bacterium
ATTTGAATGTTCAGGTAAAAAAGTTTTTCAGCGCGCTTTACCAGAAGATTGAAACATCGATCCTTAAAGCAGTATCTTAGAACAATCGATTTTGGTATAGAAAAATAAATGTGAACAAATGATATTTTTTCGTAACACAGTGCATTTTGTTGGCATTATCCATGATGGGGGTGTGTGGTTAGACCTACATGTAGGTGTATAAAAATCCCCCCATCTATAATAATGCCCGGGATTCGTCGTTTGTTACGGCAAAATTTGAATGTTCAGGTAAAAAAGTTTTTGGGGAAGCCATAAGGGGTTGCAGGGTGCCAATAGCGTCATGTTTCCACCAAATGGGTGGATCCTGCATCTGACCAAAAGGACAAAAATAATTGTAACCTGCAGGAGAAAGCTTCTGAACGACAGCATCCGAAGGCATGGATTTCATTCCGAACGCCTGACCACGGGGTGCAAATTGGCGTGCAGATTCCATAGGGGATGAAACACAGTAAACAGAGGTTATCCGTGGAAAAAGAAGGGGCGAGACAGCCGTGTTTGGTTCAAAGACGACGATGGTATCGTGATTCTTTTGTGCTTTTAGAATGGCAGCGCCGTCGATCATGGCCAGACGTAACATAGAATTGATTTGCGCAAGCGTTGACATTTCAGGGGCACATTCTGGCAAGGATAAGGCCACTTCGTCGAGTGCGACAATCAATTTTTTAGAAAAAGTCAGTGCATCAGCTTTGGTTCCCTGAATGAAAATGGCCTTTGGCGAGAGACAGCCTGTGGCATCCCAAATAGACAGATCCATGGCGAGATTTTGAAAATCATCATGTGTCATTTGAGGTAGGTCATCATGCATCACGGCGGCGGCTGAGATGCGGTGACCATGAGAAATGACGCGAATTCTTTGATTTTGTGGGATAAGACGCCGGTAGTGTTCGATGGTTTCGTCGGAACCGCTTACGTTGATGGCATCACATCTTGCGATGATTTGTGTTAAGGCGTCGTCATCATGTCCCACATCACAAATCGAAACGCGGTTTCCAAGTTCTGGGGCGAATGTTTTGAGGTGGTCAATGAGAGCCTGGGTGATGGGGACGAGGTTTTGTGCTGGCCTGACGAGGATATGAATGGGCAGAATAAGGGAAACGAGAATGTCTTGGAAGGACGCTGAAGGCACCGTCGAAGCCGTGACAAGCAATAGTCTTTTGACAGGGCAGTCTGGTGCAAGTTTTTCTCGGTGTTGTGTCGGCAGTCCAGCATTGATCCATGTGTCAATAGGAGCTCTGTCAAGTAGGTCGGGGACTTCTCGCTTGATGAGTTCATAGAAACCATTGCGTGTGAGATTTTTCCAAACGCGTTGAAAGCCGAGAAGCAGTGTTTGTGCGGAGTTGCCTGTTTGGTTGGCAAAAGACGTAACGAAATCAGGAAACGGAAGATGAATCATCGAGTGTCCTCAAATAAAAAAGCGCGGCGTATGGCGGTAGCCATAGCCCGCGCAGGGGCAAGCGTATTGCCCGAAGGGCAATAGCTGCCACATGCCGTCGGAACGGATGTCCGACGGCAGCACTAAGATCATCTATTCACCTTTAATCATGACGAGGCGTGTATCAAGAGGAATTTCACGGGAATTATCCACGATGATGCCCGTTGAGAATTTGTCCTGAACATTGATGACGAGGACTTCACCGACTTTGTGAATCGGAAGATCAGCCGTTGTATATTCGCGGTCACCATAAATATCGCTTAGGTCTTTGCGTTTAGGAAATTCTGGCGCGCGCGTTTCGCGGCCAAGTACCCAACTGTGGCTATCATCGCGACTGATTTCGCCATCGCGCATATCTCGGTCTTCATCATCCTTGTCTTTTTTGTCATTTTCGGAAGCGTATTGCGTATTGGATTCACCGATTGGCAAACGATTGAGTCCTTCTCGTTGTTCGAAGATAAAGAAGCTGTTGCCAGGAATGACGCCGTCTTCAGCACCACGGTTGATGATGACGTATTGCTGTTCAGCGAGCTGACTCGTCGTATCGATGGTATCAATGATGCGGCCTTCCATATTTTTGGGATTCGGCGTTCGGTTCATCGTAAAAGCGAGATCCATTTCGGGGATCATTAGATCACCGCGTTCAATTTCGCGATAAGCACGCAGGACGCGTCCTGTGGAAAGTCCGTCTTCTCGGACATCGACAAGTTCAATGAGGCCGGAACGAATGAGTTTATACGCGAGTTCATCGCCGTTTTCATCGTAGACTTGGTGTGCTTCAGAGAAGATGACAAAGCGTTGACCGACGGAGACTTTTTTGCGCATCTCAATGTCTGCCCAGTCCACATTGACTTCGTCATTAAAGGTGAGCATGTGTTTTTCTTCATTGGAATAAAGCACATGACCGAGTTCGTCTGGCAATTTGGAAAGATAAATGCCAGGCACGGCGATGACGCCTCGACCGACAGCAGGCGTGATGTTGACGAGCGGTTTTTCGGGTTCAGCTGCTTCTTCGACGAGGTCTGTTTGATAAGGTTCAAGGTAAATGATGTCGCCCGGATAGATCCAGTGCGGATTGGTGACTTGAGGATTATAGGACCAAAGTGCAGGCCACATAAAGGGATCTTCAAGGTAGGTTTCGCTGATTTGCCAAAGCGTATCACCATCGACGACGAGATGCGTACGTGCATCAGCACCCGAACTATTTTTGTAAGAACTTTTGCCTGAAGCATAAGATGTTGACATACCGTTGACGCGGGCAATCTTCTGGCGTGTATCGATTTGCATTTCGGAGCTACCCGATCCGGCGCCTCCATCACCAACAGAAGCTCCACCAGCCGGAACACCCTCCGGAGCGGCTTCCTGCCCCATCACTGGTGATGTGATTAACATCATGGCTGCAACTATGAACCAACGACCCACTTTGCTCATTATTTTCTCCGAATGACGCCAAAGCCATACGCCTAAGGCGGTTAGTGCGCAAAACACGCGATGTAATTATATTATAAGATTTTTTGTCTTGTTATCGAACATAAAAGTAATTGAGACAGCCGATATCCCCCCTAGGTGGAGGGTTGGGTTTGCGTCCACGCTTCATATTTTTGTTTTCCAATGCGTGCCGCTTCCGAACCAGGAAATGCATCCATCAGGTAGCGTAGCATTTCAAGGGCAGAATCATTGCGCCCAAGCTGTTTATAGGTCAGGGAAACCTTAAGCAGGGCATCTGGGACTTTGCTTGTTTTGGGATATTCTTGCACAATCTTATGAAAGTAATTGGCTGCTTCATGATAAAGCCCCTGACCATAATAACATTCACCAATCCAATAGAGTGCATTATCGATGTATTCTGTTTCAGGTTTTGTAGCCAAAAACTGTTCGAAGCGTGCTCGGCCTTCAACGTACATACCACGTCGATAAAGATCGATGCCTTCTTGATAAAAGCTCATTGGGGATGCAGAGACACTTTGCGAAGGCGCAGCGGACGTTGTTGTGCCAGCGCTTGAAGGCGTATTCATCGCAGGCAGACGTTCGCCAGTGACGACATTATCGTAAGCTCTTTGTGGGCCAGAAGATGCTGTTCCACTTGTCGATGAGGCTTTGGATGAACCAAAATAGGCGCGTTTTTTGTCATCCGATATGATGATTTCTTGATAGACATCATCTTGATCTGGATAATTATCCTGATCGGCCATCGGCGTTGCTATAACCGTTGGACGCTGGGCATAACTCGATGAAATGGGGGAATTGGGCTCGATTTTGACGACTTCGCGTGCATCGAGTGTCGTTCGTCTCGACATCAGCGAAAGCCGTTCTTCAAGCTGGTCGACGGTTTTTTCAAGGGATGCCACACGTGTTCTCAGGCGCGTCTGCGTCGCTTCGAGCTCTTCAAGGCGATTATCGACGACGACTTTGTCGCGGGCAGTCATGGCTTCCTGCTGTGTCGCACAGCCTGAAATAATCGCCATGCTTAACGTTAATAACACGAGTTTTTTGAACATTCCTGACTCCAACATGGTCAAATCAAAAAGCATCCTGTATTGCGTTTAACGCATCTCGGAGAAAATGGCATATTTTCGAGGTTTATATTGATAATAGGCAAAAAAAAACGCGGCATTGAGCCGCGTTTTGTTAAGGTAGAGGGGATTACTCTTCGACTTTAGGATTACATTTGCTGTTGGCTTTCATTTCATTGCCATCGGCATCTTTGCAGATTTTTTTGCCTTCATTGTTGGCGGGGCATCCGACGACACCTGTGCAAATGGCGGAGAGTTCCGGATCAGTGTAGAGCGAGCTATAGGTAAGATACTTCATGGAGTTGTTGTTCTTTTCTGTCGCAAGATTGAAGAGAACGGCGCTACCACTCGTCTGGACATAGCACGTGTCGTTGGTGTCGGCGTTCGGATCACATCTCTGTGGGCAACCGCAATCCTTCTCACCGATGCAGTCAACGGTACCGTTGCAGTCGCTATCGAACCCATTGCAATAGTCCTTGTTGTTACCGGCCGAAGAAGAAACTTCGTCGTAAGTGAAGTAAAGCTGAGAACCGTTGTAAGAGAAGGCTTCGCCTTCTTTGGGGCACTGGCCAGAACGTTTTTCGTAATTGCCGTTGACGAGTACGCGGTATTCCCACTGTTTGTTCGTTTCGGGGGAACAATAGTTGACGCCGGCAATGTCAGGACGGCAGACAGCTTTATCAACGCGAAGCATATTGGATGCAGAACCGGCACCAATGCAAAGCTCGACGAGGGGTTCGCAGTAATCGACATGGCTGTCGCAGTCGCAGGGATACGTGCCCTTTTCAGCCAACTCGCCCGATTCATTACAACCCGTCACCGGGCAGATACCATCGATACAGCCGTCACACGTATTGTCTACACCGTCGCAGACTTCCGTCGCTTTGGCATTGATATCGGGATTGCTGTCATCACAGTCTTTGGGCATCGACTGCGTAAAACCGCAGTTCGATTCAAAACCAGGGTCGGCACCATAATAAGTGTCGTTGTCAAAATCGTGGCAATGCTCAATGTCGTCTTCGGCTACGCAGCGACCAAGAAGGTTGTCGGGATCAACGGCGATACAATAGCTGCCTGAAAGACAAGAATTTTCGGAGGTTGCGGCACATTCAAGGCAGGTACCAGACGGATTCATGTCTTCCCATTCGTCTCTAATTTGACAAGTCCCCAGTTTGAGTTGCGAATCCGCGCTTGTCTGCGTCACCATACAGCCTCGCACGGCTTTGCAAACGAAGAGGTCTTTTTTCTCTAGATTGATATCTTCGACTGAGCAGGCAAAAATACCGGCCAAAAACGCCATACTCAAACAGGACACAAGGATTACTTTTCTCGAATTATCCATCATTCTACCCTTTCAATAACGTTAAAACTCGTCTTGTCGCTTTCGGAAACCGGTATGCGCAAACCGACGGCGCAATATAAACGCTAATTCTTTTATCACTTTCGTTGTGACTTGACAAGTATTCACATTGATAAACGCAAAGAACGTATGCGTGATACCGTGAAACGCCTAAAATACTGGCGAAAGCCCAAATAGTTGTGCCAATGCGTTGGCATCTTCGACGAGGTAATCGGCACCCGCAGCCTCAAGCTGCGACTTGGAACGAAATCCCCACGTGCAGCCTATGCCGATTATCCCCGCGTTGTGCGCAGTCTCAATATCGACAGGGGAGTCACCGATCATGACCGTTTTTGCGGGCTCGATGCCCCATTCCGCACACATGAGGGTAATGCCTTCCGGCGAGGGTTTGAGTACGCCGCCTTCGCGAACGCCATATATCCCGTCGAAGACTTTTTCTCCAAAATAGTGCGCTGCCAATTTCTCCGTCCATGCCTGCGGTTTGTTCGTATAAATACCAACTTTTTTGCCGCTCGATTTCAGCAGTGAAACAACTTCGGGGATGCCGCGATATGCAACGGTCTTGGGGTCATTGCGGTTGAGTGAGGTTTGGCGGTATTCTTTGTGAAAGGCTTCGAGCTGAGCTTCATCCTCAAACCCCGTCGCGCCCTTGCAAAGGTGTTTTGCGCCCCAGCCAATGTAATGTAGCAACGTTTCGTTCGATTTGTTCGGCAACCCCCAACGCGTCAGCGTTTCGTTGATCGAATCACAAATATCATCAAGCGTGTTCAAAAGCGTTCCGTCCATATCGAAAAAAACGCCTTCTATTTGATTCAGCACCATTTACCTCCCGTTTAAGACCATTCGAGCATGCGTTCAATCGGACGCACCGCTGATGCCATAATGTCTTCGGGCAACGTGATCTCATACCCCCTGCCTTCGAGCGCATCGACGAGCAGCTCAAGCGTGTTCTTCTTCATATTGTGGCAGACGAGCGTCGGCTCAAGACCGATAAATTCTCGGTCCGGAAACAGCACTTCAAGTCTGTGAAGCATGCCCGATTCAGTACCGACAATAAAACGTTTGGCATTGCTCTTTTCGACGTATTTAAGCATGCCGGCCGTCGAAAGCGCCGCATCTGCCATCGCCACGACTTCCGGCTGACATTCGAGATGAACCATGACCGCAGCATCGGGATTTTCCGCTTTCGCGCGGGCAATGTCTGCAACTTTTATCCCATTGTGAAGCCAGCAGCAGCCATTCCAAAGATCCATATTGAGGCCAAGACGATGGTTCAGATTGGCGCCGAGGTTGCGATCGGGCAAAAACATGATCGGCTTGGTGTGGTCGAGCTTCGAGACGATTTTTTCGGCATTGCCCGATGTCACGCAGATATCGACGAGGGACTTTGTTGCAGCCGTCGTGTTGACGTAGGCGACGAGCGTGTGTTCGGGATGATCCGCTTTCCACGCACGTAATCCTTCATAAAGGCAGCTGTCTGCCATGGGACACCCCGCTGCGGCCGTCGGCATGATGACTCTCGCTTGTGGACAAAGCAGTTTTGCCGTCTCACCCATAAAGCGCACGCCACAAAAAATAATTGTCTCGGCGTTGTTGTCACGCGCTTTGCGGCTCAGTTCGAGTGAATCTCCCACAAAATCAGCGACATCCTGGATTTCGGGCACGACGTAGTTGTGTGCCAGAATCACGGCATGCTGCGCTTCCTTTAGTTTTTGAATTCTGGAAATCATATCCTGTATCATTGTGACCTCCATGACACCCGTGGGTAAGCGTAAAACGCTTACGGCTCGGATTGGCGAATATTCTGATTGACGGTGATCGAGACGTAGTTCTTCTCGACGAGGTCGGAAAGCCAGGATTCGGTGAGGCGTTGGCCTTCTTTCAGCCTGAGCTGCTCACGACATTGGTTCATGGCAATTTTCCAGTTCTCGTTCTCACCTTCCGTGACATCGTCCACGCGAAGAATGTGGTAGCCGGATGCCGTTGTTACGATCGGCGCGATGCTGCCCTTGTCGAGCGTAAAGACGACATTGAACTCGCTCGAAAGATCCCCGGGAGAGAGCGTGCCAAGCACGCCGTCACGTTCGACGCTTCGTCCGCTCGAAAATTTGTGGACGTATTCGACAAAACGCTCCGGATGCTTCACCGTCTCATCATAGACGCCGTAAGCATAGCGTTCGAGCGTTTCATCAAGCGAATTCCACCATGCGGCATTGAGTTTGGACGCAATCGGTGCGGCATGCCCCGCCGCGCTGTCGGCCTTGACTTCGCGAATCAGAATCTGGCTGAGCGTCATCGAAATGCCCCGTTCTGCCCCTGGTGCCGCTTCCTGCGCACACGCCACGACATCGGCCTCACTCGGCTCAACATTACCCGAAAGTTCACTGCGAACGACATATTGGGCTTCAATTTCGCTTCGCAAATAGCCGCGGTACGCATCCCAGTCAATGCCTTCCTGTTTCAGCATTTCCTTAAATGTCGCTTCGGTCTGCCCCGTCCTGCGGATCATCGCCTGAAGCTGCATATCGACTTCGCGGTCGCCGACATGAATGTCATTTTTTTTGGCCTGACGCGCAATCAGACGCGCCTGAACGAGCTCACGCGTCAGCTCTTCAAGCTTCTTTTCGCGATCATTCGCATAATCAATATAAGTAATGTCCTTTCCCTTGACCATGTAGCGCAGTGCGCCCTCTTCACGAAGATCCTGGACTGTGATGACATCATCGCCTGCAATCGCGGCAATGCGCTCAATCGTGATGGCGTGTGCAGACGAAGGCAAAAGAACGAGTAAAAGCGGCAATATCGCCGCATGACGTATTTTCATGCATAACTCCCTGGTGGCGGCAAAATGACCGCATCCGTCGCCTGCTTTTAATGATTTCGCGCCATAAAGGCAAGAAACGATCATGTCACAAATGACATAAAAAAACACGGCGTCGGGGAGAACTTTTCCCGAAACCGTGCTGTGTGATTGTTGTGGTAAATGGCAAGGAGGCCAAGCCCCCTGCGGCGCTATTTGCAGGCAAATACGCGCCTACCCCCGAAGCGGGGCGGCTGCCCCGCAACGCCCCGCGCCAACAAACATTAGTAAATAATCGTCGATTCAACGGCCGGGACGAGAATCGAGACTTTTTGGTCGGCAAACTTCAGACCGGTCGTCGGATTGATGACGCGGATCGTCGCTTCAAAGACCTGCGTTTCACTCGTCGGTTCGACGCACGTGTCGTTTTCGGCAACGACTTTGAACGTCAGCTGAGCCCCCGCTTTACCTGCCGTCGATGTACCCGTCGCAAAGTTCCTGAAGCCGTCGATGTAGCCTTTCGTGCTGTCCACAACGTAAGGTTCGGCCACGGGGTTACACGATTTTTCGGGTTCCTGTGCCGGCGGAATGTAGGACAGGGCCTCGACCTTCTTGATGAAGCACTCGGTGCCATAGGATTTGCCCGGAATCGCTTCGCCAATGATTTGCGTCGAAACCTCGTACGTGCCGTACTTGACGAGGGCATCGACACCCTTAGATATGTAGTCGGCAACAGCACTTTGAGAACCACTATAGACGAGGATACACTGATTTTCTTTGCCATTGACCGTCTGAGCCGGTTTCGCCGACCCCAGACAACACATATTGGCTTGAGTGTTGGTACCGCACTTCCACGTGTTTTCCGCTGTTTTGAAGGCGCAGGCCGGCACAATGGCATTGGATTCGCGTGACCAAGTCGTCATTTGGTTATATGTGTCACCACTACCGACATTAAGTGAAATGACGCGGACGCCCGTCGATTGGAGTTTTGGAATGAGATCGTCGGTGTAACGCGGTGAAATGGCACATCTTATATCATCTGCATTGGCGCACTCTTTATAATAAAACAAGGAAGCGCGATTTTTATAGTAGTCTGTTAAATTCTTTCGATCAAGATAAGTCGAGGTTTCGGCTTCATGCGAATAAATATCACTGACGTGAACGACGACAGGCAAGGTGTTTTGTCTAAATCCAACGCCACCCCATGTACCAGCAGCATTTTCGCGTGGTTCAAGCTGCTGATTTGTCTTATCATATTGTCGCCATTGAATAACTTCGTTGGTCGCAATGCGATAAAGCGAAACAGTACCGCTTTCAGCACCATCCGAACCACTTCGCGTTCTAAATAAAGAGTTGTTTGTATAAGCTTCTACAGTGTCGTTATCGGTTGATACAGCCCCCAAAAGTCTGAAAGGCATGTCACTGGAACTACTACTTCCTGCAGTACTCCAAGAACTGCTGCCATCATGTGATTGAACATCGGGATAATCATCGAAGTTGACCAAGGCAAAACCAGAGTCAGTCACCATATCCTTCACAGTTTTGATGATCGTCTTGATATTTGTTTTAACGGATGTAATCGTTCCGCCCATCGAACCAGTCGTATCGACGTTAAAGACGAGGTCGAGCTTCGAGACGGCGGGCGTGAAGTAGAGCGTGTCGTCGTCTTCGGGCCCCTGGTAGGGAAGCTCGAAGTAGAACTCAAAGACGTTTTTGACGTTAATGTCGGGATCGCAAAGGAGCTGCGAAACCTGGGTGATGGGGGTTTTATTGACGGAAACGTGGTTTTTAATGGCGTACTGTGCGACGGCGAATTCAGCGGCATCGCCGTAATGATCGTCATCGACGTCCGCAAAGTAGCGCGAATGTCTGCCATTATCACATTCGATTTCGTCGCCGTCGCGCAGACCGTCGGCATCGATATCGGCATTTTTAAAGTCGTAGGTGAGGCCGTTTGTTTTGACAGGGGGCGCACTGGGATCGCAGTCGGCGACTTGACCACAGCGTTCATCTGCATCAGGGATGCCGTCGCCGTCGCTGTCGAGCGAATAAATATCGAGGTAGCCGTCGGCATTGGAATCTGTCGTCAATTCGTAACTGTCGCCAATGCCGTCGCCATCAGAATCGGGATTCATAAATGCTGGCAGTGTGCCGCGGCAGACAAAAGGTGCGTCGGGCGAACCTAATGGGTCTGGCTGGCCGTCGTCATTACAATCTGCAGATGCGCAACCCGCAGGGTTATTGCAGGCAAGCGGGAGTTTGCCGACGATGCCAAAGATTTCTGCGCGGTCATAGAGGCTGTCGCCGTCGTTATCCTGGTCGAGGTAGTCTGGAATACCATCGTCATCGGTGTCGTCGCACGCCGTAATCGGTTCTGTGGCATCAAGCGTATTTTGTCCCCAAATACATTCGAGGTTATCGGGAATGCTGTTGTCGTCGCTGTCCGTATCCATAAAGTCGTAAATGCCATCCATGTCGCTGTCAATCGGTTCGCCGTCTTCTTCGAGCTCACCGGCTTCGAGTGAGTCGGGAATGGTGTCGCCATCGGAATCGGGATCCTGACAATTGGGCGTACTGTCTTCATCAGTATCTTCGTCGCAGCGATCATACGTATCGGGAATGGTATCGCCGTCGGTATCTGTCATGTCGTACTTCGAACCGCTATGTCCACCTTGTCCTTGTCCGCCTTGACCGTCACCGCCCTGACCGTCACCGCCCTGACCTTGTCCGCCTTGTCCGTCACCACCCTGACCGTCACCGCCCTGACCTTGTCCGCCTTGACCGTCACCGCCCTGACCTTGTCCGCCTTGACCGTCACCGCCCTGACCGTCACCGCCCTGACCTTGTCCACCTTGACCGTCACCGCCCTGACCTTGTCCGCTTTGGCCGTCACCGCCCTGACCTTGTCCGCCTTGACCGTCGCCGCTATTTTTATCGACACAATAGCCTTCGACACACTTCTGATTGTTGTCAGCGCAAGGTTGTGTTGTACTGCAGGCGATTTTGTCCTCCGGCGTCGTGATGGTGCTGTCTTCACAAGCATAAAAAGTGAGCATTGCTGCTGCCAGACAGAAGCCGAATCGAAGCTGTTTCTTGTTCATTTTATTCTCCTTTAGTATGGGAGGATCCCGTGTTGGACACAGTTGTTCATGCAACCCCCTTTACAATCTAATGAGTGTAGCGGTTTATGCGGACATTTTCAAATCTTGTAGTCGTGTGCCGAGTTTTTATTGTCCAATAGGGGGTATGGCTTAATGGGCTTAATGGGCTTAATGGGCTTAATGGGCTTAATGGGCTTAGTGGGCTTAATGGCTTAATGGGCTTAATGGGCTTAATGGACGTTCCATGGAACGTCCGTACAAGGGATAATTCTCACCAAGGGATAATTCTCACCAAGGGATAATTCTCACCAAGGGATAATTCTCACCAAGGGATAATTCTCACCAAGGGATAATTCTCACCAGGGGATAGGCTTCACACGTGTGATCGGTATCATAAAACGTCTACATTGCAAAGTGCCCTTAGGTTTTAAACTGTGTTATGATGATAGCGGACGAATAGCATCATATTTTGTCCTTATATGTTCCGAATACACGCATTAAGAGACGAACTGTCGGGGAACCCATGTCCGAGTTTGAAGGCACAACGCTGGCGCTTCAGCATTATTATGACATTACAGGCGTTGCCATGAAGCTTCCGCTTCTGACGCTTTATCACGCAAACGAGCAGCCGTTTGGTCGGCGTATGGCTGTGTGGATGGAGACAGATCCTTATGCCAGGCCGCTTCCAGCGGCTGTGCGTGATCGCCTTGAAGCTGCGCTTCTTAAAAACCGTGCGATTCGCGTGCCGCACGCCCTTCGCATTCTCGATTTTGGCTCTGGTGAAGGCCATGGTTTCGTCGTGACGGACGATGTGACGGGGGATTCGCTGAGAACGTGGCTCGATAAGTACGGCCCCCTGAAGGCGTGGCAGTTTTTGCGCCTCGCCGAACAATTGACGGCGATCGTCTCTTCGGCACATGAAGCTGAGTTCCATGAACTTTGCCTGACGACCCAAAACATCTTTATCACAGATGACGAACGGTTCGACATCACCACGGCGCCGCTCGGCATTGGGCTTCGTCGCCGTGAAATCCTTTCGATTCAGGATCTTCCGGTCGTGCCTGATCTCGTTCGACATCTTCCGCCATGGGCGTTTGAGACGCTTCCGACGTCGGAATCTGACGGCGATGCGGGTGCGGACGATCGTTCGGACAGCATTCAGGATCTCGACAGCCATCTTGATGAGGCGCAGGATAATGCGGCGAATGTTGATGTCATTTCGCCTTCTGATGCACTTGAAACGACCGCAAACAGTGATCTTGATGCGGATGTCTATAACGTTGCGGCCATTCTTTATGAGGCGATGGCTGGGCAGCATCCCTATTTTGGGACGCAGCGGGAATTGTGTGATGCCGTTGCCATGATGCAGGCACCTGTGCAGCCGTTATCCGAAGTTTCGTCGTTTCCGAAGGAAGTCTGTGACGCGGTCATGGGGATTCTTGAAACGCCTCGTCCGGGGAGTCTCGTGCCATTTCTTTCGACGGTGTCCACAGCGTTTGATGCACCGGTACGTCAGGAAGCGCTTCATGCTGAAAAAACGTATTTTAAAGCACCCAAACTTGATTTAACACATCGCCGGCCTGTTCACGTACGCAAGACACGGTCGTGGCCGCGTCCGGTGACGATTGCCGTGACCGTCGTCCTGATGCTTTTGACGGCCTGTGTGACGCATCATTTTAGTGCCAAGCGTCATCCGATCGATCTTTTTGCGTTGCCTGAGCTTATTCCGACGGCTTCCGAGGGCGTGGATATTGTGATTCCTTTGCCGCGGGGGGAGAAGGAAGTCACGGTTTTCTTGTCGAGTCTTGCGGATGGATCATTGATTCGGCTTGGCACGCTGCCGCTCATCTTCCGCAATCAGACGCCGTCGAGCCGGCTGAATTTTGTTCTTCAGTTTGAGGAAAATGAAAAAACGAAGCAGCTTCCCGTTGTCGTGCGCGACACCCCGGGTTTGCAGATTGTGCCTTCGGAGTAGGTTCGTCTCATGGAACGGACTTCCTATGTTATTTGAATCAACCTGGGGAGAACGAGGGGGTAGCGGCGTATTTTCCTGTAGGGACGTTCCATGAACGTCCTGCTACAGTTCCACGGAACGTCCCCAAAACAGGAAAATAGCCGCGTAGGGGGAGACTTCCCCCGCCCAAAACAAGGGTATTCGTGCATCAAAAAAGCCGGTGGATGGCGTATGAACGCATTTAAGCGTTCTGGAAGATAAAAAAACGCTACAAACACGACGAGTCATTGTGCTAAAAGAGGTGTAGTTTTATCCACACGCTCCGGAGGACAGAGGATATGCAGTCAATAGAGGGTAAACTAGCTGATCTACGCGCTTTCAAACAAGTCATGGATGGAATGAATGACTTTGAGATACTGGATGTGCCGCAGACGTGCGACGATTCAGCGGTGAGGGCGGGCTATTTTGGCCGCATGAAAAAGTTCAGTGCCGATTATTTTCACGGTTCGCCGGCGGATGTCATGGAAGATGTCAATGCCGTCAACAAGCGTCTTCGCGAGGCATACGAACACCTTCAGACAGCGGACAAGCGCAAAGCGCTTCTTGAAGCGATGAAAGAGGCGGCAGCGAAGCCGGTTCAGAACATGCCAATTGAGCCGGTCAATAATGAGCCGGTGGACATTGAGGCGGTTTTTGCGGCGGAACAGGCGATGAGCCGTGCGATTACGTTGATGGAGCGTGGGGATTTCAAGATGGCGCGAAAGTATCTCGACACAGCCCAGCAAAAAGATCCGGCTTCCCATGAACTTGGCGCACGTATTGCCTATGCCGATTATATGTTGCTCGAACTTGATGAAAACGGGCATCGTCCGGCGGGTGCGGTAGACAAGGCGAGAAAGGCGCTCGAGGCGGCAGCGAAAGAATGGCCGAATGCGGATTATATTCGTCTTTATCAGGGTGAAATCGAAAAACTCGAAGGCAATGAGGCGAAAGCGCTCGAGTTTTATAAAGAAGCCAACACCATCAATCCCACGCCGAGTGCGCAACAGGAGATCAAGTTAATCGAACGTCGCATTGAGAATCAGAAAAATGGCCCGCAACCGGTATCATTTGTCGATAAACTGAAAGCCGCTTTTCAGAATTTACTCAAAAAGTAGCTGTGGGGCAGTGTCGGCATGTTGTTGCGACGATAAAAGGCGTTTTGTCGCCCATATCGATCATTGGGATATTATGGAATCCCTTCACAAATCTGTTAAACAGATGATGACAGAACGGCGCAGTGCGTAATCCAAACTGTGAAGCCGAATCAAGGGGACAACATTAAGGATGAACGATCAAAAAGACAATGCATCCCTCGTCAAGGAACTGATGTTTCAGCTGACGGTCACAAAGGCCATGCTCAAGACCGTTGAGCTTGATCAGATCCTTTACATTATTTTGTCTGGAATAACGCATGGTGATGGTCTGAATTTTAACCGTGCCGTTCTTTTTCTGGCCTGGGATAGACGCAATGAGCTTAGGGTATCGCGCAGTGCAGGCCCCGCGAATGGCGAAGAGGCGCACCGCATCTGGGAAAGTATTACAGCAGAGAAGCTCAACCTTCAAAATCTGATCGATCGTTACACGCAGACGCCCGATGAACTTCAATATCTGACGTCGAGGCTTTTGTCATTTTCGCTCAAACTTGACGAAGCACGCCCGATGGAATCGCTTGAAGGCATGCATTATGAGCTTCGTGATGTGATTTCTCATTGTGTTGCGACGAAGCAACCGTTTTTGATTAACGGCGTGGAAGCGGTGTATCACGATGTGGCGTCATCGGATCTTTTGACGTTCAAGAATTTTGCCTGTGTCCCCATCATTTTGAACAACGAAGTGCTGGGCATTATTTTGACGGACAATTATTTTAACAGCCGCATCATTAATCGAGAGGAACTGCGAGGGCTTTCGCTCGTTGCGAACCTGGCATCAATTGCGCTTGAACGTGCGCTTCTTTATCGCCGACTGACAGAGATGGCGCAGGTGGATGGCTTGACGGGGGTATTTAACCGGCATTATTACGAGCGTCATCTTCATGATGAGTTTATCCGATCACGTCGACTCAATCGTTCGCTGTGCATGATCGTTTTTGACATTGATCTCTTTAAGCGGTTCAATGACACGTTTGGGCACGAGTGTGGCGACCGTGTTTTGAAGGAATTTGCGCAGATTTTGAAGACGAATACACGCGTGGAGGACATGGTTGCCCGTTATGGCGGCGAGGAATTTGTCGTTCTTTTGACGGGTGAACATACGCCGGAGGATGCCTTGGCCACGGGTGAAAAATTGCGCCGGATCATTGCGACATCTGCCTTTTCCGGATTTGAAGCGGGGCAGATTACGGCGAGTGCTGGCGTATCCTTCGTTCGTCCCGAAGAAGATTTTGCCCAACTTTTTACGCGTGCGGATCAGGCGCTTTATGATGCCAAACGTGCTGGAAGAAATTGCGTTCGCCTTTATTCAAATGCATAAATTGCGTTCCTAATTGCCCCCTATCCCCTAAACCCCCTTTCTCGAAAGTGGCAAGGGGATTTTGGCAACACATTATGGTTGTGCAAACATTGGAAGCATTTTTCGTATGTAAGGGCGGTCAATCGACATGGCTGGTGAGCTTGGATGGTTATCATGATAAGCAGAATGGAAGTGTTTATGCGTTTTGTTTTTTATAAAAGATAAAAGCGTGTTATTTTAGAGCCATCGTTGTCGGAAAAAGGCGTATTTTTCTCGAACACATTTTTCTCGAACAAAAGTTTTTTTTCGATTTTATGATATTTTTTTGAAACCTTTTATGAGCAATTGGATTTTTGCCAGACAAAGGCGAGTAGTATTTTTTGCAGGCGCGTAGCCTGCATCCTCAGAGTTTGACGCCATTGGCGTATTAGCATCAGGAACGGAATATGGATCAGACACGCAAGTCTATGGAACAGGCTCGCAATACGATGGAGCAGCTGCTTCGGCTCATGTCGAATGAGGGCGCGAGTGACCTTCACCTTTCAAGCGGTGCTCCGCCACAGCTTCGCATAGACGGTGAACTTGTCGGCCTGAAATCCGACCCGCTCACGCCGGCGCAGACGCGAGCGCTTGCATTGAGTATTCTTTCATCGGATCAGCGTGAAAAGTTTGATCACGACAACGAGCTTGACTTTTCGTTTGGTATTGAGGGGGTAGCGCGTTTTCGAGGCAACATTTTTATGCAGCGGGGATCGGTGGCGGCGGCTTTTCGTCTCATTCCTGCTAAACTTCGCTCGTTCGATGAACTTGGTCTTCCCGATTCGCTTCGTCGTCTCGCAGACCTTCCGCGAGGTCTTGTCCTGGTGACGGGACCGACGGGTTCAGGTAAATCGACGACACTGGCGACGATCATTGATCACGTCAACCGCACATACCACAAGCACATCATCACTGTTGAAGATCCGATTGAATATGTCCATGTCAACAAAGTCGCCCTCGTCAACCAGCGTGAGATTGGGACCGATACGGCGAGTTATTCTTCGGCTGTGCGTTATTTGCTTCGACAGGATCCGGACGTCGTTCTATTGGGCGAGCTTCGTGACCGTGAGTCGATTGAAACGGCGTTGACGATGGCAGAGACCGGGCATCTTGTTTTATCGACCCTTCATACGAACAGCTGTGCGCAGACGATTAACCGTATCATTGACGTTTTTCCTGCCAGTCAGCAGGATCAGATTCGTACACAGCTCTCATTTGTTCTTGAAGCTGTCGTTTGTCAGCAGCTTTTGCCGAAAGCTTCTGGACATGGACGATGCATTGCGCTTGAGATTATGATTGCGAATGCGGCCATTCGAAACCTGATCCGTGAAGACAAAATTCATCAGATTTATTCAACGATGCAGCTCAATCAGCGCAAAGGCATTACGGGCGGCATGCTGACGCTCAATCAGAGCCTGGCGGATCTTTACAATGATCGTCTCATAACGCTTGATGAAGCTCTTGCGCATGCCGGTGATCTCAATGAATTGAAAACCATGCTTGGCGTCGTTTAATTTTTTACATTCCGACAATTTTCCTTATAGTAAAGCTGTGAGTAATTACTCCGCTTCTCCCGACAGGTGAGGGCGTAAAAAACGCACGAAGGTGTTTTTTACGTCAGTCTGTCCATGCCGTTTTTGACGGCCATCATTGTGAAAACCAGGAGCAAGTATGTCCCTATTTCAGTACAACATCGTTCTGACCAACGGCGACAAGCGGAAAGGAAAACTTGAAGCCCTTTCGGCTGAAGCAGCGGAAGGTAAACTCGTCGCTCAGGGTTGCCAGGTTCTTTCTCTCAAGCCCATTCCCGAGCCAATGGCGATCAAGATGCCTGGTACAACGGGTATCACGAACAAGGAGCTCATCATCTTCACGCGTCAGCTTTCGACGATGATTGATGCTGGTCTTCCCATCGTGCAGGCCCTTGAGCTTTTGGCGAGCCAGGAACAGAATCCGCATCTCAAAAAAGTTATGCTTACCGTCAAAAGCGACGTCGAAGGTGGTATGACGTTTGCTGATGCCCTCAAAAAGCACCCGCTGGTCTTTGACAATCTCTATACTTCGCTCGTTTCGGCTGGTGAAATCGGTGGTGTTCTCGACACGATTCTTGCGCGACTTTGTGTTCAGATCGAAAAGAATGCTCAGCTTGCCAAAAAGATAAAAAAAGCGCTCACCTACCCGATTGGTACGCTCGTTGTTGCTGTCGTCATCATGATTTTCATGTTGTGGAAAGTTATTCCGACATTCCAGGGCATGTTTGATAACATGGGTGGGCAGTTGCCTTCACTGACACAGTTTCTCGTCGATGCCTCTGATTGGATGAGTTCCAATATCGTTCCTATTCTTGCGATTGTTATCGGCGTTCCGTTGACGATTGCGATCTGTCGTAAAAAGATTTTTGCGTTCCATCGAGCCATGGACGCGTTTCTTCTCGCCATGCCTGGCATAGGCGATGTTCTCCGCAAATCTGCTGTATCTCGATTTACACGAACGCTTGCAACGATGATGACGTCAGGCGTTCCGCTCATGGATTCGCTTCAGATCGTTGAAAATGCTGCTGGCAATATTCGAATCGCAGAAGGTATCGAATATGCTCGACAGCGATTGTCCGAAGGTTCGACGCTTGCGGATCCGCTCATGGTCACGGGTATTTTCCCCAACATGGTTGTCGCTATGATCCGCGTCGGTGAGGAAACGGGTGCACTTGATGCCATGCTTGGCAAAATCGCCGACTCCTACGACGAAGAAGTGGACGATGCCATTGATGCGATGATGGCCATGTTGCAACCTGCCATTATGGCGCTCTTAGGCGGTATGGTTGGTACGATGCTTATTGGTATGTACCTGCCGATCTTCTCGATGGGTTCAATGACAGGGGGTTAGTTCCTAAAAAAGGTGGTCTGCGGATCACCTTTTTTTATGGCACGAGGTGGTCTGCGGATCACCTTTTTTTTATGGGCACTGTATAGAGGCGTTTTTCTGGAACGTCGCTGGTATCGGCAATTGGGGGTGACGAGCGTACTTGTGCGTGGATGAAAGGCTGTGGCAGCAACAGTTGGCTCTGTTCCTTGAGGATGATGCGAGACTGAGTTGTACAAAACAAAATTCTTGACATGCATGCGCATGGGTAGTAATAATTCTGCGCCCTGTTTTGGGTGACTGGATTTTCCGGCTGGTTACCCGAATGACTCGGAAGTGGTTTTCGAGAGATCCGTAATACAGGGAATTCCACCGGATAAAAGGAAATTGACATGGCAGCAAAACGTCCTGCAAAGATTTCGACGACGAAGAAAGTCGTCTATGTGAAAGAGTGCCCTGCCTGTGCGGCAAAAGGCAAAAAGTCCAACATGAGCCTCATGAAGATGGTTCGCCACTCGCGTCCGAGCGGTATGTTCTGGGTATGCCCCACGTGCGCAGCGGAAGTTCCTACACATAGCTAATTGAGACAGTTGGAGATTAAAAATTATGGATAACAATACACAGAATGCCCAGAGTCCTCGTTCCAATAACCGCGGTGGTTTTCGTCGTGCCAAACGCAAAGCATGCCCGTTCAAATCGGATGCTTCGCTGACGATCGATTACAAAGATGTCCAGCTTCTCAAGCGCTTCCTTTCACCTCGCGGTAAGATTCTTCCTTCGCGCATCACTGGCGTCAGCGCCCGTTTCCAGCGCAAACTTGCCCGCGCCATCAAACGCGCCCGCCATATCGCTCTTCTTCCTTATCAGGCCGAAGATTAATCTATATATATTTGACGCGTACTTTGGGCACGTCATAGTTTTGAGCCGCCGTTTTGGCGGCTTTTTTATTTTGAAGCGAAGAAATTGGGAATAAAGCTCGTCTGTGCTGTCATTATAAAGTACGGGCACGTGGATTGCGTGTCGGCGATAGTGTTACACGCTTCAAAATTGTCCTTGAACGACTTGATTGACAAGAAAATCCCATTACTTGACACAAGGCTTTTTTTTAGCGATAAGCGTCCTCAGGAAACGGCCTCTGGTCTTCCCTTAACTTTTTGGCATTCGTTTGATGTGGAATGTCAATCATTTCTGATTCTGGAGAAAATATGAATAAGAATCATGTAGCTTCTCTGAAGTCTCTGCGTTCTCTTGCTACAGCGATCGGTGCTGCTGCACTTTTGATTCCGTCTCTCGCGCTTGCAGAACAACCCGAAATTGATTGTATGTCGCTGAGTGACTCAGATCAGCAGGCATTTTATGAGCTTTCTGGTCAGGCTCAGGAGTCCGCTGGTAATGGCGATCTCGATAGCGCATTAAGCGATGGTATCAAGGCAATGTCGATGTGTACAACGGATGCTTATACCGAATATACACTCGCCCGCATTTATCAGATGCGAAGCAATTGCCCGGCAGCGCTCTATCACCTTGAGCGTCTCCAGTCCCGTATCGCTGCGATCAAGGCTGAAGACAAGAGCCTCGCAAAAGCTATCACCAACTATTATGGCGAAGCTAATAACGAGTGCGGTAACGCAGTTTCGCTTGAAATTACTTGCGCGACGCCCGATACCAAAATTCAGCTTAATGGGGCAATTGATACCCCCGTTGCATGCCCCGTTTACAGCAAAATTATGCCTGGTGCGTATTCCTTGACTGCGACACGCGAAAAATTCTTCCCCTTCAAAGATACAATCACTGTCAGCCAAGAACCTGTTGTCTATACAGTGCCTGCACTTCAGGATTCCGAAGACTTCGGTAACGTGCGTATTAAATGCCCGCGTGGTGCCATGAAGTTTATCCTCACCGATCCCAAAGGCATCGTCAACGAATATGCGTGCCCGTGGGAAGGTCAGCTTCCTAGCGGTAACTACAAAGTGAAACTTGGTGGAAGCGAAGGTGGCGCTGAGGCCGATCTCGTCGTCACAAAGAGTGCTCAGATCGAACACGTCATTCCCAGTGAAGTCCGCGCCAATTGCTCTGCAACTGTTCGTGATTCGGCTAATGGCGGCTTTGCTGCTCTTCTCCTCGGCATCCTCGGTGCCTTCGGACTCGCTTCCGTTCGTAGAAAACGCGAAAATTAATTTTTTGGCTTTCTTCCAAAAGGCGCCCCTTCGGGCGCCTTTTCATTTTTAACTTCTTTGCTCCATGAAACCATGTCTTCTCTGACCCAATACACCCCACGTGCCCTCGCATCTGCGCTTCGTCATCATTACAAAAAAAGCCTCGGACAAAATTTTTTGATCGACGAAAATATCACGCGCACCATCGCACGCGAAGTCGAGCGCTTTTCACCAACACATATTCTTGAAATTGGCCCAGGGGCCGGTGCACTCTCCGTAGCCGTTGCCAAGCTAGGCCTTCCTTACGTTCTCCTCGAAAAAGACGATCACTGCGCCGATTTCCTTGAAGATGTTTTCGCTGATCAACCGCACGTCTCTATTTTGCATGCTGACGCTCTCACCGCAGAACTGCCGGCGTTTTGTTTTGATAAAGCGGCTCGCCCGCTGCTTGTCTCCAATCTTCCCTATAACGTCGCTTCTCAGATCTATTTTCGGTTCATTGACGGGCATGTTCCGTTGTGCGGTATGGTGCTTATGTTTCAACGCGAAGTGGCTCAGCGCTTCCTCGCTGAACCTGGCACATCATCTTATGGCATACTTTCGGTCATCGGCCAGTTTTATCATGAGATTGAAGCTGTTATGGATGTTCCTCCTAACTGCTTTGAACCAGCACCCAAAGTTATGAGCACGGTATTGCGCTTCATTCCTCGAACCATTACGCAATCAACGGAAGAGGAGGCACGCTTCCGCGCTTTTGTTCATGCCGCATTTCGTCAGCGCCGAAAAACACTCGTCAATTCTCTCAACGGTTTTGAGCAGAAAGATCGGGCGGCATGGGCCGAAGTCCTTCAGTCACACGGTTATGAACCGACGATTCGCGCTGAAAACCTGTCGCGTAAGGATTTTTTGAATCTCATTGATTTATGATGGCGTCCGCTATTTTCCGCCGTTGGCGTCAAATACGCGTCACGCACGGCGGCGATTTCATTCGCCGCCGTTGATTTTTGCGTCC
>JAFOHE010000346.1 GCA_017421975.1 Pseudomonadota bacterium
AGAGCGGAGCGGATTGGGTCATCTTGTCACGTTCAAGGTCTGCCTTGAACACCGTATCGGAGTCGAAAGGCATTTTTTCCGCAAAGTGGATAAGCCCTCCCCACCAGCACTCGCCGTCAAGTATCTTAAATTCCATAAGCTTTTTCTCCTTTAATAAGGTCGTTATAATGTATTCTACTATCAACGGTGGTTTTTTTCAATAGCAAAATGTTGCGCGTTTTTGTCATCACGTTGTTTTTGAATCGGATTTTGGGTGAGGTCAAAAGTCCCCGTTTGGACTGATTGGAAAATGCGGATGGGGGAAAGAGAAGGAAAAAGGAACGCCCCAGAAAACGCCCGTAGTGCACAGTGGGCGTAGCAAACAAAAGCAGTGTAAGGTATTGCGCATTTTCGACGATGTAGGACGTTCAAAACTAGGATTGGCGTTGAAACAAAAATAATTCGGAATAAAATTGAAGATTGGAAGAAAAATTGCAGTATATCAGGGAACAATGAGAAATGTCTTTGCCGCGAAGTGGCGAAGAAAGCCAAAGAGGTATCGCAATGGAACGCACGAACAATAAATTAATGGATAAGATGGAGCGTTTTCGCCAAGAGCTTTCGACGGTATCGTCGAGTGTGAAAGGCGTAGCGTTATATCAGGCGTTTGATCGTCTTTTTATGGATTACCAGGAAGGACGGATAGATGGTGAAGAAGCCGAACGACGACTTGATGCATTGAAAGCGGAAAAAGCCAAGGATACCGAAGGGGCTGAAGGATTGCGCGTGCGCAGCAGCCAGTCTGTTCGTCAGCAGGCCTTGCTTCGTAACCACGAGGCACTTGCTGAGAGATTTCTTGCGATGCCGCGTGGGTCGTGGAATCGCAGCCATGTCGAGGTCGTTCAGCAGGCCATCAGTGTTCTCAATGATGTGCATGCGGACGAGCTTTCGTATGATCTCCAAAAGCGTCTGAGCCACAGCATTTGGGCAGGAAATTTTGAAATGGCAGATACGGTCGATGTGATCGAAACGGAACGTGCTTCGTTCGAAAGCATGCTCGATAGCCTCGTATCACATGATCTTGAAAATGGATATGATACACAGGGTACGGATCGTGCGCTTGCCACCGATGTTAAGAATCAAGTGATTGAAGCCGTTTCATCCGAAGCACATCTTGCGAAGCTTCGTGCCCAAGTTGAGCGTGCCAAAGATGCGGCGGACAAACTTGCTGTCTCTGAAGAGTATGTCTCGAAACTCGAATCGGAATCGCTCGCACGCCAAAAAGAAATTGCCCAGAATTTCCAGGATAAATCGACGCGTCGCATCGTCGAGAATGCTGTAGAGGCGATTCATCGTGCAGGCAATAGTATCGTGAGCAGCGAACTGGCGAAAATTCGTGGTATTCAAAATGAACTCATGAAAGAAATTGCCCTCGTTGGTGATGAGCATACGCGCATTCAGGCTCAGGATGTCTTTGGACAACTCTCCAACTTGAACGAACATGATGCTGAACGCATTATTCACAATGCGGAATTGCTCAGACACCTCACGCAGTCTATTCATACGGAGGGGGCGTCTCTGATTATTTCGCGTCTTAACGCGATTATTGATAAAACGCGCTCTGCTCAGTCTATTCTCAATTATAAAGTCAATGATAAACAAGTGGTTGAATCGAAGTCGGATGACGAACGTGCGCTTCTCGAAGCCCACATGATGTATGCCATGCATCGCATGAAATATGAGCAGGAAGCGCGTTATGCCAATCATGCTGCTGATATGCTTAAAGCGTTGGATGCAAGCGTCTCTGTGCCCGATTATTCCGTTCGTCACATTGCTTCTAAGGTACAAAAACCCAAAACGAACGCCGATAAACGCCTTCACGATGTGGCGGAAACACTTAAACGCGTAAAGTTGATTGCCCAGAGCGAACGTATGGGCGATGTCGGTTTATACGCGCCATACGCTGGCAGCGAAAATAACAGAAATGCAAAAGCATCTCTCCAGATCGCTGATCAGGCCGCTCCGATGTTTACCTCGATTCCTACGATTCAGTCTGCTGTCGCGAAGAAATCCAATCAACTTATGCACCAAGTGCGTCAGATTGCTTTCTTGCCTTCTGTACGAAGTGAAATGGGATTTAGTGCAAAACGTTTCCAGATCCTCGATGAAATGTCTGATCGACCGCTCTTCAAACGCGTAAAATTCGATCATACCAATCAGGATGCTGTCGATATGTTGCCCGCGCTCTATAAAGTCGCAGGCATAAAAATGAAAAAGGTCGATACGCCATTGCGTAAATCGAATGGTGAAATCGATCTCAATATTTCGAACTACGAAATTATCAAAATTATTGAAAATCAGTTCGACGGCAGCATGAAAACGCGTCAAACGGAATCGTTCGGGGGCGCTGTGGATGCCGATAACCATGCTGCTGAACGTAATTACGAAAGTCCGATTGGTAAAGCTGCGGGGGTCGCGCTCGATTGGATCAAGAATCGTAAGGAAAAAGCAACGACTGGTGCTGACACGCAGTCTCTCATTAAAACAGGTCGTATTTCTGCACAACAGATTTCGACAAATCTTAAATCTGAAGCAATGACGCTCCCGAAAGAGGTTCAAGCTAAATTGACGCCATTCCTCGGATTCGATATTTCAAATATCAAGGTTTATACTGGTCCGATCGCTGAAATGGCTTCTGCTGCCATGGGCGCTCAGGCTTTCACCCTCGGCAAAAGTGTTTTCCTCGGCAAAAAGAATATGGATCTCTCTTCGCCTGAAGGACTCGGACTTCTTGCACACGAATTGTTACATACCACCCACTTCACTTCTGGTGATTCCGTCAACCTTAAAGAACAAGCGGCTGAAGATGTCGAGGCTCGCGTCCGTAAGGCTTTTGGAGCCGCAAAACAATCACTTGCCCTCGAAAAGAAATCGCCTTTTGCAAAGGTCTCTGCTTCTACTTCCGCTGCTTTGCCTACGGATGATGGTTTGCCTAAGAAAAAACTTCTTAACGCTGAACAGGTTTTCGATACCGTTTCTAATATGGTTCTCGAAATGCTTCTCGAGGATGTCAAAAAAGAAAGACAGCGTAGTGGTGAGTAATCTCTTTGCTGATACAAAAAAGGGTGCCTTGGGCACCCTTTTTTATTACTTATGTGTGGTGTTAATGTGTTTACCCACCTTTGAGGGTAAAATTAAAAAAAGGGCACCGATAGGTCCCCTTTTAATCATGCAATGCTTGCCAGACAATCAGTCTGCAAGCTCAAGCGCATCGACGAGTTTTTTGGCTTCGTTGCCTGGAAAAACGCCTTTAAGTTTCGGCATGAGTGCTTTCATCAATTTGCCAGTGTCTTTCTTTGAGACGATGTTAAGTTCTGCAACAAGTGCACTGATCATGGCACGAACTTCATCTTCAGAAAGCTGCTTGGGCAGATAACCCTGAATAATTTCAAGTTCATACATTTCTTTCTCAGCGCGATCTGTTGCCCCAGCTTTCGTATAATCAGCGATGGCTTCACGTCGTTTCTTGGCTTCCCGCGTTAAAACAACGATTTCTTCGTCTGCGGATAGTTCGTGGAGTTTTTCTTTGGCTTCCGTTTTAAGGGCATTGACGATTAGACGTAAGGCGTCGCGACGTTTGTCATCATGGGCTTTCATGGCAGCAATGACTTGCGCCTGGGCTTCTGCTTGAATGGACATTTCTTTTCTCCCAAAAAAAAGAGGCCGCACAATTGTGCGACCTTCTTGTTGCGGTGACAGGCTTATCTTTTCATGAAGTGAAAAGAATTAAGCGATTTCCATATATTTATTGCGCACAAGATGCGTGACGGCTTTCGTTGTTTCGATGTCGTCACTTAATTTGCTTGAATTAAGAATAAATTCCATCGATGGTTCGACAAGGGCAAGCTGGAAAATATCAAGCTGGTCTTTCGTGAGATCCGAGAGTTTTGGCTCTTCTTTGATAATGATGCGGAAAATAGCATCATAAGAAGGCACATCGTCACCAATGGCATCCATTTCGTCAATAATACGCATGGCTTCCATCAGCATGGATTCTACGGTTTCGTTGATGGGATTTTCAAATTCGTAAGTTGCCATCGTGTCAAGCAAGAACGTTCCTGATTTCCACGTGATCATACGATAGAAGCTCTTATCGACAGGAATTGAGAAATTCCCATTGATGACTGAGCCATACACGCGACCGTCGCGAAGATAAATGCGTCCTTCTGTGCCGCCTGGCGTCGTGATGAACAGACAACCCGTTTTTTTGCTTGAACCGAACAGCTGGAGAAGATCTGGAAGCGGTAATTGATCCAATAATCCCGACAAGACACCAGACTGCGTTCCACCATGCATGGTATGGCTTGGTACAGATGACGACACACGTCCTTGCAAACCACTCGGTGGTAAGACGACGTCTTCGATGTGTGGTTTCCCTAAGGATGACACACCCATGGGAGCCGGTGGCGGCACAGCACCATCAAATTCTTCAAAGACAAGCTTAATGATTGAAGTTCCGATCAAAATACGATCGCCTTCTTTCAGCTTGCAGCTCGTAATTTTTTCACCATTCACAAAGGTGCCGTTCGTGCTGCCAAGGTCTTCGATAAAAATATCATTATCTGTCGTCGTGATCTTTGCATGATGACGACTGACCATGTCTTCAATAAGAACCATTTCCAGGTCGCTAGACCGGCCTATAATCAGCTCTTGGTTTTGCGCCAGCGCGAACTCACCACCCGCGTATTTGCCTGAAATGAATTTTAATACGTATTGTCCGGAGCCAGGTTTATGAGTCATGAAAATCTCTTTCCATAAAATGTTATAGCAATCTTGACCCAAAATAGGATCAATTTCAATTCTACCCCAAATCGGTCATTTTTGCCAATAATGAATATGATTTTGTGAATTTAGTTTGTTTTGGATGCGTTATGAGCTTGTTTGGCCTTATGGGTCGTCTATTTTCGCTACGCTCCAATACGCCGCCCTGACCTCACGCCACCTTCGGTAGGCGTGAGGTTGCCTTATGGGGCGTCTATTTTCGCTACGCTCCAATACGCCGCCCTGACCTCACGCCACCTTCGGTAGGCGCGAGGTTGCCTTATGGGTCGTCTATTTTCGTTACACTCCAATACGCCGCTCTGACCTGCGATAGCGTCCCATGCCGCTATTTACCTTCTATCACAAATGGGGCGATTTATGGCAAAAATTGATATCTGTGACGATGAATGTTTAACCTGTAGATGGCTTTGTAATGCGCGCTTATATCGAGGTGGTACTTTTAGTCTTAGGTAAATAAAGCTTAGACCTACATGCAGGCACTTAACAATCCTCCCCATCACCTTATGATGCCCTTAGATCGTATTTCGTTGCTGAAAAAGTGCATGTTCATATAAAAAAGTGAATTTTTAAAAAAGACATGAACATACCAAAAAAAGCATAACAATCACGTTTTGCCCGGCATAACCCAATAAGGGGGCACAAGTTTAGACCTATATGTAGGCACTTAGCAATCCTCCCCATCACCTTATGATGTCCTTAGATCGTATTTCGTTGCTGAAAAAGTGTATGTTCATATAAAAAGTGAAATTTTCAAAAAAAAAGACATGAACATACCAAAAAAAGCATAACAATCACGTTTTGCCCGGCATAACCCATTAAGGGGGCACAAGGCTGGCTTTTAGCCGATGACATCATCATGTTTTGGCTTAGAAGCGGTTAAATCCCAACGGGAAAAACAAAATGTGTTCGCTTAGGATTCTGCTGTCCGCTTTTTCTTGCGTAAGACGCGTTGTTTATGTCATCATTTAAGATGATTGACTTGTATCGGTATCATTTCGTGTTTTTAGGTGTAGTGCATGACCCATTTTGATTTTCAGTTTCTTGGCTCAGGAAATTCCCGCTCAAAACCGCCGGTCAACTACAACACGAATATTCTCGTTCATGCACCGGAAGGTAAGTGGCTCATTGATTGTGGCGTCACGGGGACGCTTGCGCTCAAACACGCTGGCGTTTTGACTTCTGATGTGCAGGCTGCATTCATCACGCATCTTCATGGTGATCATGTTTATGGCTTGGAAGAGATTCTCTTCGAATCGTATTTCAAACTCCATCGAAAGTTTGGATTATGGCTGCCACAGGCGTTTGTTTCACCCTGGGCCACTAATGGTGAAGATATTTGGGAAAATTTTCTGAGAGCATCAATGACATCGAGCGTTCTTGGTGAAGATGGTGCTTACTTTCAGCTGGATTTGTCAGACTACGCTGATGTGACGCCCTTGAATGTCCAGACGGCTTATTCTTTTTTTGGCATTCCCGTCCGCATTTTCCCTGTTTGCCATGTATGGCGTCGTTCCGCTTTCGGTATCTGTCTGGATGAACGCGTCGTGTTTACAGCAGATACCATTTATTCACGCGAAGCGCTTGAAGCGCATCTTGAAAGTGGTGCCGAGGTCATTTTTCATGACGTTTCCTTCCTGCCAAAGAAAAAAGGCGGCGTTCATGCTTCTTTTGATGAATTGAAAACGTTGCCACGTGATATAATCGAAAGGATTGTGCTCATGCATTATGCAGATGAGGTCACGGCAGATGAAAAAAAGTATGCCATAGATTGTGGCTTCAGGTTAGCGCAGTGTGGTGAGGTCTATCATTTCTAAATTTTTATTCTTCTTTATTTATGTGTCTCGATCAAAAAATCGATGGCCGATCGCATATTGGAGTTGTTTCAATGTCCTTGTGTCCTCAATGTAATCAGGAATCACCTGCGAATTCCAGGTTTTGTGTCCATTGTGGGGAGAGGCTTCCAAAAGATTCTTCGACAAATATTGGAATCCCGGCTTCTTCGGCAGTCTATGAAGAACCGTCCTCAGCACATACTTCTGTGCCGCATGTTGATCGCGAAGCAATATCGAGCTTGATTCATAACTCAAAGCAGGCAAGTCTGAAAGCTGAAACGCTTTCCCGCGAAGCGATTCAGGCTGCACTGTTGATCAAAAAAGGACAAAAGAATCAGCTTGAGGTGGGGTTGGACTGTGCTCAAAAAAGTAAGGATATGGCGGATATCGCGTGCAATGTGGCACGTAGTGCGCTCGAAAAAGCGCGAAATGTCAACGATGCCAAGTTGATTCAGGATGCTGAAGACGCGCTTGCGAGCGCAGAAGATATGCGGAATATTTCCCAAAATGCCGTTTTCGCTGTCAACACGGCACGCTGTTTTTCTGATGAGGATGCCGGAGCGTCCACGCTTGAATCGGATAAAACTGAAGTCCGACTTTCGCCAATCGATTCGGGAAAGTTGATCTCTACCGTCATCGATGATGAAGATGAAGACGATGATGATGAATATGACGACGATGACGACGATGAATATGACGACGATGACGATGCGCCTGAACCGCAAAAAACCGAGATCGGCATGATGCCGATTTCCATGGACAAAAAAGCAGATGCCATCAGTTCGGACACAAAGACTTTCAGCAATGATCTCGATAGTTTTTTCTCAAAAGATGCGTTGGGGGATTTGCCCTTGTCCGCAACTTCTGCGCTGTCGGATGAATTTAGCGTAACCAAAAATAGTGCGCTCGATCTCGACGATATCATGAAAGAGACGGATGATTTGTTCTCATCTCAGTCAAATGTAAAAGTCGATCGCTCGATAGATGTAGCCGCTTCTGTGACACCATCGGTCGTTGAAGATCTCAAATCACAGATTGAAGCACAGGTTAAAGCTGAACTCGAAGCAAAATTACGCGCTGAATATGAAGCGCGTCTCAAAGTGGAAGCAGAGGCACGCTGTGAGGCCGAGGCCAAAGCCCAGCGGGTTGCTGAAGAAAAAGCTCGCCGCGAAGCCGAAGAAAAAGCCCGCCGCGAAGCCGAAGAAAAAGCCCGCCGCGAAGCCGAAGAAAAAGCCCGCCGCGAAGCTGAAGAAAAAGCCCGCCGCGAAGCCGAAGAAAAAGCCCGCCGCGAAGCCGAAGAAAAGGCTCGCCGCGAAGCTGAAGAAAAAGCTCGCCGCGAAGCCGAAGAAAAGGCTCGCCTCGAAGCTGAAGAAAAGGCTCGCCGCGAAGCTGAAGAAAAGGCTCGC
>JAFOHE010000035.1 GCA_017421975.1 Pseudomonadota bacterium
ATCCGTACCCACCTCGTCGGCTATTTTGATGCCAAGTGCATCATAGAAAAAGCTTCCCAAAACATCTTTCGTGAAGTCACTACCGTTACTGCCGAAGAAAGAGACGCGTACCAAGCTTATTTTGAACCGCTTCTTATCCAACCAAAAGATGACACAAAAAAATTCCGCCTCGTCGCCCATCAATTAGATGCCATCATCCGTGGTCAAAGAGAAAATTTGATTATTACTGGCGGACCGGGCACAGGCAAAACGACGGTGATTTGCTTCCTTTTATGGAAGCTTCTCGCTGAACACGAAGATATGTTGGCATGGGACATCAAACTCGCTGCGCCGAGTGGCAAAGCAGCGGACAGGATGAGAGAAAGTTTGCTCAAAAGTCTGTCTTTCTTCAAAGATAAAAATAACGATATCTATCGTAAATTGCACGCACTTGAAAGCTATACCATTCACAGATTACTGAGTTATAATCCTCAAAGAAATATATTTAATTATCGTGAAGATAATCGTTTTCCTGAAAAAACAATTTTTATTCTCGATGAAGCTAGCATGATCGACATTGATCTTTTCGCAAAATTTATGCAGGCTCTGCCACAAAAAGACTATAAACTCTATATTCTCGGCGATCCTGATCAACTTCCATCCGTCGAAGCTGGAGCCGTTTTAGGTGAAATGCTTGCCACTGGACATTATGCCGTGCAACTTGTGGACTCCAAGCGTTTTGATCAAAACTCTGCCATAGGCAGATTGTCCATAGCTATCAAGGCTTCCAAAGACACAAACACAGCACCAGAGAATGTATGGAAAAATATGAATGAAAAACCAGTCTTTGCACCATTTAATAAAATCGATTTTTCAAAAATTGACACTGGCTCCATTCATTATTTCACCCTACCCGAGGATAAATCGATTGCAAAGAACAAACTCGAATCACTGATTCAAGCCTGGGTTAAAGCTTTCTATATCGATACAAATTATATGAAGCTTGCTGCCGAGATTTTTGTTAGCACCGACAATACACTCGTTGATGGCAACGGTCATTCTGTGAGTCAGGATAAACTTAAACAACTATGGGATACGACATTAAATGCACGCATTTTGTCTGCTGAGCGAAGAGGTCTTACTGGTGTGCAAACGCTCAACGAGCTTGTAAGCCAAAAACTCTCCCGTCAAATGACAGATACATTTTACGTCGGGCAATTGCTCATGTTGACCGAAAACCAATCATCATTAAAACTCTACAACGGCGATTGCGGTATCGTCCTCGGCGAAAAAGATTCGGGCAGACTTCATCTCCTGCTCAAAAAAATTAAAACACAGTCACATATCACAGAAACCCCTTCTGATGACCCCGTGGATTTCGTTACATATCCACTCTTCATGCTTCCCAAAAATGCACTTGAAAGCGCTTTTGCGATTACCATTCATAAATCCCAGGGCTCGGGTTATAAAAATATCCTCATGTTTTTACCACAAATGGAAGGGCATCCTCTTCTCAATAACCAAATGATTTATACTGGCGTCACACGAACGGAAGAAATAAGCCTTACGATTGTAACTAGAGCGGAAGCCTTCATGGCTGGCTGCAAAACCCAAATCATCCGCGATACCGGCATTCATATCGCTTAACACTGCCCCAGCAGACACGCGTTACAACACGTGCCTGCTGGCAAATACGTAGCCCACTTGCTTCCCTATTTTGCCTCGCAGATATCGAGCGAGCGGAAATGCCTATCGTGCGGTGTCGGTATAGACACCCTGTCCAAACGTGTCTATATACGTTTACACACCAAATAGACATCCACAGGCATACTATCCCTAACCATCTTCCACTTGCACCCCATCTAGTGCGCTCATATCGGACGCGAAATTCGCTCCGACCAGTACAATCTTTCGACCATCCAGTTTAAAGGGTTTCGCGTAGTCCTTGTCTTTGATCTGCTGCATCGCGGCTTGGGCAGAACTGTCGCGCTTGAATTCCATGATATAAATATATTTGTCGGTTTTAACGATTAAATCCACACGTCCTTTGGCCGTATGGTATTCGACATTTGTATAAAACCCCATTAAACTGAACAACAAATAGACAAAATTCTGGAAATGGACTTCGTAATCCAGTTTGACTTCGTAGGGTACATTGGACAAAAGCGTATCAATGCGCTCAAAAAAAGCATCCGTATCGCCACGACGAACAGCACGCACAAAGTGTGATACTTCAAACTCTGATGTGTGTTCATCACCCATCACAAGAGCCGTCAGCCCTTTCAAAACGCCTTCCTTAACCTCAACATTCGGGAAATCCAGCGTGAATTCCGAAAACTCTTCATCATAAGCGCTAATTGTCAAATAACCACTTTGATAGATAATCGGCAAAGGGTTGGCCGTGAATGAATTGATGAGCATCAGGGCATCCCGTTGTATCATAGAACCAGCAAGTTTACGCACATCGGGACGATATTTCTTGAGTAAATTCATCAAAAACGTCGGCGTCCCTGTTTCGAACCAGTAGTCACTGATTTTCTTTCTAGCTAATGCATTCAACAAACTATAGGGATTGTACACACTATGCGTCATTTCCTCACAAAAATGATAACCATTGTATTCGCGCTTGAGCTCGGCATGCATCTCGTCATAACTTTTGTGCTGAACATCCGCCATAATTTGAATATCATCATGGAAATCACGCGCAATCTCTGCCTCGGTCATGCCGCAGATATCGGCATATTCTTCCATCAAAGATATATCGGTGATATTATTTAATGCACTAAATACACTCATTTTCCCGATTTTGGTCACACCGGTCAATAATACAAATTTTAAATATCGATCGGCTTTTTTGATGCCGCCATAAAAGCCGTTCAGCGTCTGTTGGTGTTTTTCCTGCAATGCTTCATCACCAATCGTATCCAAAATCGGTTTTTCATATTCATCGACGAGAAGGACGACAGGTGTCCCATTTTGTTCAAATGCACGCCGTATCACGCCCATAAAACGAATACCAAGCGCCTTTTCCTCATCGTTCTTGCCATAAACAGCTTCCCAATCACACAAGGCTACATGCAGTAGATTCTCAAGTACCCCTGGCTCGTGATAGTTCACCCCCGTCAAATCGAGATGCAGCACCGGATACGATTTCCATTCCTTCTCCAAATCTGCAATCGCCAACCCTTCAAAAAGGTCTTTGCGTCCCGCAAAATACGATTCGAGCGTCGAGATGAGCAGGCTCTTGCCAAAACGCCGTGGACGTGACAGAAAGTTATACTTGGTCCCATGTACCAGCCTGAAAATATGCGCCGTTTTATCCACATAAACCATACGCTCTCTGCGAATTTCTTCAAACGTCTGAATGCCAATCGGAAATTTGCGCTCTTCCATGCCTGTCTCCTTCGTGATATGCGAAACACGCTGCAGCGACATATCACCATCGCCACATTATTTTTTGCACAATAACTCGCATTGAATTGTATGGCGAGCGTTTTTTGTGCTAGCGCGAGCCAGCCCCCTACACATCTTCCACCAATACACCGTCCAGTGCGCTCATATCGGACGCGAAATTCGCTCCGACCAGTACAATCTTTCGACCATCCAGTTTAAA
>JAFOHE010000347.1 GCA_017421975.1 Pseudomonadota bacterium
AGCTCGTCGGCCATGTGGTCGCGGTAGAGCGGGCCTACGCTGTTGTCGACGAGGTCACCGGCAATGACGATGACATCGGGGTGTTGCGCATTGATAAGGTCAACGTAACGTGCCAGCGCCTTGCTCATGATATATTTTATAAATTACTTTTTTAATTTCTCTCAGCTGAGATTCTTTATTATTTAATGTTCGATTTCTTCTTTTAAGCTTTATCCCAAAAACAATCGATAGAACAATGGGTAAAACGGTAACACTTAAAAGAATCAAAATAAGAAGCAACTCAAATAAATCATCTGCCATAAATGATCATCCTATATTCTCAGTCATCTTCTAAAAAAAACGCCAGTATATATACTGGCGTTTTATCATTTACCACACATGCGCATTTAAAACAAGGCTATCATCACCCAATCTACCCGTCACATGACAACGTTCCAATGACATTGCCCGTCGCATCGACTTCACACCTTTGTTCTGCATGGCAATCTTCCGAGGATGCGATCGAACAAAGCGGATACTCACAAGCCGTCATTCCACAGACGCCGCCTGTTTTTGAGCAATCCGTCGTTACGACATTCGTGCCATCACACGTGTAGAGCGTATCCCCAATGCATGCCGTCGAAGCAAGCAGATACGAGAGTTTGGAACTATTATGCGCATCCTGTACACAAATATAAATCTGTGAAACGACGCCCTCCTCGCCATAATCGACGATCTCACACCTGGCTTCGCCGAGTTTTGTACAAGGCTCACGGCAATCTGCATAACCTTTGTAAATGGTGCAAAGGGAATTCGTCTCATTTTGCGAGCAATCCACATGATCGAGCAGATTCGTGACATTATTGCAATACGAAAGCATGTTTGCATTACATTTTCCTTCATTTGTCACATTTCCGCAGGCCGTACCCTCATAAAGCGGCGTACAGACGTCAAAATCAGGTATAAAATTGTAATCCTTCGAACACTTTCCGTGGTTTGAAATCAATTCACCCGTTTCCTGATCATTAAAGACGAGGTCGTAACAACGCGTCTGTTTGACACTGCCATCGGTGCATGCGTACAGGACATCGCCGACACATTCCTTAGCGCCGACAGAAACGTATCCCCATGAGCCCTCATACGTCTGTTTACATTGTGTCAAGGCATTGTTAGCGTCACAGAGCATATCATTTTCGTTCGAAGCAGAACACGCCTTGATACAGCCACCGACGGACGGGACACAGACATATCCGGACTCGCAGGCAACGGTTTCAAGCGTCTCGCCGTTACAGACGTAGGCATGGCTGTCGTCCTGACATGCCCCAGGAAGCGATATGCCGACGCGGACGCCGTCTTTTTCGACACAGTGACGCATCTTTGCATCCTGCGAACAAACATAATCCTGCGTCTCGCTGTCAGCACAGGGATCAAAGCAACCGGCGACACCATTTTCGGATGCGCAAATCTGGCCAAGCGCAGTACAATCCTTCATTGCGGGTCTTTCTTCAATATAAGTGTAATCGCAATAGGCAAGGCGGTTACCAAGGCATGTGCCCGGATCCGAAAAGACGCCGGAACACGTTTTGGGCATTGCACAACCGACGAGCCCGCGACCGAATTCGACGCACGTCGTGTCTACGCCCGTTTCCTCGAGGCACGAAACTGTTTTTTCGCCGGACAACGTCGTGATGACGATGCCATCGCCAGCATCGGAACAACGTCTGCCAGTGATGGTATGATCGAGTTCCATACACGCATATCCCTCAGTTGAGAGGTAACAGAATCCAGATTCACACAGCTCGCTGTTCCACTTTCCATCGACACACGTCATCAGGGATTTTCCGTCTGCGGAACACGCCACTTCGCCAACGGTACAGTTTTTTTCTTCGTCACCAGGTTTTTCGTCGCCACCAGGTTTTTCGTCGCCGCCCGGTTTTTCGTCGCCGCCTGGTTTTTCGTCGCCGCCAGAATTGTCATTCTCACTATCCGAGCCATTACATGCCTGAAGTCCCAAAGAAATCATCGCCACAAGGCTCAGCCACACGCATGATTTTTTCATAACGTATCTCCATCCATAATCTATTATATAAAGCAAAGTTATCCTCAGGCGCCGGTATCGATATCGTCGCGCCTTTCAAACGCATCGTGCAAGCCCCCATCCGACTTCAGTCCTTCGCAGCAGTGAAACGGCATTTGAGAAACCTGCAACGTGCAACCAAGGCTTTTACTTAAAAATAGCGCATGATTAAACCTTTTTTAAGTCTTCGCAGACCAATTCCCAATTTTGTTCCTCATACCCAAGGGCTTGCATCACACCACCTTCAAGAACGACGTAGCGGCGTCAGCCTTTCCGCGGGGGCGTTGCGGGGGTATCCCCCGCACTGGGGGTAGCGGCGTATGCGTCGTTTGAAGGAGATGCGTGGCCGCACGCACCCTTCAACGACAAATAGCCGCGCAGGGGGCCACAGCCCCCTCAAAAAAAGCAGAAAAAATAATTTTTTATTTGACAACTCAAATGGCTTTACGTATAAGGCACGCCGTTCGATGTGATTCCAGAATGGAAGCGCAAGAACAGGATGCGAGAGTAACTCAGTGGTAGAGTGCAACCTTGCCAAGGTTGACGTCGCGGGTTCGAGCCCCGTCTCTCGCTTGCCGGACCTGAGCGGCTTATATTCAGGATGCGAGAGTAACTCAGTGGTAGAGTGCAACCTTGCCAAGGTTGACGTCGCGGGTTCGAGCCCCGTCTCTCGCTTGCCGGACC
>JAFOHE010000348.1 GCA_017421975.1 Pseudomonadota bacterium
AATTTTTTCTCGAAAACCTCTAACGAGGTTTATATGGGTTGATTTTGCTTTTCCCCCCGGCGTTGCCGGGGGCTACTCGCCCAAAGCTTTATATAATGCGTTATCTACAAACTTTGCGTGTATAGATAAAAACATACGAACAACTGGACTTGCATATTTCCACATCGTCATGTTTAGCTTGAGAATCCAGGGTATATGAGTACGTTTGTCATACTGCAAAATCGAAGTTGAGAATATAACACCGCAGGTGGAACATGCACGAATTCTTTGTACTCTAAAGCATTATATTTAGTGAGGATCATACCAACCACCTCAGTTTTGTGTTTAAGTGAAAATGGTTTGAGACAAAAAGAATCTGGTATTTTTACAATGGTTTTATCGGCGGCATCCAGTGTAGGCATTTGTTTGGCCTACATGCGAAACCGAGACTTTGTAAACATCTTTGCACAGCATTGATTGCGCTTATGATGCGGTTGGAATGAGGATGCCTACTGTCTTCTGATGATTGATGATTGACCATTAAGTAACGACAGATCTCTGAATGGAGCGACACGTCAGCGCTGTACAAGTGCAATGGCATTTAATAGAGCAGCATAATCCTTTTTTTTGCTGGCTTTGCATATACACCAGAATTGCACGTTGACTTCTTTGTCTAGGATGGGGATGGCCAACTTTTCGCTCGGCTGGATGCCAATTCTGTCGGACATGTTGGTGACAAATGTCGGCAGAGCACTGGCATTGGCAATTTCGCTTAGGGCTGCGAGGTCGTTTTGTTCCAAAAACAGCGCGTTTGGTATTTTCGTTTTACACACCTGATACCAAAAGCCTATTTTGTTGTGAATGAGGAGTTTTTCTCCGGCGAGGTCTTTGAGGAATAGGCTTTTTTTACGTGCCAGACGATGCGTCTTTGAAACGAGCAGTGCCAGATTTTCCTGGATAAATGGTGTAGATATATACAAAGGATTGCCGGTGCTGTCTTTATCCTCAAGCGGATGTAAGAGGATGATGACGCGGTAAACGTCGTTTTCCAGGCCTTGAATGAGTTCCGTTTCTGTCTCGTGTAATTCAGAATGTATGCCCATGCCGAGGTACAATTGAGAAATAATGGGGGTGAGTTCCCACATAGGGGCAGGGGCTATTGCGCCAAATGTAAAAATTTTGCGTCGCCTGTCCGATTCGCGCACGGCATAAAGCATATCGCGGTGTGCTGAGAGAATGTGTTGTGCATGTTTCGCAGCGATTTCTCCGATTTCGTTGAGTACGATTCTATTTTTTGTTCGCTCGAAGATTTTTACGCCGAGTTCTTCTTCAAGTTTTTGCATACTTCGGCTGATGGCCGGTTGCGAGATGTGTAAGACTTCAGCGACTTTGGAGAGCGTTTTGTGTTCAGCGAGAGCTGCAAGCTGTTCTATCATGTAGGTTTCCATCGTCATGCCTCGAATGAAAAGGGGAACTGACTTGAGGTGGAGCTAAAAGGTTGTGCATGCGGAAAAGCGCATATCTTTTGTGGAAGGAGAGGTCTTTGGGTGAATCATTGTGTACACTGATGTATACAATGTATGTCACAGCATAACACAAATGTATACTAACTTGCAAAAGTATTATTGTACAAAATTGAAAAGTATCGATAAAAACCGCATGTTATCCGAACGGTGTGGTCGGTAATGGGGCATTTCTAGTGTATTTCTAGTATAGGAGACGGAAAAATGGAGTATATCAAGCTTAACAATGATGTGATGATGCCGCTTGAAGGCTTTGGTGTTTTTCAGGTGCCGGATGGCAATGTGACAGAACAGGCAGTCGTTGATGCGATCGATGCGGGTTATCGTTTGATCGATACCGCAGCTGCATATTTTAATGAAGAATCTGTCGGTCGTGCGATTGCGAAAAAAATCGCGGATGGTACAGTCAAACGTGAGGCGTTGTTTATCACGACAAAACTCTGGGTTCAGGATGCAGGTTATGAGGCTACAAAAAAGGCATTCGAGGTTTCGCTCAATAAACTTGGGCTTGACTACCTCGATCTCTATTTGATTCATCAACCGATCGGGGATTATTATGGTTCTTGGCGGGCCATGGAAGAATTGTATGAAGCGGGGAAAATCCGCGCCATTGGTGTGAGTAATTTTTATCCCCATGTTTTGACCGATCTTTGTCTTCATGCCAAAGTGATTCCAGCTGTCAATCAGGTGGAATTGCACCCGTTTTTTCAACAGTCGGAAGCACTTCGCGTCATGGCTTCATTTGGTGTTGTGCCCGAAGCGTGGGGGCCTTTTGCCGAAGGCAAGCATGGCATTTTCAAGCATCCGCTTTTGTGTGAGATAGCGCAGAAATACCATAAAACGGCTGCTCAGGTTATTCTTCGCTGGAACGTACAACGTGGTGTTGTAGTGATTCCCAAAAGCGTTCATAAGGAACGCATCGTTGAGAATATCAATATATGGGATTTTAAGCTTTCGGAAGATGATATGGCCAAAATCGGTATGCTTGATCTTGGACATAGCGAAATCGTCAATCACTTTGATCCAGAATTTGTCAAGATGATAGCTGGCTGGAAAATCCATGCATAATTCATATTAAGGATTCGATGTGTTGGACTGGCAAGGGGGATGCAGGTCGTTCGGTGGCATCATCCCTGCCAGCAAAATTTGAATAAACAGTTTAGTGGAGAACCGTATGATTTTTGACAGAAACGAGAACAAAGAAGTCGTTGTACTATTAGGTGCCGGAAGTATGGGAATCGCGATTGTGAAGCGCATTGCCACTGGCCGGAAAGTTTTGCTTGGCGATATCAGTGAAAAAAATCTCAAGAACGTTTCTGAGTTGTTTCAATATGGCGGATACGATGTGGATACATGTATTGTCAATGCGCTTGACAAGGCGTCGGTTGAGGCGTTTGCACAACGTGCGGCATCGTTAGGCGATGTCATGTATTTTATCGATACGGCTGGCGCATCACCGAATCAGGCCAGTCCGGAACATATTCTTAATCTTGATATGGTTGGTACGGGGTATGCTGTCGATGCTTTTGGCAAAGTGATGGCAAATGGTGGCGCAGGACTTTTGGTATCGAGTCAGGCGGGGTATATGTTGCGTTTGCCTGATGATGTTGAAATTGAAATTTTGTCTACACCGACTGAAAAACTCAAAGAAATAGAGTATATTAAGCATACGGCGACAAACTCCGGACTGGCCTATATGATTGCCAAACGTGTCAATCATCTTCAGGCACAACGCGCTGCTGCAACAACATGGAAAATGCGTAGAGCCCGTATGAATTCCATTAGCCCAGGCATTATCGTGACACCGCTTGCATACGACGAGTTTGCCGCGCTGGGCGATGGCTACCAGAAAATGATTGATGCATCAGCTGCAATGCGTTGTGGAACATCCGAAGAAATTGCTGATGCTGCAGTTTTTTTACTTCGCGATGCGACGTTTATTACTGGCACAGATTTGCTTATCGATGGGGGAGTGATTGCTGCGATTCGAACGGGTATGTATCGATTAGGCGGTTGAGACGTCATCAAGGGAGAAATCGGTGATGCACATTCTGATGAGATTTATAGTGATGATGACAATGGTGGGTCTGTTTGTAGGATGTGCATCGAATGATAATATGCGTGCATCACATGAACATACATCTGATGAAACATTTGGTGATAAAAATCATAAAACATCCGAATCATCGGAGCATGCGGGGGACGAAGATATGACAGAAGAAGCCCTTATTCTTGCTGCATTTGAGCGAATGCAACAAGCCATGATCGATAAAGACATCGAAACATTGTATTTACTCGTCACTGAAGATAAGACGTTCATGCACATGCAGGAAAAATTCAGAGTAAAGAAGCGTTTTTTGGTGAAATCGCGGATGGTACGCTGAATTATTATCAGTATGAGATTCATCATCCAGTCATTACTGTTTTGGGAGACAGAGCAGAACTAATTGCCGATGTAACGTTGACGGCAAAAGTTTATGGCATGTCAGGGACGTGGACGTTAGCTACGCATGCATATTTTATCAAGATTGCTGGCAACTGGATTCAGTGTAATGCGTTTGATTGAATGATGTATGATCACAAATGGACAAATGGTGATTATTTGTAAAATGTGAATGTGTGATTTAATTTGTTGTAAGCGTAGAATATTTATGGTAGTAAAAATGAGTATTTGAAGCGTGAAATAATCTATATAAATTGTTGTAATTATGGTTGTATAATTGTGATGTTGATAATAAATAATTTAATTATTTTCCAAAGTGCTTTGCCATAAGCCATGTGCGATAGCGACGCAAGCCGAGTGGATTAAGATTTTGCATAAAAGTAGCTTTTGTACAATGATTGATGTCACAAAACTTTTGTAAGATGTATGTCGGTTCATCTCCAAGGCAGGATGAGTGGTATTCTTGTATCAATTCGCGAGCCAAGTTGTCATCATTAAAATCCGATCGCGTGTGCAGGAGATACTCTTTCCAATCCCAGGCATCTGAACATCTGACTCGATAGCCGTCAATACGGTCGAAATCTTCTGAATGAAGTTTATTTCTCACGCGGGCACGATAAGCACCGTGATAAATTTTTTTTGGAAAGCGGCATGAGCGATAGAGCGGAATAATGAGGAATTTGCGGTAACTTTTAGACATAATCACAATTCACTCCATAGTTTTTGCTTCGGAATATGTAGCCATATTGGTGTGATTTGTCATCACGGCGAGTATCATTGATGGATGGTGAAGGCCAGTCTTTGGATAGCATTTTTATATTTTAGCCATCCATCAATTTGATAATCCATTTTGGTGCGCAAATCGCCCAAATTTGGGTGCAATGCGGCGTATCGCGAAGCGATAGCCGCATAAAGGTGGCCGTATGTGCTGTAAGCGCATAGGCCGCCACGTCGGGCGTATCGGCATTGCCGATAGCCCGCGCCTAAGAATTGAAGGGACCGAAGTGGCGCAAATTTTCGGGAAGCGTTTCGACGGAAACGTCGGATGTCATGGATTCGAGGCGTTCACGACGCGCACGGCGACGTCGAATGAGTGCGATGGTGAGTGCGAGCGCAGCAAAGACGGAGACATAAAAGAAGATGGCGTCGCCAGAAAAAAAGGAAGCGAGAACGGATTCTTCTTTGCTCATGGCGTCATGCCAGATTTTGAATGCTCCGTTTGGTGTGTGACCGAAGATTTCGAGGAAGGCGTCGTCGAATTTTTTTCCGCCGGCGACGTCGATAATGAGTTTTTTAATTTTGTCGTCACCGTTGTTTTTGGCGAGCCAGGAGACGAAATGTGCACTTTCGGCGTAGGCGAGATCGACGATGGCACCAGTTTTTCCGAAGGCAGCTTCGATGCCAGGGAGATCGAGGAGTGATCCGCTCATGGAGGCATGTGCGAGGGATTCCGCGCGTTGGAGATTCCAGTCATCCGTTGAGAGCATGGCGAGGCCTTCGTAAAACCAGTGTGGATAAAAGGCATCGCCGCCAAAGCGTCGGAGCGCGACGTGGTTAAGTTCGTGAGCGAGCGTTTTGGAAGGTTCGATGGGGGTTGTACCGACAGATTTGAGTCGAATCAGGATGACGTCATCACGCAGAATCGAGAGGCCGGCGGCCCATTCCGGTGCGCGTCCAGGGGCATTTTGGGCTCGAAAGTAGGCGTTCATATCGCCGAGCAAATAGATATGAACGTTTTCAACAGTTTCTTTTGGTAGAAAGCGAAGATTTTTGAGGCGTGCCATGGTGGCAGATTCAATGACATCCAGAGCGCGTCGCTCGTATGCCATATCATAGTAGAAATGAAGCGTAGCGTTTTCGGCGCGTTTGAGGTGTGGGACAGCGGGGTGTTTGACCGCCGATTCGCGTCCCATCCATGCTTCGACCTGCGCATCGGAAACCATGATGGCTTCAGCATTGGCAGAGGTTTGTGCGAAGGCATTGAACGGACCGGAAAGCATGACGAGGCATGTCAGAAATGCCAGAATCATCGAAAGAATGTGTTTTATGAAATAACGCATAAGGGTGCTCCGGTGAGTTTTCCCGATGACGATCATCAGGAAACATTTTGATTTTTAAGCACGCCTTAAAAATGTCCAAAAAAAAAGCGCCATAGAAGGCGCTTTTGAGATGTCGTTAGATGACGGTTCCAGGTGGAATTTTAGCCCCTTTAGGAATGACCGTAATTCCGTCACGAATGTAATAATTATCGCCATCGAAGTTTTTGCCTTCGGGTTGACGTCGGACGATGACACCGTCGCCGATGCGTGCATTTTTGTCGATGATGCAATGTTCCATGGTGACGTTTCGTCCGATGCCGAGGGGCACATGATCGGGGGCATGAATATTGATGTATTTGGGATTTTCTTCTTCGTAGTAGTCGGCGCCCATCATGACGACTTCTTTGAGGGTTGCTCCTGGACGGATGATGGAACGGACGCCGATGACGGAATCAGAAATAATGGCACCGTGCAGGTCAGTGCCTTCGGCGACGAGGCTATCGCGGATGGCAGAACGAATGATGCGCGCCGGTGCCAGTGAGCGCATGTGCGTAAAGATGGGTTGTTGCGGGCTGTAAAGTGGGAACGGTGGATTGCTTTGTGTCGCCTGAATGTTGGCTTCGTAGAAGGCGGGGATTGTCCCGATATCAGCCCAGTAGCCATGGAAGAGGAAGGAGGTAATTTTGACTTTGCCGAGGAGTTTCGGAATGATTTGGCTACCGAAGTCATTGTCGGTAGATTGGAGGCTGTCTTTGAGGACTTCGCTGTCGAAGACGTAGACGCCCATACTGGCGAGGTACCATCCGTCATTGGGATCAAGTCCAACGCTTCTGCACATGGCATCGGGCGCACGGAAGCGTTCAATGACGTCAGGATCTTTGGGTTTTTCGACGAATTCGAGGATCGTACCTTCATCATCGACGCGCATTAAGCCCATGCGAGAGGCATCTTCTCGGTTGACGAGATACGCAGCAATCGTCAGTTTGGCCTCGGAATCGCGGTGATGCGTCACCATCTTCGAATAGTCCATGCGATAGAGGTGATCCCCAGAGAGAATGAGTGTTTCACGGCTTGCAAAGTGGCGGATATGGTGGAGCGTTGAGCGGACGGCATCGGCTGTGCCCATGAACCACTCCTGTCCACTTTCGGTTTGTTCAGCGGCAAGGATCTCGACGAAACCACGTGAAAACGAATCGAATTTGTAGGTCATCATGATGTGGCGATGGAGACTTGCACTTAGAAATTGCGTCAAAACAAAGACGCGGTTGATGCCAGAATTGATGCAGTTTGAAAGCGTAATATCGATTAAACGGTACTTTCCAAACAAAGGTACTGCAGGTTTTGCGCGTTCATGCGTGAGAGGAAAAAGACGGCTTCCACGTCCCCCACCAAGAACGACAGCGACAACTTGATCCATGACGATCCTCCTTTTTCGTGTGTTATTTGCAGACGAAGCTGCTGACTTTTTGCTAGTCTATACTTCGTTATTGCAACGCTCAACTTAAAACCGATCGGAAGCTAAAAATAATTCGCTTTTTTAGACCTACATTTGCATCATATTCGACAGAAGGATGTAACTGTAGGTGAATGTGAGCGAAAAAGCACGTGAATGGAGTGCATCTACAGGAGGAACATGCGTGCAGATTAATTTTCGTTATCGGATTGTTGATCGTCAGAAGGGTTATCAGCAGCATCACTGGAAGTATTTTCAGGTGGCACGAAATCAATTTTATTATTTTCGTCACGTCCGTACGTACTTTCTGGTTCGACGTAACAGAATTTGTTTTCCCCGATATCATCGCGGCAAGTGTAGCCACTTCTGCAGTTTCCGGAATTTTTGCATCGTTTAAGGCAGTAGGTGATATCAGGCGCGAACTCGACGCACGTGGCGTCTTCAGGGCATTCTTCGTCCGACGCACAACCGTATGCGAGGCAGTATCCACTAGGAGAATCGGTATCACAGATGGTTCCTGTGGGACATTCATTTGAAGAACTGCATTTATCGCCAATGGCGGCTTCGCATCCGCAAACAGAGGCAAAGGTCAATGCAAACAAGATCATCAGAGGAATATTTTTTTTCATCATATCAGTAGAAAGCAGTCATTCGTCATGAAAGAGGAGAGGGAGAGACGAAGTTCAAAGAGCGAACGGTCATTTGTCGGCATCTATTCCATACTTTTTAAGTCTGTATCTGAGGCTTCGGAAAGAAATGCCGAGGAGTTCCGCAGCGCGCGTGACATTTCCGTGGGTACGTTCGAGCGATTGTTCGATGAGTGTACGTTCAAGTTTTTCGACGACATTTTCGAGATCGACGCCATTGCCGAGTGTAATGTTTTGTTGATTGGCAGAGGGGGTGGCAGTTTGCATGTGTGGAGCGGTATCATCGGATTCGTAGATACCGCACATGGCGAGCAATTTTTCGGAAGCCGATTTGGTATTGACGCTACCGACGATATCCTTGGGCAAGGAAGCGAGCGTTATTTTATCACTCATTTCGAGCGTCATGGCATGTTCGATAATATTTTCGAGTTCACGGACGTTTCCAGGGAAGTCGTATTGTCCAAGGCATTGTAGCACTTCTTCGGTTACGCCTCGGATATCGAGATTGTACTCGGCATTATATTTTTGAATGAAAGCGCCGATGAAAGCGGGGATATCACTTCGTCTTTCTCTGAGCGGTGGTAATTGAATCTGAATGACATTGAGTCGGAAGAAGAGGTCTTCACGGAAACGTTTTTCATTGACTTCTTTTCGGAGATCGCGGTTGGTAGCAGCGATGATGCGTACATCGATGGGATTTTCTGTCGTTTCACCGACGCGTTGAATTTTTCGTTCCTGAATGACGCGCAGGAGTTTTACCTGCATGGCCAAGGGCAGTTCACCGATTTCATCGAGGAAGAGAGTGCCACCGTTGGCGGCGGCAAAGTAGCCTTGTTTATCGCGCGTAGCCCCGGTAAATGCGCCTTTGACGTAGCCGAAGAATTCGGATTCGATGAGTGTTTCAGGGATGGCACCGCAGTTAACAGCGATAAAGGGACGCGTAGAGACGGCACTGAGCTGATGGATGGCGTGAGCGACGACTTCTTTTCCCGTGCCAGATTCGCCCATGACGAGGATATTGGCTTTTGTTGGCGCGACACGGACGATGAGATCCATGACGGTGCGCATTGGCGGAGCGCTGGCGATAAAATTGAAAAGCCTTGTCGGTTCATTGTTGCGAGCACGAATGATGCGTGTTTCACGCAACGTGTCCCGTTTTTCATTTGCTTTTCGGATGAGCGTGAGCAGGGCATCACGTTTGAAGGGTTTTTCGATATAATCAAAAGCGCCTTCCTTCATGGCCTCGACGGCTGTTGAAGTCGTTGCATAAGCAGTCATCAGCACAACCTGAGTACTGGCATCGAGGGATTTTACCGCCTTTAAGATTTCAATGCCTGTGATGTCATTGAGACGAAAATCTGTCAACACGATATCGACGTCAAGCCCTGTACCGGGTTGTCCGAGACGCGCGAGTGCTTCGATGGCGGAAAGCCCGTTTTCGAATCCTCGGACATCATAGCCTTCCCGCGTGAGCATTATCTGAGTCATTTTTAAGACATTGACTTCGTCATCTACGATCCATACTTTCGTCATGCACACACCTCCGAAGACAGCATAGCATATTTTCTAATTTTCGCATACGTCAAACCTTTTACAGCCCACACAGCAAGTGAGTGGTTAAGAACACCTTTTGTTCTTTATTGAATCAATGGGGAAAGGCGTTTGCGTGTGTACAGATACGTCGATATCCAGCAACAATGCCAATTTCGTGGAGGCACTTCGGTAATATGGATGCAGCGTCGGTATTGTTTTATCTGAGCGATTGCAATGGGCAGCAGCGTATCTCGTATTGTGGGGGCAAAGTTGAAAAGGGCTGTACGGGAGAAGTTTGGGGTGACGTTGGGAAAAGAACGATTCATGTCTCAAAAATACCGATTTGAAGGTCAAACGTGGTAATAATACATTTTTATGGAACAGAGCGGAGCGTAAATTCTGTTTATAAGGATATGCGGCCAATTCTGGAGAAAGAAAGTGAGCGCTATGGACGCGGGGATAATTCGATGAAACCTCTTTATCAAAGACATTACAGAGCATCGGGCTTTACGCTGATCGAAATCATGATTGTTGTCGCCCTGATGGCTCTGATACTCGGTGTCGGGATATTCGGTCTGGGTATCATTGGTCGAGCGGATGTCAATGGTGAGGCCTTACGTTTCAGCAGTGCAGTTAGGTACACGTTTAATATGGCAGCGACGTCGAACAAGACGCTTCAGCTTAAGATTGATTTTGAGAACCGACGGTTTTCTGTAGATGAGCTTGAACTTTCTGGTGGCTTAAGTGATGATGTATTGCGTGGCACGACATTGAGTAACAAAGATGATGAGAACCATTGGCGCAATGAAGAACGCGCGATGAAGCTTGATGGTGAGGATACGCGTTTTGGTGCATTGAAGCGGACGCAGGTTGATGAAATGTTTCTTTCAGGAGATGATGCGAATCTCAAAGAAGGGGTTTATTTTATTGGTCTTATGACGTCTCATCATGATGAAGTTCAGACAGATGGCATTGGCACGATCAATTTTTTTGCGAATGGTTTTGTTGAGCGAAGCGTCATTTTTCTAGGAGACGAGAAAGCATATCATCAACTTGGTGAAGATGTGCCGTCTGATAGCGAAGATGCGGGAATTATTTATACGATTTCTATCAGCCCCCTGACGGGTAATTCGTCCGTCAGACCAGGTCGGATTGAAGTGTCGTCAACTTTCTTTGAAGAGGAGGAAGATTGATGAGACGTGCATCTGGATTTACGTTGATCGAACTCATCATGGCCGTTTTTATTCTTGCCATGAGTGTGACGATTCTCATGGGAACGCAGTCCACGTCGATGCGTTTAATGGGGTATGCGAACAACACGGCGGTTGTGACGATGCTCACGCGTGCCAAGATGCAGGATTTGGAATACGAGGTTCAGGAAACGATCAAGGAAGAGGGGCTGTCAGAAGAATTCGTTCAGACCTTGGATGGCGATTTTTCGGAACAGGGGTATCCAGAGATTTACTGGGAAGCCTTGATACAGTCCATTGAGATTGATGATAATGCCGCGAACAATTTCGTAGAAAGCGTGACGAATCAGCTTTATGGTTCGGGGGATGAGGAAGGTTCGTTGAGTGGTAACCTGGCGATTACGCAGTTTTTACCCGTGATGATTGGTTATTTTCCGGTTATCATCAATCAGTTGGGGCAACGCATCCGCAAAATCACGCTGACGACGACTTGGGACTATCTTGGTGTTGAACAAACGTTAACGGTATCGCAGTTTATTACTGTGCTTGAGGTTGATGCAGCGAGTGGTGTGAGTGGTTCTTCTGTGACTGCAACAGGTAAAGAGGATGAATTTGAGAGTTCCGCAACGGACAACAGCGGCAAAACCAAGGGATCATCAACAACAAGACCTACTACGAGTGCTAGAGGTAATTCCGGAGAGGGTCGTGATAGGAATACGGCAGGCAGTCGTTCTGGCTCAGGGAGTAATGTACAAAGGCCGTCGGCAGTCAGTGGTGGTAAATCGTCGAATAGCGGGAGGCCGTCCAAATGAGAAGTTGGAGCAGCGTTCAACCGCATCACTCCCATCGATTGGCTGAGCGAAGCGGATGGAAAAAGAGCGGCATGACGCTCATAGAGATCATGATATCTATATCCATTTTGGCAGCGATCATGGCATTTGCATGGAGTTCGTTTGCGCTTTCTGCAAGCAAACAGGAGCGTATGCAGGAGATTAATGAACGACTCCACGGCGTCGAACAGGCTGTCAATCGCATTGTTCGCGATATGAGTACAGCGTTTATGACGGTGCATGGAAACGACAAAAGCCAGACGGAAGAGCGGTACAAAACGGGATTTCTGGGGGATAATGATCGCGTTGATTTTACGAGCATGGGGTATGTACGTATGTTTCGTAACGAAAAAGTCGGCGATCAAAGTGAGATTTCTTACTTTGTCAAAGTCATGGATAATGAAGAAGGCATATCCGAGCGTTATCTTGTTCGTCGCGAGCAGGCACCGATTAACGATGACTTTACCAAAGGCGGAACAATTATTCCGCTTCTTGATCACGTGCAGAGCTTTAAGCTTCAGTACTGGGATGATTCCAAAGCCGATCGTGCTGTCAACAGCGATGGTTGGATTGATGAGTGGGATACAGAAACGACGGAGTTCGAAAATCGTCTGCCAAGCCGTATCAAAATTGAGATAGAGATTGATGATCCTTTGGGAAGCGATGAGCCGATGCTCATAACGACGCAGGCTCAAATACATTTGACGGAGGCTTTGGATTTCTGATGGCAGAGAAGCATCCGGAACAATGGAATAAATGTAGTCCGATTACTCACAGCGTTGCAAAAGTCTGTATGCGCTTTTGGAATTTGTTGGACAAACCAGTGGCACAGAAGAGCATTCGCTCAAATCGTGGTATCGCTTTACTGCTTGTCCTGACTTATTTCGTCGTCATGAGTGCGACAGTCGTGTCCGGCTTTATGAGCAGTCAGGTGAGTTTCATGATTGCATCTAATGTGCGCGACGATTTGAAGGCTTATTATAAAGCAAAATCGGCCCTTAACCTCGGACGTTTGATGCTGACGTACCAGTATGAGTTGGAAGCGGATGAATTTTTTGGTCAGCGCATTAAGCGATCGAACTTTCAGATGTACTCGATTCTTGATCTTCTGATGACGCCGTTCAAAACAGGTATCATCACCGTTGACGTCCCAGGGGCAAATCATACCATTGCAAGTTACGACCTTAAATCTGCCGGCGTCGATGCCATGGGGGATGAGACTGGTGATTTTAACGTTCATGTTGTTCCAGAAGCGGGTCGGTTGAACATCAACACATTTTATACGGGTGTGTCTCAGGAGAAGCTTTATGAGTTTTGCATGATGATGGCGAGCCCGGAATATAATGATTTGTTCGATGTTCAGTCTGGTGATGTCGTACGCGGTAGCCGAATGGAGCTTTTGGCTGCGATGATCGACTGGGTAGATCCTGACAGTGAGAAGACCTATATCACGAATGAATGTAAACTGGATGCGCCGAGTGGTGATGAGGCGAGCCTGTATGTGGATCAACGCAAGAAGTATAAGGTAAAGAATGCCAAATATACGACCCTTGACGAGCTCTATGAGGTGGCTGGTTTTGACGACGATTTGATGGAGGTTTTTGGCGAAACGTTCACCGTGTATCCAGTTGAAAAGATCAACGTCAACCTCGCATCAGCGAAAGTTCTCTATTCAGCGCTATGTAATGCAGTATCGTCGGATTCGGCGTCGAAGACTTCGGACAACCGGATCTGGGCATGCGCCGATCAGACGATTGGAACGCAGTTGTTTGGTCTTGCCATGGCCTTGGAAGGGTATCAGCAGTTTGTTTCCAATCCGATGAACCTTCTTTATCTCTACACGGTTCAGAATGAAACATCGGTCATTCCAGGGGTTGTAGCGAATGGTACGATCATTCCGTTTCGCAATGTGGCCGAGTTCTATCGAGTCGTTCAGGCCATGCAGAATGATTCTGAGCTGATCCCGAAATTTTTACTCTATTCCCCAACAGCATATCTTATGCTTGGGGAGAATATCACACGCGTGACTTCAACTTCCCTCGGACTTTCAAACTTGACGTTTGACACATCCAAATTATACGCAAACATTACGACGGCGAGCCCACGTATTTTTAGAATGACAGCAGTCGGTGAATACGCTGGGACGCAGCGAAAGTTGTCGGTTGTCATTGACTTCAACACAACAGGCGGTAAATTCCTCTACTGGCGAGAATACTAATGCTTCATAACTTCATTTGTGTGGCGTCAAGCGGCACGCATGAATGAGGATATGCATCACTGATAAAAGAAACGTATGGCACACAAAACTTTAGGTATAGAGATCGGCGCACAGCAAATCCATTTGGCTGTGTGTACAGTGGATGGTAACCGGATAACGCTCGAAGAACAGATGAGTGCGCACTATTCTGACGAGAATGACGAAGATGGTGAATCACTTGAAACTGTTTTACAGTCAT
>JAFOHE010000349.1 GCA_017421975.1 Pseudomonadota bacterium
GAGCTTGACGAGGAAAACCTGACGGTTACCGTTGAGCCCGGCGTTCTGCTTATGGATCTTGCAAAATTTGCTGAAGAAAACGATCTGATGTATCCCCCGGACCCCGGTGAAAAAACCGCAACCATCGGCGGTAACATCAGCACAAACGCAGGCGGCATGAGAGCCGTTAAGTACGGCGTTACTCGCGACTACGTTCGTGCGCTTGAAGAGCCAGGACAAACTCCGCGAAAAAGCCGCCCAGTACCAGCAGCAGGTTCTCGAATTCCAGAACCAGATGCAGACTTATCAGCAGGAAATGATCGAAATGGAAACAAAACTCCTCGGCGAAGTCCAGAAAAAAATGGTCACCATTTCTTCCGATATCGCCAAAGAAAAGAACCTTGATCTCCTTCTCGAACGCTCCGAAGGCGGCGTCGTCTACTTCCAGACCTCATTCGATGTCACGGACGAACTCGTCAAACGCTACAAAGGCGGCAAATAAGCGTTAATCCCGCTGATGTGAAGCCATCCGCTTTTCGATCCTCACCGCATGCTCCCCATCCCCCCGGACGGGGACGCAAAAAAACAGGCCAAAGCTTAACTTTACATCCCCCCATGACGGGGGCTTTTTTGTTTTTATGTAAACCATGCTCAAAAAACAAATTCGATGCATTCCTTGGCTCGCCATAGCTTCCCTTATGGCGTCAGCGTGTACCCAACAACCGCCTAAAGAAGAGAAGCCAAGCGGCCTGAAAAACATGGCACCGCCATCTATTGCAGATCAGGTCTTCGAAAATCTCGATAAAGAGCCAAACGACACCATGCTGCAGGCGACAGATATCACGCTTTCCGGCGATGAGCTTCATTTTACAGGCCAACTCACATCAGGTGACACCGACACATGGCGCATCAAAGCCAAATCAGGCACCATCGTCGATATCGTCGTCACACCTCAAAACTTTGACGTCATCACGGATTTTTCACCCACGGACAAAGAAAGTGCACGACGCGTCTACGATGAACACGCGTCTGGCGAAGAAAATCTGACGAACCTTCGCCTCACGCCACAGGGCGGCTATCTCACCATCCGCGGACGCAATACGGAAAATGTCGAATACAACGTCTCAATTGTCCGCATCCTTGCTCGGGGTGATGAAATCATCGAGCAGGAACCGAACGAAGACCTCGCCTCAGCGCAACCCATCTGGACAGATCGCGAACTCAACGCGACGCTCAATCCCTCGGACGACGTCGATTATTTCAAACTCAATCAGACGAAACCCTCCATTTTGACGTGTGATTTTGGCTCTTCCACCGTCATTTTTAAGGTTTTGCAAAACAACAAAGCTATTTATCAGATAGAAAGCATCCCCGGAGAGCCTGTCCGCACGCCGCCGCTACAATCAGCCAACGCACTCTATGCCCGCATCGAGAGTCTCACCCCCACACAGGAAGCCACGCGTTACCGCTGCCGCCTGACGGCGCTCGACACGATACCAAACGAAATCGAGCCCAACGACACACCAGAAACCGCACAAAAAATTGCAGACACGGCTGATGACGTCGAATTTTCTTTCTTATCGCCAAACGACATTGATGTTTTCCGTATTACAACGCCTACAGACAAAGCGCATCGCTATACGGCCCGCATCGAGGCTCCCGAAGACGTCTCCGCGACGCTCAACATTTTGTCCGTTAAAGGCACACCACTTGTTCAGCCGACCGGCGCACGCGCCTGTCTCTTTGGCACTGACCACGGTCAGGACATGCTTCTTCGCATCGCCCATGCCCCGACAAATAAGACGTATCCCCTGAACTATCGCCTGCACCTTTCACGCTTCGAAGCCGACAAAACAGAAGCCGAGCCGAACAATGCAACGACACAGTCAACGGCTATCATGCCAGGAACGCCATTACAAGGGTTTATTTTTCCCGAAAACGACATCGATTTTTACCGCGTAGATATTCCCTCGACCGCTACCGCGACCTCAGGCCGACTCGAAGTTTCCACGTCATCCGGCTACATTTCGCGCCTCAACATACGCCTTCAGGATGCCGCCGGATTCGAAATCACGCGTGCTGAGAGCCAACAGGCATCCCGTCCCATAAAATTGTCGTTCGACGCACCGGCCGGAACCTATTACATCGCCGTTTCGGGTGAAGGCGACCAATGCCTCAAGCCATACACGCTGAACGTGAGCTATACGCCGAACGAAGTCTTGCCTGCCGAAGCCTCGCCTGGCGCACAACTTCCCCAAAATCCAGACGCACCGCCGTCCGCAGCTGCCGCCTTACCCACGCCATCAAACGGTGTGCCCACGGTTGCCCCCGCACCATCCCAACCAGCCGCGCCAACGCCGTCCGATGCGCCAACGCCGTCCACCCCCACCGAAGAAGTCAACATCGACCTGCTGCTTCAGGCAGCTGCCGGTTCCACCCCACAAAAGGATGCCAAACCAACCGCCGTCACACAAGAATCACCAACCACGGACAAACCCGCGCCACAGCCTGCGCCAACCGTTTTGCCCGAAGAGGATGAAGACGCCTTCTAACACGGATTCGCACGACACATCGCCAGCCACTGCTTCCCTTTGGTGTCGTGCTTTTTTTGTACCACTGCCTCTTTTGCTTTTCCGTCGATTTGGGGTAGGATACAGGACGCACATTGTGTGCGTACTTTCCTCATTTTTTTGGAGATGACTATGCGTATTACAATTGACCGTATGGACAATGGTATTGCCGTTCTCGATGTTGGCGGCGAAATGATCGACTTCCCCGTGGCTGCCCTTCCTGAAGGTGCAAAAGAAGGCGACGTCCTTTCTTTTGTCAAAGTCGATGCCAGCGAAATCATCAAGGATGCCCAGAACCGCATCAACCGCATGCGTTCCGCAAGCCAGTCCAATGCTGGTGATTCCTTTGATATTTAAGGCATAATCCTGGCAATTTTGAGGGGGCCATCGCCCCCTACGGCGCTATTTGCTGCGCAAATACGCGCCTACCCCCTGTGCGGGGGATTCCCCCGCAACGCCCCCGCGTGGATCCGCATCCTGCAATCAATCTGTGGTTACGGATAATCTATGCAGAACGAGGGGGTAGCGGCGTATTTTCTTTGCAGGGACGTTTCATGAAACTGCAGGGACGTTCCATGGAACATCCCTGCAAAAAAATAGTCCCTGCAAAGAAAATAGCCGCGTAGGGGGAGACTTCCCCCCCCAAAAAAAAACTAAAACCAGTGATCTGACCCAAAATGATTTTATTCCTAACCACACGTAGCTTCAAAATTCGACGAAGTCATTGTTTAATCCTGTTTTTGACATCGAATTTGGGAGTTTTGCCGATATCCGCACCAAAGAGAGGAAAATATGAGTGAGAATCCGAGTTTGCCGTCCAAACCGGCTCAGTCAACGCCCCCAGCCGCTGATATGGAAAAAATCGCAGCCGAAAGACCGGGCATAGAAAAACTTTACGACGAACTCGTGGCTCAGCTTTTGAGTTACCACCCGAATGCCGACACGGCGCTTGTCCGACGGGCGTTTGAGTATGCCTACAACAAGCATTTGCTACAACGGCGCAAGTCGGGCGAACCCTATATCATTCATCCCCTGGGGGTTGCGAAGCTCGTCACGCAGATCAAGCTCGACGAAGCGAGCATTTGTGCTGCGCTGCTTCACGACGTCGTCGAGGACACCGATGCGACGCATGCCGACATCGTGCGCGAATTTAGCGAAGAGATCGCCACGCTCGTCGATGCGCTGACCAAACTCGACAAACATCAATTCACGTCGAGCGAGGATCGTCAGGCGGCGAATTTCTGCAAAATGCTTTTGTCGATGAACAGCGATCTGCGTTGCATCCTGATCAAACTCGCGGACCGCGTCCACAACATGCGCACACTCCAGCACATGCGGCCCGACAAACAGGCGACGATTGCTCAGGAAACGCTCGACATTTATGCGCCGATTGCAAACCGTCTCGGTATCGACTGGATGAAAGCCGAATTGGAGAATCTGTCGCTCAAATACCTCCATCCCGAAGAATATGCGGATCTCTCCGCAAAAGTCGAAAAATTGATGGAGAACAAGGCCGATTACATCGACAAGGTCAAGACGATTCTCGGCAACGCCCTCGAAGCGGAAGGCATCAAAACTTACAAGCTCAAGGGCCGCGTCAAACACATTTATTCCATCTACCGCAAACTGAAGCGCAATGCGACACCCGTTCCCTTTGAAAAACTCCACGATGTCATTGCCTTCCGCGTGATCGTGCCGACAAAAGCGGATTGTTATCACGTATTGGGCATTGTCCACAGCATGTGGACGCTCGTCGAAAACCGCTTTAAGGACTATATTTCGCGCCCGAAAGCAAACAACTACCAGTCGCTTCACACCTCGGTCATCGGCCCGGAAAATGAGTATTTTGAAGTCCAGATCAGGACATACGACATGGATCAGGTTGCCGAGCAGGGTATCGCCGCCCACTGGAAATACAAAGAGGGCAACATCTCGCCCGCCAAGGAGCAGCAGGACTTTGACTGGCTGCACCGCCTGATGGAGACACGTGAAGAAAATGTCGCCAATCCGGATTCCCAAAACCTTTTGAAAAGCGTGAAACTCGATCTGTTTTCGGATGAAATTTACGCCTTTACGCCAACGGGAGAGATCAAAACACTGCCTTTGGGTTCGACGCCCATCGACTTTGCCTACTCGATTCACTCCGTCGTCGGTGACCACTGCTATCGCGCAAAAGTCAACGATAACATGGTATCGCTTCGCTACAAGCTTCAGACGGGAGATGTCGTCGAAATCGAAACACGCGAACAGCAGCATCCAAATCCCGACTGGCTGCAAATGGTCGCAAGTCCACGCGCCAAATCGAAGATCAACAAATACCTCGCCGCTGAAGAGCGGAACATGCAAAAAACGATCGGCCTTCAAATCGTTGAAAAAGGCCTTCGCAAAGCCCATCTTTCACCGTCGATCCTCGACAAACTGCCCGCTGAAAACCTTTCCAAGCTTCTATCTTCGCTCAAAGTTCAAACGCTCGAAGCGCTTTATGTCGAACTCGGCGGAGAAAAGCTCAAGATTGAGACAGTCATTGAAAAATTACAGCCGCTTCTCCCGACGGCGGAACCGGAGCCTGTTGCAGAACCGGAAGCCACCATCAGCGAGACTTTTTCCCGTGACGAGCGCATCGTCCACAAAATTACCAAACGCTCGCAAACGAACGTCATTGTGGACGGCATCGACAATCTCGTCATCCATTTTGCCAAATGCTGCTCTCCTGTCCCAGGGGAACCGATTCTAGGCTTCATTACTTACGGACGCGGTCTTGCCATTCACAACGTGAATTGTCCGCGTATCCGCGATATGGACTCGGATCGCCTGATTAACTGTAACTGGGATCCCTCGATCGGCGGAAGTTCTGTGGCGACGCGCCTCGTCAATATCCATGTCACGGCCAACGACCGCGTGGGTATCCTGCAAAATGTTCTCAAAGTCATGACCGAAATGAACATCAACATCACACAGTCACATTGCCGGACGAAACCGGATACAGACGAATGTATGCTGACGTTCGAAGTTCAAATCATTGATTTGCAACAACTCAATCGTCTGCTTCAGAGCATCCGCAAGGTTCAGGGCGTCGTTTCCGCCGTCCGAAGCACGAGTTGATGCCAGGCATCCATTTCAGCTTCCGTTGCGTGCCGAAATTCGTTGAATTTGTTTTTTCACCGTGATAGACAGGATTTTTGGGTTCGGATTAAAGTGATCCGGACACACCTAAACAAAACGTAAGGTCTTATTTTTTAAGGAGAAGGAAAATGGCCGTTAAAGTTGATCATGATAAATGTGTTGGTTGTGGTGCTTGCGAAGGCGGTTGCCCTGCAGAAGCGATCAAAGTCAATGATGATGGCAAAGCTGTGTGCGATGCCGATGCTTGCGTAGGCTGCCTCGCTTGCATTGATAACTGCCCCTGCGGTGCCATCGAAGAAGATTAATTCGATGATTGCCCCATTGGCATAAAGCATAAAAAGCATCCGCCTTGCGTGGATGCTTTTTTTATATCATCCAAACTGCGTCGATGTCTTGACTTCATTTCATGACACGGCAATTTTTCCTTGCCACGAGACGAGCGCCAATGAAAATCCGGGAATTCAGTCACCGCGAACCCTACGAAGAGACCCTAAGAGCCAACGTTCGAAATATCCTTTCTGTGAAGGAACGAAACGTTCTTGTTACTGCGCCTGGCACGGATGCGGCTCAAATCTGGTATCGCCATTTGCTCTACGATGTCTATGTACCACACAACTTTGACGCCGAAGGGCGAGCCTGGCTCGCACGTCTCTACGGCTATGCGCCTCGCCGTGAACGTCGTATTCCGCAATGGCTCGTCTGCCAGATGTCGCGCCTTGACCCATTCCATCGGCTTTGTCTTCGTCCTGCCTTCGGAACGACAGTCGATTTTGGCACTTCATCCATGATTATGCCTGGCAATCAGCGCTTCCGACTCTATCAGTTTCAGGATCAGACCATCCTTTCGACAACAAAACACGGTTTTTCAACAGACGGTCTTGAAGCCGAATGTGCTTTCAGACAACGAAAAGATCTGCCTGATTTTGTCATGCCCTGCCGCATCCCAGCCCCCAACACGATGGAAGAAGCACTGCTCGATGCAGTTCCGATTAACCGCATCTGGCAACAATCCCTCCGAGATCAGGTCACGCTTCGGCTGTGTATCGTTTTGGATAAACTGAGAAATATGGACGTCGAGATGACGACAGGCCCACGCTATGCCGCAATACTTCAGTCTGCATTTGAAAGTGCATGGCAGCGCCTGTCCGACCATTTTTTCGGCATCACCCAAAACAGTCAATGTACTACGCTGTTTCATCAGGCGACACAAACCATACAGATGTTAAAAAATGTCACACTTTGCCGTTCACATGGTGATTTTCAACCAGGCAATCTTTTGATGTCCCCCAACGGCCAGATGACAGTCATTGACTGGGAAGACACAGCCATTCGTTCAACGGCTTACGATGCCATGGTCTATATCCTCAATGCCCATTCACCCAATGGACTCGCGGATAGAGCTGTTGCATTTTTGCGAAGTGCATCCCCCCTGCCACCACATCTCGACACATGTGGCCTGTCACGCGCACAACTGCTTGCGCTCTGGTTTTGTGAAGACTGCATCTGGCAATTCCAAACCGCCGCAAGAGATGGCATTTACCACATTCCGGACAGCCTAAAGAGTTTCTTCAGAGAAGCGGCAAATGCAATCGTCAGTATCCATCAGTGACGCCTTGTCACACGCCTTATCAGAATCATGAAATTTTTCATCTTTCTGGCAAGAAAATTTCGTTGAAAGCCGTCTTGCTTGCGTGCATAAATATGCGCAAGAGTCGCTACGAAGCATCTCTTCATTTGGTTATGCGTCCACAAAAACGCTATCAGGAGGTTATCATGAAGTGGTTATGGAGATTTGTCTCACTCGTTTTGCTCTATCTATGCATGACAGGCGTTTGTCTCGCCGAAGACATCATCGTAGAAATGCTCGATGTCGGCCAGGCGGATGCAATCCTCATTCGAGGTGCCGGAAAAACCGTCCTCATTGATGCAGGCGAGATCACTCAAGACAAGGGTGATCAACTAACTGTCGCTACTCAGCTCAAAAACAGAGGCATCACGCAAATCGATATGGCTTTTGCAACGCATCCGCACGCCGACCATATCGGCGGAATGCAGGGTGTTTTGGAAACTTTCCCCGTCAAAGCTTACGTCGATAACGGTTTCCCGCACACCTCAACCATGTATGAAAACCTCATGAAAGTTGCGGAATCCAAAGTCAACGCCGGTATGCGCTACATTGTCGCTCGCAAAGGACAGAACTTCAAACTCGGCAATGAAGCCCGTTTCGAAGTTTTAGCACCCGTCGATGACGTCGGTATCACAGGCACGCGTTCGGATATCAACGCCAATTCCATCGTCATGAAACTCATCCACGGTGATAACTGCTTCCTGTTCACCGGTGATGCCGAAGCAGAAACCGAAGCACTCATCGCCAAAGAAGCCGCGAACTGCAATATCTATAAAGTGTCACACCATGGCAGTCCCCATTCCTCGACGCCTGTACTGCTTGATTCCGTCAAACCCCAAACTGCGCTGATCAGTTGCGGGCTCGCCAACAAACATGGTCATCCAGGTGCCGCGACGCTCGATGAATTCAAAAAACGTGGCATTCAATACTACCGTACAGACTGGCAGGGTGCCATTACCGTCGTTTCCAATGGCAAAACATACACGGTTACCACCGAAAAAGACCTTTCCCTCACCGAACTCCCCTGCATTAACGTTAATACACGCGATATGGCCGATTTTAGTGTCCTCAAAGGCATCGGCAAAACGACGACGGATAAGATTGAGGCCGCGCGTGCCGCACATTCCGGTCCCTACACCTCCGTTGACGATTTCCTCGCATCCGTCAACGCTGTCAGCCCTGATGCAGGTCATCGACTCGGCAAATTTACCGATTACCTTGCACTCGACTGCAGTAACCGTGGTAATACGGCTTCTACACCGGCACCAGCAATTGCCTCTTCGGCTGTTGCCACAACCGCCGACGGAAAAATTAATATCAATATCGCAGATGAAGCACAGCTCGCCGCCATGCCTGGCATGAGTACCAAAAAAGCACGTGGTATCATCGAATACCGCGCTGCAAATGGCGATTTCAAATCCTGTAATGATCTCGAAAAAGTGAATGGCATCGGCAAAAAAACGGTCGAAAAACTTGCTGGTATCTGTACGATCGGTTCTGGCACAACTGTTGCAAGTACACCTGTTGCCGCACCTGCCCCCGTCGGTGCTGTACCCGCCGTTGCTGATTCCACCAGTGTCAATGCCGCAAATGGTTTGATCAATATCAATACCGCGACACTTGATCAACTCAAAGCCATGGGACTTTCCCCTGCTATGGCCCAAAAAGCCATCGCAGACCGTGACGCCAACGGTGCTTTTAAGTCCTGTAAAGACATTACACGCGTCAAAGGCATTGGCGATGGCACCTACAAAAAAATTGCCGACAAATGTACGGTCCAATAAACAATAGTTGTTGTACAACCGTGCAGATTTAGCTATGCATAATTTGCAGAGTGTCTGCACGGCATGTTTAACAAGGAGAAACAATCATGAACACTCACTCACGCGTCATTCGTACCATTTATGCCTTTATGGTAGCTATGCTTTTGACTTTTACTGCCAGTCACGTCTTTATCGACACTGCCACGGCAAAACCAAAAGAAGTCAGCGAATTCGACAAGCTCGTCAAAGCTGGTGCAAAAGCTTACGATGATGGCGATTTTGTGACTGCTGAAACTTCTTTCCGCCAGGCGTATGCCCTTGAACAAGACGCTTCGCTTCTTTACAACATCGGTCGCGTCTGTGAAGACAAAGCGGATTACAACTGCGCTATCGAGAGTTATAAACAATATATCGGGGCTTCCGGCGCCGATGCCGAGGCCAAAAGTGACGCGTTTGAGCGCATTGAAACTTGTAGCAAATATCTGAGTGTTCTCGGTAGTCCCGCTCAACCTGCCCCCGCTGGCAAAAAAGCAGCGTCAGCACCTGCACCTGTCGCCGTTGCTGCACCTGGCAACTGTATTGATATTAATACAGCTTCCGCTACTCAGCTCGAAACAATCAATGGCCTCGGCCCGGCAAAGTCCAAAGCCATCATCGCGTATCGCAACACCCACAAGTTCACGAACCTCAATCAGTTGCTTGATGTCAAAGGTATCGGCGATTCCACACTCCAAAAGTTTATGCCCTACTTGTGTCCCATCAACAACGTAGCGGCTCCGGCTCCGGCTCCTGTTGCAGCGCCCGCACCTGCCGCACCAAAAACTGCGGCTTCTACAAGCCCAAGCACACCTAAATCCGCAAAATCTGCCCCTAAGGCCAATTTGAAAGCCTCAAATAGTGGATCAAATATCGAAATCTAATCGAAAGTGAGGGGGATACTCCCCCTACGCGTCTATTTTCGCGATGCCACACCATCGCGAAAATACGCCGCTACCCCCCTGTGCGGGGGTTCCCCCCGCAACGCCCCCGCGTGCGTTCAATGACTCAATCTATCCGTTTGATGACGCCGTTTTATCCTGTTTCGAAAGTGCGTCCACAAACCCTTTGAAATATTGACCAGCACTGATATAGCTAAAGACAATACTCAATACGAGGAGATACCATCCTGCACGATGGAAATTCATCGTCGTTTCAATCCCAAAAAGATGGATGGGATACTCAAAGTGAA
>JAFOHE010000350.1 GCA_017421975.1 Pseudomonadota bacterium
CGGGGGCTACTCGCCCAAAGCCCTACGGGCTTTATATAATGCGTTATCTACAAACTTTGCGTGTATAGATAAAAACATACGAACAACTGGACTTGCATATTTCCACATCGTCATGTTTAGCTTGAGAATCCAGGATACAAATAAGGCCGTTCCGTGGAACGGCCTCTTGGGTACTTTATACAAGTAAGGCCGTTCCGTGGAACGGCCTCTTGGATACTTTATACAAGCAAGGCCGTTCCGTGGAACGGCCTCTTGGCTACTTTTTAAGTTTACCTGGACGACCAATGTAAACGGGCGAACCGAGGTCTTTTTCTTTGACTGGCGTACCGCCCGCATCGACGCGGCGGCCACTGCTGACAGCGATGGCGACGTGATTGATGCCTTTCCAACGCGGACCAGAGTTCCAGTTGTTATGATAGAAAAGAAGGTCGCCGGGCTGCACTGTGCTTGTATTACCTGTCTCACTGACAGTGGCACCGTTCTGATACAATCTTTGCGCCTGACCAACGGAGTTCGTATAGCCAAAATTGATACCCGCTGCCTGCCAGCAACGATCGCAGAACGTGGAGCAATCATAAAATCCGCTGCTCGTGCGTTTCGCCTGGCTATATTTCCAACCACCACTCACATAAGTGCTCATCAGGGAACGCGCTGCACTCGCAGCTTTGTCACCAAGAGCATTGGAACCGTTGCTTGCTCCGCCATCGGAAACCGAACCACCACCAACAGATGTATAAGCTTTCGAAATCCAGCCAGTGCCCGATCCATAGGCGATCTTCAACCAACCTTTCGATTCTTCGGTGTAAGTAAATTTCGCACCATTCGAAAGCGTGCCAAGTTTACTATGTTCCTTACCAGCCCCACTGCGGACGTTCAACGTCGAACATGTCACTGTGCCACTCTTCGCGGAAGAACCCGTGGTTGAATTGCCCGATGATGAACCTCCTGACGAAGCTTTCAAATAACTCTTCGAAACCCAGCCCACCTGGTTCTTGTAGCTAAATCGAACCCAACCGTTCGACTCAGCTGTCGCATTGATCGTCGTGCCGTTACTCACCTGACCGAGGACACCAAAATTCGTACCAGCGCCTTTGCGGACATTCAGAGAAGACGCCGTGACTTTGTACGTCGCAGTTGATGCAGCATTGCTCGCAGAACCAGATGATGAACCTCCCGAATACTTGCAATACGAACTGCTGATATAACCCGTCGTCGAGTTATACTTAAATCCATACCAACCATTCTTTGTCGAGGTGACTTCTACGGATTGACCTTTGCTCAGTGTTCCAAGCTTGCCATAACTCGTGCCGGGACCTTTGCGGACATTCAAAGTATCACATGAAACTGTTGCTGTTGCCATGTTCTTACTCCTTATGCTGTTGCGGGATTTGTTTGACGACACAACGTCAAACACTTCACACAAATTAAACCTAGCTTATTTCTACACGTCGACATAAAAAATGCAAATTTTTTCCACACCATGTTACATTTTCTAATACAAATCCCGATCCTACGCTTAATCACACGTAATCTGCCCATAAGGAAGCGTCTGATCCTTCAGTTCGGCAAACATCAATGTGCCCAGGTGTTTCGTACCACAGTAATCGTGCACTTCTTCAACGGCACCGCCAAGACGTGAACCATCCCCCGGCCCCGTCTCATAACCCGCTGCAGCCACGACGGCTTTGCCATTCGACGGATTCATGACGAGAAAACGCGTTCCCTTCGCCGGCTTATTCTTCCAATGCATACAAATATACCAAGCCTCCGCAAGCGCCGGTACCGCTACACCCGTCGATCCCTGACCATACTCACAACCGCCTTCATTCGCCGGACACCATGCCTCCGTTCCAGCCCCGGTAAATCCAGTGATCTCTGCCGTGTATTTTTTATGCTCCGCTAGGTTTTCCTGGCTCGTCGACGGCCACCATCCTTTACCATGAACCTCCTGATCATGATCCGTCACCATATGCGCTTCCTTCACGATCTTGCCTGTCTGCGGAAGCTGAATCGTCGATGGCGTGTTGTATCGGTTGATCGTCGTCTGCGCCAAACCACACTTGCCCGAATCCGGCAAAAAGGTCACATATAAATTGTATGCTCCCGCTTTTGACGCCGACACATACGTATCGATCGATAAATAATAAATACCCGCATCCACATGCGTCCCAATACCCTTGTCGCTCCTCGAAAGGCATCCGTCCGATGTCAGCGAACGAAGCAGATGGACATCCACATCCCCCCCTGATGGCTCCGTAATCCCCGCAACAACCGTACCCGGCTCATCCACTTTAAAAACATAATATTCCTCCGGCCCCGCTTCGTTCACAGATGTATCACAACCATAGGCACCAATGAGATTCGTGCTGCTCGCCGTGTTACCACTCCCGCGATACGGAAACGATGAAATAACTTTGGGACAAACGCTCGTCTTACAAGCCGGAACCCAGGCATTCGGATCTTCCAGACATTGCCCCGAAGAACACCCAAAATCACACCTTACAACGTTACTCCAATCCGTGCAGCCATCCGCATTCGTATCACCACATGTCCTGTATCCGTCCCCTGAACATTCCACACTGCCCGCCACACACACATTCGTACACGCCGGCGGCTGTACCTGGCACTCGCCATCCGTACACGCTTCATTCTTGCTGCAAGGCGTGATATCCGACCACTCCGTGCAGCCATCGAGATCGGTGTCCGCACACACGCGGAAACCTTCACCCTCACACACCGTAGTGCCATTCACGCACGCGCTCTTGCACGGTTCCACAATGACCCCATCACGACATTCGTTCGCTTCATCACACCCAAATTCACACGGTTGCGCTTCCGACCACTCCATACACGAATCCGGATCATAATTGCCGCATATTTTCATCCCGAATCCATCACACCCCTTCTCCCCCTGAACACATTCATCTTCACAGGCCACGTCCACAGACGGCTTCTCCTGCTCCTCTTCCTTCGATGGTCCGTCTCCGTCAGTTGAACCATCTCCGTCGTCCGTCTGATCACTGTCATCACCAGGCTGCGACGTTTCCCCTTCTTCTTCCGGTGTATCTGACGGCAGGGATGGTACCAGTCGGTCGTCTTCACACCCCGTCACCCAACCCAAACTCAAAAGACTAATCACATAAATAAGAATGCGCTTTTTCATAACCCAAACCCAACCAAATATTACAAATATTTTAATGAAGACAAATGTGATGTTTCGAACGTGCCTTGCTTGACAAAACCAATAACACCAAAGGCAACAATAACGTACAAATAAACAATAATAATAAAAGACCCGGCCATTTGGCCGGGTCTTTACTCAAAACTGGAAACGATTACGCAAACGTTCTCAGGTGTGATCCTGCTGCGTAGCCGTCAACTTTAATATAGGAATTGTTCCATTTGGCGTTGAGCACTTTTCCACCAGCCGGATCATGGATGATATAACTGCCGTCGGCCTGACGTCCAGCAACGCAAACCCAGTGACCACCGCTCTTAACGGAAATCACGACGGGACGTCCGGCATTGAGCTCACCATCCACATTCGCTTTGGTATAAGCCTTGCCCGTATAGGCTTTGCTGACATATTCGGCCGCCTTGCCCCAATAAATCGCGCCACCATCGGTGTATCCGCCATGACCGTTCAAGTAGGTGTTCATATCCTTCGGTGTGAAGCTCTTACCCGAAGTCTTGTTGAGCGCCATAGTCGTTGACGTCATGGCACAACCGATCTGATGAATGGTCTTACCGCTCTTGCCCATTTTATCTTTTCCCCATTGGGGATCACCCTGCGCATAGAGAGGTACGCCATTGGTGCTCACAGCACCGCCGCCACCGGCATTGCCACCACCCGTACTGGGTTTCTTCGTCGTCGTGTAATCCTTGCTCACCCAGCCCGTGCCTGATCCATACTTGATCTGAAGCCAGCCGTTGTTCTCTCCTGTCACCGTCAGTTCTGTCCCGCGCGAAACAGTTCCGATCTTGCTGTTCGTCACGCCGGCACCATTGCGGACATTCAAAACGTCACAATTGACGTATGCCGTCGATGTCGTCGACACGGTTTCCTCAGCCGGTGCGCCCGTGCCGGGAATCTTGATCTTCTGGCCAACGCTCAGAACGTTCGGATTCTTAATATTGTTGTATGCAGCAAGTGCTTGATAACCACCGGAAACCTTAAACTGCGACGCGATCTTCGAAAGCGTATCACCACTCTTTACCGTGTACACCGTCTCGGCTGACACGACCTTTGCCGATTCCGTTTCCTTCGGCGCTGTCGTATTGCTACCCGTCGCATTGCCGGACGTCGCATTGCCACTTGTCGGCGCACTGCCCGTCGTGCCTGGAATACGGATCTTCTGACCCACCGAGATGTTGTTCGGATTCTTGATGTTATTAAAGGATGCAAGCGCCTGGTAACCACCCGCGACATTGTACTTCGACGCAATCTTCGAAAGCGTGTCGCCACTCTTGACTGTGTACACCGTCTCGTTGCCCGTCGGAGTAACAGTGCCCGTCGTGGCGCTGCCGCCAACCGTACCCGTCGATGTTCCGGTTACGATGCCAACGCGGCCATATTTCGTCCCAAGCGCATACGCCGTCTTGATGGGCACTGCACCCGCGAAAACGTCAATATGGTTCCCCTTGATCGCGCCACCGCAGTCATCCGCGCTCATGACCTTGTCAGGGTAATTCTCTACATACACCTGCGAGCCATAAGGAATCACCGATTTGTCCACAGCTATCTGCTCGTAAGGTTTCGTAATCTGGCGATATGCACCACCAATGCCATACTTGTACTGGATTGCGCCGTCTTTCTTGCCGTTGTACATGATGTACTTGCCGTCTTCTGCAAGACCCGTACCCTGCATGCCTACGCCATACTTCGCACCCAAAAAACCACGCTTGTACTTCGCACCGCCAAGTCCCGGAGCCTCAATCTTCTCCGCTTCGCTCCCCGAATGAATCGGGTCACTCTCAAGGGCATACGTATAATGCGTCACTTGAAAATTCGCACCTCCAGATACCCATTTTACGTCACGACCGTCTTTCGTTTTTGCGTCTGCCATGATGTTTCTCCTTCTGTTGTTGTTAAGCAGCATCTCAAACAAACTACTTTTATCTATACTTACATGAATATGCGTAAATGGGCAACTTTTTTTCGATTCATTGCACCTTATTTTTGTATCAACACATTGCATTTTATTACACTATTTGTTGCCTCGCTATGCGCCTTCGGCGCATACGGCCTTCGGACGACGAACTATGTGCGCCGCACATACGCCGTCGTGAACGGCTATCTCTTACACCATACATGTTATGATATACATGTTATGATAAATATGTAACACTATCATTTTTATAACATACATATCTGATAACAAATTATTAAATAAGAAAATTATGATTAAAACACATAATTTATGGAACAATAAAAACCACACAAGAAGATGTTGAAACACCGCTCGACATAAAAGCAGGATATAATGAACATATGATGAACTCAGACCAATATCCATCGCTCATCATTGGCATTAAATCGGCAACCAATGTCAATTCAATATGCGACGACAATCAATTTTTACACCTCACACGCATACCCCGCAAATCATGGATATTCTTCGAAGCCAGATGCTGAATTTGTGGTTTTGCAAAACATGCGCGATTGCGCCGCTCGGCGTATCGCGAAGCGATAGACGGGCGTTTGACGAGCGTATCGAAAGCGGCAGATACGTGTCGTGACACGTATCTGCAGGTGAGATAGCGAGCCAACTGTGCGGCGTATGTGCGCTTCGCCACATAGCCGCACCACAGACAGATATACCCAAAACGTCTCTATTCTATTGACAGTCTGAATTCTATTGACAGTCTGAATCTTTTTGTGTCATATTTTATACAATATTGTTGTTTTTCTTCTTGATGGAGGGTAAATCGCGATGATGATGATAAATAAACGTTGGGTCTTCTTGTATGCAGCTTGCACCCTGTTGTTCGTAGGATGCAACCACAAAACGCCGCCACAGCCCCCCATGCCTCGAATCATGCAATCAGGCGACAACACAAATGGCAACGTTGCGGACAACGACGACAAATGCCGGCCGGCGGGCAAGATTATCACATGCATTGAGGGCGTGTGCGATCCGGCGACGGGTGATTGCGTCGATTGCCTCATCGAAACGGACTGCAAAGATAACGCAAAGCCGATTTGCAGCAACAAAAAGTGCGTGCCTTGCGATGCCGCGCATGCCTGCGACAACGGCAAATGCGACGTGGCAACCGGCAAATGCGTCGAATGTCTGGCCGACAGCGACTGCGCTTTGCGCGAACGCGGCGTATGCTGGCAGAGCGTGTGCTCGGCATGCAGTGCGCAGACGTGCACGCAGACGTGCGATGCCGTTACGGGCAAATGCGGCACCCCCGTCGTTTTGCCATGCCCAGGCGGCAGCTGCGGCGATCCGTCCCCCGTCGATCCCGGCACAATCGACCCCGGCACGATTGCAATCGGCAACAACATAGGTCTGGTGATCATCCGCGTGCCGGACAGAAAACCCGACGAAAAACCGACCGAAATCGGCGCTTATAAAGTCGATGCGCGCGTCAATGGTATGTACGCCGTCGTATCTACCGAGTTCACGGTTTATAATCCCAACATGCGTGCGTTCGAAGGCGAATTGGAGTTTCCGCTGCCCGACGGCGCCGTGGTTTCGGGCTATGCCATTGATGTGAACGGCGTACTTGTTGACGGTTCCGTCGTCGAAAAAGAAAAAGCACGCATTGCATTCGAAAACGAAGTCAAAAAAGGTATCGATCCGGGCCTCGTCGAACAGATCAAAGGCAATGCCTATCGCACGCGCATTTATCCGATTCCGGCGCAGGGTTCGCGCCAGATTCGCGTCGTCTATACGACGCCGCTCACGATTGCGCCCAAAGGGGATGCTGCTTTGGCGCTCCCCATGCCCAAGACCAAACTGGCTCATCGCGATATCTCGATTTCGGTCGCCAATGGCATGCCCGCACCCGCCGTCGGTGGCCTGGGTGACAAACGCTTCGAATCGGCAGAAGCCGTTTGGCGCGTCGAATCGCACGACACTGACATCACGCCAACCGAAAACGTCCTCGTCGCTATGCCGCATCTCCCCGACGTCGTTACCGCCGTCGAATCCACAGACGGTGATCTCTTCTTCTCGGCAAGTGTAAAGGTTGGGGACGCACCCGCCCACCATGATGTTTTACCCGCCAGATGGCGCTTGATCTGGGACGCATCAGGAAGCCGCTCACCCGCTGATATCGCCGCCGCCCGCAAGCTCATTGACGCGCTGCCCGAAACTGCCGCTTACGAACTCCACGTTTTCCGAAATACCCTTGAACCGGCGCAGAACTTCAATTCCCGCGCCGAACTCGTCGCCGCGCTCAATATGCTCGCCTACGACGGCGGCACCGATTTCGAACCGCTCAAGGCGATTGCCGCGCAAAACTTCGACGGCCCGACGCTCTTCTTCACCGACGGCATGGATACGATGAACCAGGCTCACCCCGAGTTTGGCGCAAATTCAGTCGCCATGATATCGGGCGCGGCACGTGACGTCTCGTCCATGCGTCGAATCTGCGGCGGACGCACGCTCAACCTCGATATCGTCAACGGCGACGAGGCTGTGCAACAAATTCTCGCTCCCCAACCCGTCGTCGCTGCCATAAACGGCGCGGGTTTGAGCAACGTCCAGGGCATTGGCCTCGAAGCTTCTGGCCGCGTCACCGTCGTCGGTCGCATGAACGCCCTTGCGCCACAGGCCAATATCTTATTGTCTGATGGCCGCCAGATCCCCGTCACTTTCAATACAACCGCCATTCCCAATGGCCGCACTATTGCATCCGCCTGGGCCGCACGCCGCATCGATGAACTATCCCCCCGCGCCGACGACAACCGCGAAGAACTCCTCGCCATTGGCCGCCGGTTCTCCATCGTCAGCCCCGTGTCGAGCATGATCGTCTTCGAGCGCCTCGACCAATGGCTGCAATACGATATCGAACCGCCCGCATCCCTCACCGAAATGCACGCACGTTGGCTCGAACGTCGTCCCTCCGAAGGCCAGAAACAGGCCGAACAGATGCGCAAAGAACAGGAGTGGCTATCCACCCTCACCCGCGAATGGAACGCCCGCGTTACATGGTGGAACGATCCCATTCCAAAGCCTGTACCCAAGAAAAAAGGCGGACTTTTTGGAACCAGAAATGAAGAACGTGGCAGGGGCATGGCGGAAGCAGAAATGGAAGACATGGCCGATGGTGCCATGCCGATGGAAGCCCCGATGATGGCTGAAGCTGCTGTGGGCGGTGCCGTCCTTGCCAAAGCCGCTGCTGCAAAAGACACGTCGGCATCGCGCCACACAGGCGCATCCATCGCCGTCAAGGCCTGGGATCCCGACACGCCCTATCTCACGGCGATTAGAGACGCCTACACCGTCTACAAAACGCCCGAAGCATTATATAATGAATACATAAAACAACGCGCAAATTACAGCGTAAGCCCCGCATTCTACCTCGACTGCGCAGGCCTCTTCTTCCGCGAAAACCAGCCAAAACTCGCCGTCCGCATTCTCTCAAACCTCTCGGAACTCAAAATCGACGACGTGGGCATGCTCCGTATCTACGCCTGGCGCCTGCGTGAAGCCGGCGACTACGACACCGCCCTCATCATCCTGCGAAAAGTCGCAAAACTTCGTGCCGACGAAGCCATCAGCTGGCGCGACCTCGCCCTCACCCTCACCATGCGCGGCAAACAGAATCACAGCGCCGCCGACATCCAGGAAGCCCTCGAACTCTTCCACAAAGCCGCTTTCACCGCATGGCAGCGCAACGACGCAATGTGGACTGCCCTCATCGCCCTCGAAGAATTCAACGAACTCGCCGCATGGACGCGCCGCGAACAGTGGAACGGCGAAGCCCCGCGCATCCCCAATATCGACGCCAAATTCGCTCAGAACCTCGACACCGACCTGCGCATCATGATGACCTGGGACGCCGACAACACCGACATCGACATGCACGTCAAAGAACCAAGCGGCGAAGAAGTCTATTACGCCCACAATCGCTCGCAATCCGGCGGCCTCGTCAGCCACGACGTCACCACCGGCTATGGCCCCGAAGAATTCCTCCACAAAATCGCACCCAAAGGCAAATACGAAGTCTTTACCAAATATTTCGCCTCCCACCAGCAGTCGCTCGTCGGCCCGGCCACAATCACACTCACTTTCTATACCAACTGGGGACGTCCCACACAAAAGAGCGAATCCGTCAGTCTGCGCCTCGATAAACAAAAAGACAAAGTCATCGTCGGTTCGATAAATGTAGAATAAACATTTATATTATATATAATCAATTATATATAATATATTCGGTTTCTTATTTGTATAATATATTTGCTCGCCTATTGGCGGCGACAATGGCTCAAGCCCCATTGTCGCCGCCAATACAGCTCGCCTTTCGGCCTGACTCGCCAGAGAGACGCCTGGTTCGGGCGTCTCAACTGGCTCGTTACGGCCTTTTTCCGCCTCGCTATGTGCTCGCCATGGGTGCGGCCACGCAGGGCCGCACCACATGTCTGCGTGCATACGCGGGCGGCTTCTTATTTTACTTCCCGCATCACACACCTTTTTTTACAAAAACACACGGCATAAGCTTTCACAGTACGGGCAATCGGTTCATCATCCAAAACAGCTTCTATATATTCATGATCTCGAATTTGTTTTTCTGCTTCATCCAATTTGTTCGCCATCATAGCTTTAATATTTGCTCTATCATTATCTTGAATACCAGCATTCTTTAACGCCTTCGGCGTCACGCATTTGATTTCTAATATTACACCCGTATCTTCTGCCGGGGCGACAATATCCGGGCGTCCTTCCCCATATTCGTCGTTTGAACGCACAATTGCTACGTTTCCAAGCAATCCGACGAGCATACCATGATAAAAAACTTCATTATAATCAAATACACTCGTACTGTCGCTCAGTACTAATTTTATTTCGCGTTCGGCATTCGGAATATCACCACAAATCAATGCACGGAGAAGGGCGTGTGCAACGCAGCATCTTCACATCGGGATGGCGTTGTACAAATCCCTCAGCGTATTGTCGCACTTCGATCTGTTTCAACGCATCATCCTTGAGTATATTTGACCGCGCATCAATGCACGATTTCTCATTATCCGTAGCTGTATCTAAATCTTTGTATTCTCGCAAAATGCCGAGTTTTTGCAGTTCGGACGAAGTGATAGATTTTAGCTCAATCACAAAAGCCCTGTCCCGATACCAAGCGGCAATATCCAGACGTCCAGAACCGTATTCGATATTCGATTCAATATATCGATTGGCTGCACCCAAAAGCCCAAGCATCATGCCGTGATAAAACGTTCCGTGGAACATCTTTTACCCTAAACCATCATAACTCGCCCGATAACATAAAGCGAGGGATTTTTTGCCGTGGCTCGCAATCAGGCTTTAGGCATGTGTCGCAACGCGTGCTTAAAGCCAAATACGCAGGCGGTTTCTTATTATACTTCCAGCATCATACACCACTTTTTACAAAACCACACGGCAAGCTTTTAATTACCTATATCAAGCATCTCATATCTCTAAATTATAAATAACATGTCTATAATAAATCCACCCGTATTTCGAGGCGCTTAAGCGCATGTCATCCAGATCACTCACATACTGTATGTCTTATCAACAAACACTCGCACTTTTGCGATCGCCATGTTATACTTAGCAGGCATTGGCAACGTGCCACATCCTGCTGTCTGCATTTATCAAAGGGCAACATGGACATCGACATCAATGCTAGCAACGCATCCATTTGCGTTAAGTGGAACAACAAATAACGTTGAGCCATTCGGATGCCACGCCTTCGTCAAGCACCGCCTTGAACTTCAAACACACCCCGTTGAACAGCAACAGCGTTTGGACAAATCAGTTGTCGCGCAGTTGTTCGCAACATGCTTATGACAAATGCAACCGCTGCTAAATACCCCCAAAAAGTGAACACCATGAACATACTCATCCTTAACGGCAGCCCACGAAAACAAGGCATTACCTCACAAATGCTTGCCATCATGCAAACTGAAGCTGAAAAGCGCGGCGATAAAGTCGAGACTGTGACGACGAACACCCTGAAGATCAAACCCTGTATTGGCTGCAAAGTTTGCCGCACTAAAGGCAAATGCGTCCTCGGCGAAGATGATTCCCAGCGCGTACTCCAAATGATGCAGAATGCAGATGCCATCATCATTGGTGCCCCCTGTTATTGGGGAAATATACCCGGACAGATGAAAGTCCTTTTCGATCGCATTGTCTATGGTCTAATGCGCGATACACCGCGTTTTCCAGAGCCCTTGATGAAAGGTAAAAAGTGTATCCTCGTCAGTGCCAGCACCACACCATGGCCTTTCAATATCTTATTCAACCAATCCCACGGCGCCATACGCGCATTACGCGAAATCTGCCACTATTCCGGTTTTAAAATCATCAAAACCCTCGAACGCGGAAATACTGCAAACATCACTGAATTAACTGAAAAAGACAAACAAAAATGCAAAAAAGCCATCGCTAAATTGGTTTAATGTATGCCATTTAATTCGTATTTAAATATCATTCCATGCTCCCTTGTCTCACTTTTCACACGCCCCATTCAGCGAAACCATTTACATCATGGATTTCCACCAGCGTTCCTCAGCCGTGGCTGCCTCTAACGAAACTGGAAAACCGATCATCCGGGTAAGCAGATGCCGGCGTATTTTCGAGGCATGCGCATCGCGCATACCTCGAAAATAGCCGCGCCCCTTCGCCGTATGCGCCTCCAGGCGCATAGGCGAACGCGTCGGGCGTATCGGCTCCGCCGATAGCCCGCGCCCTCATTCATCAAAAAAATATCCCTGTAACACGTGGTCGCGCCGCAAACGTGTTCGTGGACCACGTTCCATATCACACACGACAGCTGCGATTGAGAACCAATCATCTGGCGGCAATTCAGAAGACGGAATGACATGAGAAAAGCCAAATGTATCTATTATTTCGGCTTCACGCATGGCCGGCGAAGCATCGCCCGGCGACCACCCCAGGCGGACAGTCACGACATTTGCGCCGCGTGTTTGTAAGAGACGAAGGGCAAGCTCACGCGCTCGGAAAGCACCCGCCACGTCAACCTTATGCGGATCTTTGCCACAGATGGCCCCGCCACCGATGGGGATTTCCGGACCATAAAAATCAACAGCTAATTTTTTGCCCGACAGCCCATTATCGCCTTCCGGACCACCAACAATAAAATCACCCATGCCATTCAGTACGATATTCTCAATAGGCAATTGAGAGATACGCCTGACGCCACGCGTCTCCAGCCAATCAAGTGCCTCGTGCACGACAGGTACCACACATTCATGGCGCTCCGTCGCATAGACGTCTTCGGAATGCTGAATACTTATGGTCAGGCGCTTCCAGACATGACCTTCAGTGGTATCCTCAAGATGCACGAGGACTTTAAAATCAGGACCGAATTTTTCAGGTAACGTTCGTCGCCAGGCATCAAGCCTTCGCCCAATCGTATTTGCAATATAATGCGCAGGCGGCAGATAGTTTGTCTCTGGATGATTACAGGCATAACCGCTGACGACGTTTTGATCATCCGAGAGATTTCGAATGGCGCGCTCCTCCTCCAAGAGGGGCTCCAGACAAACGTTTTGTATAACCTTGAGCGATTCTGGAGCCGGTATCCAGCGTTGACCATAGCCGGCATCCTGATAGACCTGTCGAGCGATGTTGTCGATGGCCTGATGCGTAAGTCCACATTCGCGCTCACCGCAGGCGACGCGCCCATCAATAAAAACGTGGTCGGTATGTACAGCGCACTCGACGCCCACAAGTGCTTCTCGATCAAGCGCTATGGCGGCATCTACGATACTTTCAACTATCCTGTCTGCAAGACGATCCGGATGACCGGGAGAAACATATTCTGCAATGTGTGATTTCATCGTTTTTCCTTTAGGCAATTAGGCAATGACGTACATGATACGTCTTTTAGCGATTAAAAATAAGATTAAGTCCAAACAGTCGTTATTTATGCCGAATCCGCATTATCATCAATGATGTGTCATGCCAGTATAAAATAATGCATTTCATCAGTATAATTGAATAAATTGTTTTGCAAGTGAAGCGAGGTCTTTTTTGGAATCATAAGGGCTATTTGATTTGACGAGTCCAACATATAACCGTATTTTTGTTTCTCGAAAACGGGCAGCGAGCGTTGGATTTGGATATCCTGTAAATCCATCTGTAATAATGACGACAGCATTCGGACGCGATTTGTTCGGAATATCCATGACATGCTGCAATACACAATCAATATCAGTACCACCTGTTGAAATTAACTTTTTATTCATAAGATCATGCACAGATGCTGAATACACCTGTGTCGAAAACACATGTACATCGCATAATCCACGCCTGTCATAAGTCCAAAGCGCCTTCGCCACGCGTGGCACCTCGTCAGTCATAGACCCGGAAACATCAAAATAAACAAATGTCCTTTTATGACTGAATCTACTCGGACGAGTTATATTCATATATGTACGATAGACAAGTGCATCCCCCAACACGCTTGCACGCGCTTCATGCGCACGGTCTCTCCAATCAGGCATAAAAGTCTCCGTTTCGATAAAACGCGCCTGCCGGGCACTGCAATGCACTTCTTTTGCCCCAGGCAACGCGGCATAACGCATGAGTTTTCGTATGCCACAACGAAGCACAGATGGCACATCGTCATTACCATCATAACGCCTTTCACGCGCTGATGCACCGATATCACACCCCTGAAGTGGACGATCGGGACTAGGCCATTTCGAAATGATTTCATGAATCAATGCTTTCATTTCCGAGCCATATATCTCTTTCTCTTCGCCGTGATTTCCAAGTAACACCGGCTTTTCATCTGTCGTTTCTAGTCTTACTGCACACGCTTGAATATATCCACTTGCCATCAGTGCCTCATACACATCCAGATAGGTTCCAGAATCTTCTCCATGATACAAAAGCCCCAGCGCATACTCAGCTTCACACGGCATCCCCTCCCCTTTTGGCCGTAATAACGCATACGGCATTTCATCTGAGGGATAATAATCTGTGAAAAATGATGTATATTCCGGTTCTGGGAACAATGAACAAAGAAGTGCATTAATCACGGCATCAAAAACAATATTTTGTACAGGCGTCGCACGCGGAAATAGCGTCGTATGCCCTAAAATCACGTGATATAGCTCATGCATGATGAGCATATAAAGATGTTCGTTCGTACGACAATGCGTTTCGATAAATGCCTTATTCAGTAATAATTCAGGAGCACTGCCACACGTAACACAAGCCGTTTCAACGCGATCTGATAAGCGAACGCGAAAGAGCGTTAGAAACGTCGTCAGTTCGAACGAGTGTGGCGGAATGACATCAAGAATCCGTCCTATGATTTTTTCTTCGTCTGTCATATCACATACTCCATTTTATATTGAGCAACATCTTTTGCAGGAAATGATACAATATTATTGTATCCATGCGAATGACACGTCAGATGCGGTAATCGCTGAGGAATATAGATATTTCCAGACATCCTGCTTAATACGGCAATCGTCAGTATGGGGTCGGTACACCGGAAGTGATATACGTTCTGTGCCTTCTCCACAGCCGCTTCATTTTCATAAACGTTACCGATCATATAGCCTTTTGGACATTCGAGTGCGTCTAGTTCAGCCTGATGATGAATCACGTATGTGTTGAGCCACGCCTGTATGATTGAATCACGCAAAGCATCTGGCATACTGGAATCAAATCCAGGCATCTCCAATCCAATATACCGAAAGCTAAAACAAACCTGTGCGCCAACGAGAGTCACGCATTTTTGAACTCTGCTTCGTGGTGGGCACGACATATTGTGATAGGCATTCATGATAAACCAAACGCCTCCCAAAGAGAAAGAAAAGACTTTGAAGCTTCATCGACCGCCTGAACATCAGGGAACCCATCAGGCAGATAGGAATTAAGCAAATTGGCGTGATACTGCGCGATTTCCGTGCCAGCACCAAGACGTCGATTAACTTCCGAAACACAGGCACCAACAACACGTGCAATTTTTGCCTTGTCCGTCGTAACCATTTCCGTCGTATCACAAGGCGCAAGCGCTGGCTCAATTTCGTTAGCCAAAATCTCCACGGTCGTTGCTGGAATATCCACACGTTCACGTGTAGCCAAAAAAGTGGCAAGAGCCAATCCACGCCGCAAATGTGGCTTCGCGTGGGCAATCCCCTCGCCAATAATAACAGCCGCCCTGTCTTTCGAAACTTCAATCTTTTTTGCCACCATCTCATGCAAACGCAAAACCGGATCATTGATCTTCATCAACGATGCGATTGGATCATGTTCATCACGCAAAGCAAGCTCCCATGCGGACCTGCAAATGGCCGTGAGTTCAGCATCATTAACTTTTCGTCGTGCCCGATCCGGAAGCGTGTTTAATAATGCAAGATAAACAGAATCATACAATTCTGGTATTTTTTCATCCATTCGACGCGCCAATACCACACGCGCAGCATGAACAGCAATGGCACACCTCAGTAACATCGTCGCTCGCCGTGTCGAAACATCATAATGCGCAACGTGTAATTTGGGTACGAGCGCCATCACATACGCCGTCAGCGATGGCGTCAAAGTCGGTACGAGTACTTCATATTGTGTACGCGCTTCATTCATCAAATCACGAATAGCAATGGGAAACTCGTGTCTGCCTTCAAACTGATCGGCAAGCACTGACTTCTGTTCTGTAGGTGACAAATCACACCAGTCTGGAACACCTATGATATATGGAAAACGATCGGCCAATGCAGCATCCAACGGTTCAGAGCCGAGGTACAGCGCATCTCCTGCGTCAAGCTCATCATCCGTTGGCGGTGGGTTCATGGCAGCCCATCGAAAGACGAGGTGTGTCAGCGCACGTCCCTGAACGCGCTTATCGTAAATAATAGGAAACAGTTTATTCTGAAGCTCCGGACGCGTTCGGCTGATTTCGTCGATAAAAACGACTTCAGCATCCCAAATACTTTCGGGCGATGAAAGATATTCGAGCTTGGTGCGCGTTGCATCCGGAAGCGGCACACCAACGAGGTCATCATAATTAATGAGGCTCGCATTATATGAACGGAAGCTCATGCCGAGGCTTTCGGCAAGGCGTTCAAGAACAAAACTCTTCGCGCAGCCGTGGGCGCCAACGAGTAGCAGCGGTTCTTCCGAAAGCAAAGCGGCAAGTAAAACAGGCTCAGCTTTTGCCCATCCATAAAGTCCAAGTGGTTCCGTAATCAATGACGTCATTGTTTGTATCTCCTTAAAAAAAAATCAGGAGGAGAATTCCACACAAACGAATGACAGTCATCCTCTAAGACAAACCATCTTTGGAACATGTTTTCCCTTTTGGGCACATCGCCTTTTGGCTACCACCGTGGTGTTCCACTCGGTTGGTGCGATACACATGAGCTGTGTATCGACTCCTGATGTTGCTCGCAAACTATCATATTGTTTTGAACTTTGCAAGTTTTTTACATTTTTTTTTGGCAAGCCTATGTACCTTCGGCACATACGGCTTGCCTGCGCGGCTATTTTGGGCATTCCAAAGACGCCCACGTCTCTGGAATACCCAAAATACGCCGCTTAAAAGCCGCTATCCAATGAAAGGATACGCGGCTTTTTAACCTTCTCTCTTTGCTAAGCCATTATGCTCAAATTCAGTAGCTATTATCTTGACATTTAATACCCCTATAGGTATAACGCATATATACCAATAGGGGTATATGTTTCACACAAAGGAGGTGTGTTATGTCGTGGTTCGAAAAAATAATGGCATGAGGCGGCTTTAAAAAAGACATCGCGCTTTTAGGCATTTCGGCCATAGCGTTAATCGGAAGTTTATGCCATTTCGAAAAATTCCCGTTTGATGTTGCATGGATAGCAATCGTGTTGTGTGGAG
>JAFOHE010000036.1 GCA_017421975.1 Pseudomonadota bacterium
CGGCGCTTCCGCAGAATACGGGAGCGATCTCGCCGCGGCGAACACCCGTAGCAAGACCCATAATAAGCTCATCGGGATAAAGACCATTCACAATAACGCGATCTCCTATGCTGAACGAAGTCTTCGGGCGTGCCGGTCGGACAGCACTGTATGCAGTCGCATTGCTGCCACTGAATAACGGTTTGAGCGCAACCAGACGTCTGGAATTTGCGCCGTAAGGGCGATATTCCTTGAGCGAAAGAGAGTAAGTGATATCGTCATCTGCATGGTTGTACGAAAATGTAAAACTCTCGACAGAAACATACATGGCTTCGATATCAAATCCCGAAAAGACCGCTTTTGCAGGTGTTTTGTTGTCTTGAAGCCAGGTCAGCATGGTCATGTAATAATCGGGGGAGTAAAATTCCTCACGTCCGCGTACATAGCCACGTTCTCCAGTGCGCGGAAAGAAACTGTCAATCTGAAAAGTCGTCAGTTTCGGTCTGCGCAGAACATTGACTTCCCCGTGTTTCACAGTTGACGATGATACATTGTCGCCGCCACGCACGAACTGCAACTGCTCCGGCAAGACGGGCAGACGCAGTGATACTCCCTCATAATCGCTATTCTCTCGCTCTGGCGTGTTAAAGGTCAGATAGATATCATACTCACTCATAATTCACCTCACAGCGCATATTGCATGCCCGTCTGGAGCATGAGATTTTGACCACGCGCCGAAACGACATCCTGTTCAAGCCTTTCGAGCATGGCGTCAATATCGGCGGTTTCATGTACATCACCAAAGTTTGCCGTAATTGCAGGCTGTATATTATTCACTCTGTTGATGACTTCGGCTTGTGCCAGATCTTTCAGTAATTGCAATGACTCCTTGTCGATCTTCGTTTTGCCAACCTGCTTGACATGTAGTGGTTTCGTCGGTGTGATTCCTGCCTGAATTCGGTCATCGTTTGAATTCATCATGTCCAAAGTCGGGCCAACAAACGGCATATTGACAATCGGATCAAGGTTCTTCGTCAGCGTATCACCAATCAGATCGACCGCCTCACCAATGCCTTTTTTGACACCACCTGCAATCTGGCTGGCTCCTTCGACAAATACATCCGTATCAAAGGATTGGTATTCCAGTTCGTCATCCGAAAATAGATTGTGAAGACCTGTTCTGGCATTCTCGTAGAGCGTCATGACGTTCTTGGCAACGCCCATCAATATCTTGATGCCTCCCGCAATTGTTTCGACAAAGCCTTCAACAATCGGCTTTAGCCGTTCCAACACGGATCGAAAATCACCCCAGATTGACTGTGCAGACTTTCCAAATTCCTTATCCTTCATGAACATTTCGGCGATGTCATCAATCAGTCCTTTGATAATATCCCAAACAGAAAATAATATTTCTTTTATCGGCGTGACGATTTCTTCAACATAAGGCGCAATTGCCCCGATGGCATCCGTCACAAACTCAAACGCCTCACCGGCTACACCAGAAAACCATGTCATGCCATCGATCAATCGATCTACAAACGCCTGGACCTCGGGTTTATTGGCAATATCGGTAATCTTTTGTGAGATCGGATCAAGAGCCTGACCCGCGCTGTTTTTCAGTTTCTCGAACAGCTCGTTCATGGTCTTCGGCGTCGATGCGAATTGCTTTTCGATGTCTTCCGAATTTCCAAAGATGGCGTCTTTGGCGACCTGTGCTGTTATTTTGCCTCTTCCTGCTTTTCCGAGTAGTTCGGCAGGCGTACTGACTTTGGCAGCCTTGGCAAGCGAATCCGCAAGGGCAGGGGCTTCTTCCATGATGGTTTTCAGCTCACGCGAATCAAAACCTTTCATCAGCCCACGCGAATACATTTCCGTCACACGGTTTGCTTCCTGCGCGTCAACACCAGAAGCTTTCAATTGTTTTTGTAATAACTCATTGAAGTTCATGGCTTCGCCGATACTTCCAAAAGCATCCGTCGTCTTGAGCAGTTTGATAGATTGAGCTGTAAAATCATCCGCAGACATGCCAATCCTGTTGGCGTATTTCACGCCATAGTCCTGTATTTCGTCGCCTTTCAGGCCGTTGCGTTGCGCATCACTCATGTAGTTCAGGCTGTTAATCTGTGTTGTTCTTTCGCTTGCAATGTCAGCCATTTTCTTAAATCCAGCCAATGCAGCTGTTGCAGTCCCGGCAATCATTGCAAACTTTCCAAAGCCACCAAGCATACCTCCAATACCCGGCTGTCCGCTCTTTTCCATATTTCTACCAGTCAGTTTATCACGAATGGCCGCGCCTACTTTTAGTAAACCGCCTTTGACAATACTTCCGACCTTCGAGAACGCCATTTTGGCAATATTCACAATCGGCGAAAGGTACTTTTCGGCACGTTCTCTGACACGTAAAAATATACGTCCGGCAGTGCCAACCATGGGTTCGAGCCGTCTTGCAACGGATTCACGCATGGATTGGAATCTCTGTCCAATATACGCACCGAACGATGCCATCTTTGCACGCACGGGCTGTAAACGTTGTGAAATTGCATTCCCAATATTTTCAAGACCATTCACGAGCTTATCCCTCAATGGCTTGAGCGTGTTTCCAATACCCGAAATCAATTCTGAAATATTATTTCTAATTTTATTGATTTCTGTATTGAATGTTATCTCCTGCGGTTCAACCGCTGACGCGGATATATTCGTGGCAGATGGGGAAATATTAGGAATCGCGCCTGAAGCATTGGGAGTCACTTCAGGCGATGACACGTCGGGAGGTTGTATCGAACTGGAAATACTATTTGGAGCCACCTCAGTCGATAAGGCGCTGGGAGGTTGTATAGCACCTGTAATATCGGCCAAATTACGCGCATTCCGTGATGCGCTTTCATAGGCATCCGATATACTTCTGACCGCATCCGTCGCTTGTCCAAACTTGGCACCAAAGCCGTCCACAGATACCGCATTCTGAAAGCGTTCGACCGATTCCAATAATGCCCCCATTGCCGTTGTTGCGCCCTGTATCGATTTGAGCATGCTGTCAAGGGCAGGAGTAACTTTGTCCTCAAGTTCAATTCTCTGCTTGATTGTGCCGTTTTCGTCACTCATCTTTCCTTCTCCAGATACTCATCAATCAAAGCATCCACCATGCCACGTTCACGTGGCGGTAAATTAATATATTCGTGAGGCCATTTACGTAGTTTGTGCAAACAGTAGTATGCACGCCAGACATCAGCCTGACGCGCTTTCAGGGCTTTTTTGTATCTTCGTAAGCCTCTTCCACATCCTGCACCCCGAAGCCGGAATGACGCGCTATTTCATTGGCGAGTTTATCAATTTCACCTGGCAGAAGAACTTTGTGAAGGAACTGATCCGGCGTTACACATCCGGCGTTCTCAATCGCTTCAACTTTTCTAAAATTCGGTTCAATCGTGCAGTCCAAAACCACCGCCTCGGTAAACTTGATATTATCAAATTCTCGTTTGCCATTTTTCGACACATACGCCGCCTTTGTAAATGCACGGTATTCCGTGTTGGTCATCGCACGAATTTTAAATACACGTCCCTTTAATGCTTTTTTCAGGCGTTCCGAAGGTACAAATTCAAACACTTCCGGCTCTGCAATCGCTTCAATGAGTAGATTTTCTAACGGTTCCATATCCTATTTCTCCTTTTTTGATATATCCGCCGCTATTGCATACGCGGCGGCGCATGGCTTTTCGCTGGCGCTCAATACGCCATGCGACTATTTTAGTGTTGCGGCTCTTCGGCGAACTGTGCAAGCCCTGTGTAATCGTCAAATGTGAACGGCACTTCCTCGTCGAGCACTTCGCCTTCCATATCGAACTTTGCAAGCGTCACGCTGTCCACGCTCACATCATGAAGCGTTTGTACATTTGTCCCGACAGTACTTTCCGGGTCTTCATTCTTCAAAGTCATTTCGAAGTATGTTTCCTCGCCCGTGTCTTTATACTTTTCGACCATTTGGCGGTAGTATGGCGACATATAGTAAATCGTAAACGTACCGCTGCCCGTCATGCCGACGGTTTTATGCTTTGTCATACGATGTCCAAGAAGATGGAGTTCGACTTTTTGTTTTTCCACCTTGGCTTCTATATTTCGCGCATAGAACGCCTCGTGCATGATGCCGTCAATGGTGATGTAAGCGACGCCCTCTTTTGCAGAAATGGTATCTGTTGCCCTTGCATTTGCCATATCCGTACCCTCCCATTATCTCCTGACGTATGTCGTCATGTACAATTTTTCCATCACATCTACCGGCTTTACCCACCAATAAACGACAACGGAATCCAGATTTTCACCCTGTTCAACAATGATATCCGCATCCTTGTCGAAATCCTGAATCAATTCCATAGATTCCAACTGTCTGAAATACTTGATGAGCGTAGCCCTGTAATTCTCGCGCTGAGTGGCGTTATTGCGAACTTTTCCGCAGTAGGTCTTGTCCCAGGAATTCAGAATCGTATTCCCGATTTCATCCAGTGTATTGACGATCAGATTCTTTCTGAATGAATCATCCTTGTCGGTCAGATCATTGCACAGCGTGTTGATATCCTGTTCAACAACAATCGTGCCGTCGTTCATCTGCGAAAGTACAAGCCACCCGCTCTTGAGTGCATCGACAATATCATCATGGGTGAGCGGGTCACCAAGCACTTCGACTGCGCCTTGAATGACTTTATGCGTCAGGGAAACACCGAGATTTGCACCCGCCGCCATGCCGGTAAGCTGCGCCACAAACTGCCTTGCGGTGATGTCACCATCCTGTGTCCTGTATCCCTGTTTACTCGATATAATGCCTTCGTAATCTGCCCCCGAGAGTCCGGCTGCATTGTACAAAACAGCCTTGCACTTGCGCCCCTCGTTTTCGCGCAGCTGCTTGATTGTCGTGATAACCAGGCTTTTGACAGCTGCATCTTCGCTCATGCAGCCAAGGACGTTGAACTGCTTTGTGGCAAGTGTAGCAACGGCTTCGCCAATGGATGAACTTGTTTCCGTACCATTTGCACCATTTGTCAACGGCGTTCCCGCCGATACCGTGAAGCTCCCCGGCGTTTCCTCTGCGACATCCGAAAACACAACCCAGTCGTTGGAAACAAGTTTGGAGATGGCGTCCACGCGGTGTGTGTCCTTGCCGACACCATCGAGTGCAGTTGTGACATCGTAGAATGCAGTTTCTCCAACTCGCGCCACGATAATGCTCAGGCGGTTGCCTACAGCTCCAACATACCTGGCTTCTGCCTTGAGATCGCCAATCGTGGCAGCCGCTTTGCGTCCGCCTTCAATGTCCGTCCTCGCAATCAACAGCTTGTACGTGTTGGCAAGTATGAGCCTGTACAACAGAGCCTCTTCATCGACAAAAGAACAGCCGACTTTAGCAATAGATTTGCCGTTCTGAAGCTCCGTCGAATACAGCTCAATGAAATCCGCTCCCCAGCCCGTCGCAAGCGGCATCGCCGCAACCCCACGGGCACCAACGGTAATGGCAGGCGCAGATACAGCCTTGAAATTGATATATGCACCCGGCCTGACTTTGTTCTGTGCGATAAATGTTCCTCCAGCCATATCGGCCTCCTATTTGATATTCTGGTTTTCTGTAAGTTTCTGCATGATAACGCCCTCATCCACGACCTCGCGGCATCTCAGGCGATAGCTTGCATAATAGACAAGATGATCTTCAACCCATCTGCATTCCGCGTTATGCGCACGGACGGGCAGTCTCACAACTTTCCCCTCGGAATCCATAAATGCGTCAACTTGGATTCTCTGAAGCGTAGAAAACAATAAATGACGCCATTCACTCAGCAAGCGTCGCTCAGTCATAGCCTGCGTCACAGGAAAATAAGAAACCTCAATTTTGTGGTCATACATCCAGTATCTGTCGAGTTGCTTTTCCTCGGTGACGCTGGGTTCAACAACAAAGAAGCACGGCTCCCTAAAATCCTGAAGCATCCTTTCGTCATAGATCGGCTGTCCCGCCGCGATTGGCACGAGTGCCCGAACGACTGCGCCGGAAACGGCGTCATGTGTCACAATTGCGCCGCTCATCTGTTCCTCCGATTGAACGCCGAGAAGGCTTGCTCATAGCGTTTTGGAAGCTCCTTTTTGAACTCATCGACCGAATCCTTCAGCATGTGATGACCAGGAATATACCTTTTGCGCGTGACAATCGTGTACATCCCATTCTTGTCTGGCTTTGCTCGATTCGATGATTCACCCGTTCCATAATTCTCGGTCTGCCCAAGATATTTCACGAAACGAAGCCGTCCCATACGCATTTCCATTTGCAGGATCATGCCTGGCTTTTGATGGTATCCATATTCCACATGTGCGGCGTAATAGGCAGGATTATAGATTGTGAAAACAACCTTTTCACCTGTTGCCGCCATTGTGGAATGTTTCGCCCATCCTTCGCGAAGCACGCCAAAATCCACAGGTGTGCGTTCAGCAATGGCACCGATTAGCATTTGATAGTTTTTGTCACAGAAATCGTTGAAAAAGGCTTTATACTTTTTCTTATACAATGCCGTTTCCTTTGCGAAATCTTTGATTGCGTTTCGGCTTGCCATTGTTACACCTCAGAAGAATCGACTTTGAACGTCGCTTTGATATGCGTCGGAAACACCTTTGGCTCTCCGATGGTGCCTTTGTACGTCCGAACCACCGCACCGTTTCTCATCTTTCTGGCAATAATATAATCACCATTGATAAGATCGAGTTCAGGACGGCAGTGAATGGAGATATATTGATCGGCATCCGAAAGCGCCTGTGGACGTGGCATGGCATCGTCTGCTTGTTCCGGCGAAATCTGGCATGGTCGGTCAGAAAGCGCTGGCATCTGATAGCACACCTGATGCGTCGCACCGTTTGCATCTGTTTCCGTGCCGTGGCGGTACACGTCAAATCTGTCTTTGTACATATTGGCCACTACTCCTCTGTAGTTTGCAAGATTTACCATTTACCACCTCATTTTCCGAAACTGGTTGAGCTGTTCGCGGTAGTTCAAAAGGATATCGTCGAGATTGACAACGTGACTACGCTTCGATGCATCGAATGACAAAGAGACATCATCAACCGTGATGCTGCCAAGTTCCCCCGTTGGGATGTCGGAGCCATCACTATCACCAGCATGCTGTGACTTGAGCAAATCGACAGCAAGATTGGCGACGAGAAACCGCGCACGCTCTGGAATATCATGGCGATTGCAATAATTTTTGAATGCAACTTCTACTTCTTCCAATGCCATGTCGATTTCTACATCCGTCAGTTCGATGGCGGCTGTTTTGGCTTTGATGATGTCTTTGGTCGATGTCATTTCGATGCCTTTCTGGTTTTAGTCTTGCCAGAATCCTGTTCGTTTTTCGAGTCTTCGGGCAATTCCACGCAGTCACAACACTTGGACACTTCGTCGATATACTGTTCATCGACTTCGAATATATCGCCCGGTTTGTATCGCGTGCCATTGTATGTCACTGGATATTTGCATATTACTGTCGGCATGATGTCGTCTCCATGATAGCGAGCCGTATTGGCCGACGGCCAATAGGCGAGCCGCAGGGCGTATCGCGTAAGCGATAGCCCGCGCACAAGATTAAAATGCGTTCAATACAAACACACTGTCCATTTCCTCAAACGACGGCAGCGCAAGCATTTCGACGATGGTTTTGACATTGACGGGATCAATGGTCTTGTTTGTATAAACACAGACGCCTTCGTTGTACATGCCGTGGCTGTGAAGATTGTTTTCGCCGTTCAGAATATCAAATTCAGTCGGCGTGGTGCCGTAATTTGTATATCCGAGCGTGTAGGCGGGAAGCAGGGTCACTTTGCCGTCTGGATAGTATTTGGCGTTTTCTCCATTTGCATTTTTATAGATTGCATCATTAAGGATGAGTTCGGATTTTGTCGCATCCTTGATATATGTCTCGACTTCACTGTCGAGAATATTCCCGCCAAGCGGTTTGATGGCCTTTCTGGTTGCATCTGCCTGACAAATACGGCTGAAAGTCTCGCTATTCATGAGAACCCGCGTTGTGATGACGCCGTTTTTCATTTTATGCATTTTTCTACAATCAGAAATGTCCTTGACGGGATCGCATGTCGCTTTGTTGGCATCAGTCCATGTGCTTGTACCTGTGAGCGTGTGTGTATTATTGGTTGCCCAGTTGCCGCTCGTATCGTAATTGTATTCCTCGTTGATGTTTACGCCATCCTTTGACCATACGACATCGATTTTGCCGTATGCAAGCAATGACATGCGCATCTTTTCGCAATCGACATCGGAGCCTGCGAGCAGATCGGCATATTGACGATAATAATGACGCATGAGCCCGTTAATATAATTTTCATCATCGCCATGAAGCCGAAGCGTTTCCATGAGTTCCTGACGTTCCTCTTCGGTAAACTTTTCCGCTTCCTTAAAGAACGGGATTTTTGTACGAACTTCATTGACGCGGATCCTCGGACGAACAAAAGCCGTTGTATCAAACGCGGCTGGCCGAAGTTCGGCAGGGGCTCCATGAGAACCCTTGATCCATTCGAGGCTCAGACCTTTGCGTTTGAGAATAGGAAACAGCTTCTCCCCGATGAATTGATAATGCGCATCACCGCCATTTTTGAGCGCAGTATAATATGCAACAAGTGCCTCTGCGGAATAGACTTCACTGATATCTTTTGGCATTTGTAGTTCTCCTTATTCAGAAATAACTTCGACAGGCACAAGGCCGATATTTCGAAGCGCCGTGAGCGCCGCTGCTGTCGGCTTGGCTGGCAAAAGCTCGGTTCTTACATTGCCCGATACAATCAAACTGATAATCGCATTGCCATCGGTAATATCATATTCATGCGCAACAATGCCTTTTGCATTGGCATCATTCGACGGCCAGATTGCACCCTGTTTTAGATAATATCGGTTGTTTCGAAGTTCGATGAAGTTGGCGACTGCTTCCGTAGCTTTCGCCTGCTGTGCAGGAATTGCCTCGAAGTGTCCATGCATAAATGCAATATTGCCTGGACACGGAATTTCTCTTTCAAATACAGCCATAATCAGCCTCCCTGGGATGTATTGTTAGGAACCGGAAGTCCCTGTGATTGAAGTGTAATTGCCGCAAGTTTGCGCCCGAAATCGGCGTTTGCGATGCCTGGCTTTTGGTCGTTTTGTGGTAATTGCGGCTGGGCGCCAGCGCCGTGAACGGTGAACCCGTTTTTGACCTGTGGCTGTGCGCTTTCGGTCTTGAACAGGTACGGAGCGTCTTTGAGAAGCCGCGACTGCTGTTCCTGAAATCCCGTCAGATTGCCGTTGTCATCGATAAAGACTTTGTCCATGTCGATCTGATCCATGACAATTTTGACGTTCTGGGGTTTCTGTTCAGCTTCGAGCAGGGCCTGTTTGACGGCATAGCTTTTGCGCGATGCAAGCAGTTCGGCCTTGTATTTGTTTTCGGCTTCGGTGTTTGCCGCCTGTAGCTCGGCAATCTGTTTTTGAAGCGCTTTGCTGTCGCTGTTGGCGGTTTTGAGGCCGTCAATCTGTTTGTCGCGTTCCGAAATCGTCGCTTTTGCCTGAACGAGTTCCTGGTTGACGGCATCGAGACGCGCCTGCGCATCTGCCAGCGGTTTGGCGAGTTGGATGACGGCTGCCGCCTGTTCTGGGCTAAGCCCAATTTTGATAAGTTCCTCTTTATTCATGAAATACTCCGTTTTGGTGGTTACCCATGATCAAGTGACGCGCACCGCGCCTTGTACGTACATAGTTTTGTGTTCAGTTGTTCACTATGTCAAAAAATTATTAGAAAATTGTTAAGAAATCAACAAATCTTAATAAGATTTGATGTTTTCTTAATAAGAAATCATCGTTTCTTAATAAGAACATTTTTCGATGTAATCTCAGTCACTTCATGGATATGCGTTTATGAATGTGATAAAATGCGCATACATCGCGGAGGTGATGTATGGAAAAGCTGAACGTGAGCTACTATCTTTCAGAGCGACTGGTATCCAAAATTGATGAACGAAGCGGCCAGCGATCCGGCAATCGAAGCCGACAGGTTGCCGATGATTTAGGCAGGTTCTACGACCTGCTTGATGCCGGACTACACGCCGCACTCGAAGCCTTGACGAGCGACGAAATCCGCTCGCTTATCAGTGCGCTCAAATCTCAGCAGATTCCGTCGCCCGTCGGTGTCAAATCGGCACTCATGGACATCGTGAAACATCCATCCATCACTCCCAAGATTGCAGCACTGGATGACATTGCGTGCTTTGCGCTGTGGGACTGGGCACGCACCAACCGATGAGGGAACACATGAACGGCGGACTGATTATCGTAGAGGGCAACATTGGCGCGGGCAAATCGACTTTTGCCAAAACGCTCGCAGAATCGCTTCACGGCGAATACTTTGCCGAGCCTGACGAGAAAACAAACCCATATCTGGCGGATTATTACGATGAGTATGCCGGGAAAATTCCGCCCGCAGGATATGCCTTCAAGATGCAGATGCATCTGCTCTCGCGCCGATACCGCGCACAGAAACACGCGCAGTCACAAATCAGAGACCTGGGCAGGGGATTTGTTGTGATGGATCGTTCGTACTACGGCGACGTCTGCTTTGCCAGGGTGCAGCACCAAATAGGACTGTTCGATGACCGCGATTACGAGACCTACCTTTGCCATCATACGGACATGAAGGTACATCTCGAACCGCCTGCGATGGCCATCTTTCTCGAAACGACCCCCGAAGTCAGCCGCGACCGAATCTCGAAACGCATGAGCGAAAACGCGGGCCGCCGTATCGAGTCCGACATCTCGCTCGACTATCTCCACAGTCTCGACGTCGAAATCCACAAACTCGCCAAAAGTCTCGACGGCAAGACCATCGTCAGACGCCTTGACTGGAACGAAGACAAATCGCCGCTCGACATTCAGGCCAAATGTAACGAAATCGCCGCCGAACTCGCGCTGGAAGAGAAATCTGTCTATGACTTTTGGACGGGAACGGACGGGATAGGAGCATGAGATGAGTTGGCGAAACACACGAGAAGAACTGCCAGAAGAGGATAAGCTAATCCTTGCGCGTTTTGAAAGTCACGATTCAGACGAGATGGACTATTGGGCGTGCAAACGAGACGGGAAAAATCTGTGTATGTCTGGGTGTTGTTGCTTTGCCGTTTCGAGGAACTTTGAAACATACTGGGTCTATATATCCGAGATAGAAGAGAAGATACTGAACGATCAGCTAAAAACAGACGGCCTCAAAGGTCTGGCCGCACGGGAGGCGCAGCAATGAAATACGGAGACTTTAAGAAAACGTTGGACAAATATTTCGATGACGACGAAGAAATCTACCCGCACGCATGGGGATCGTGCGTATCGTTCTACAAGCTCTATCACGGACAGCCTGCGGGCCTCATCGAGACAGACAGAGATATGGAGAGCATCAATTTCATCCCCAAGGATGATCCAAAACGTCTTACAGCTCGGTAGGCACAGCGATGACAAAACTTGAAATGCTTGAGTTCTTGTGTGTTCGCGATTCAGCCTCTCTATGCGACAATCTCATTCAGTCTCTTATGCAATGGGAAGATGTAACAAACGAAAAAGTTCAAGATGATATTATGCTTACTCTAGATCACTTGCTTCGAACCCTACGTTCTGGTGAGGCTGAGTTTATTGATAAGATGGTATTTGAAAGCGAGGAGCAGCAGTGAATCACATCTGCACACTTTGTTTGCTCGCAATTCGCATCTTCGTGACGCCGGATGGCGAGTGTTTGCGCATCGAAACAAACGACAGCATCTATCCCTGCACCGAAGAGGTTAAAGTGGATACCGGCTGCTGGGCTGAAGACGGGAACACACAGCTCTGCGGCGCAAGCTGGATAGAGGAGAAATAACAATGGAAAGCACAACAAAACTCTGGAAAGTGGTTGTCGAGATTTCTCATTCTCGAAGCGATGGGAACGGTGAATCTTGCAGAGAGACCAAGACTCGCTTTTTTGAAGATTTCCGCAACGCTGAAGACTTCGCTCAGTATGGGGATATTGCGTCAAATAACTTCTTCGCGCAGGTCGTATCTCGTCAAATCTATGAGTATGACATCAGTTCAGTGAGACAACTGGAACGCAAAAAGCATGAGGTGGTAACTGAGGTCAAGGAAACAAAATGGAGCTGGGAGTAGGCACAGCAATGAAATCCCTTGAACACATCGAGCAGGTCAATCTCATGCAGTGGTGGTCTCTGGCATGCCGTGGCTTCGGCATTCCTGAACTGCTGCTCTTCGCCATCCCAAACGGCGGCCAGCGCAACGTCATCGTTGCATCAAAGCTCAAAGCCGAAGGCGTCCGTGCAGGAGTACCTGATCTCTTTTTGGCTGTCGCCCGCCACGACGGCCACGGCTTGTTCATCGAGATGAAAAAAGCAAAAGGCGGCCAGACATCCGACAAGCAGGAAGCCATGATGGCCGCACTCGATGAGCAGGGGTATTACACCATCGTCTGTCATGGTTGGGTAGAAGCAAAACAGGCGATTGAGGTGTATTTGAGGGAATAGAAAGCAGTGACTGTTTTATGCAGCAAAATAGCTCTGAAATTCACCGATCTTTGACCAAGCAACTGCCTTAATACCATAACTAGTCAACGGCTCGACGACAGAAGTCTTTTTAATATTCGTATCGTTTAATATAGCACATAGTGTTGTATCTTTATGTCGATTGTCCTTTGTATCTAACCATTTGAAAATTGTGTTCTGAATATTTTGTTTGTTTGGTGTATTAATCATGTCAATAATTCGCTCTGGTTGCTTTTCAGATTTTGGAATCACACAATCTAAATGATGTACAAAACCACTTTTTCCCGTAAACTGACAGTTATCCACCATGCGGATATTATTCAGACTGAACCATTTGAACACCTCATCTATAAATACAGAAATTGCCGCAGGAGAAATCAAGTAGAATAGATCATTCACTGAGAGCATCGCCTGAAGTAGCATGTGTTTTTTTATGTTAAAGTCTGATATGGTGGCAGAGGTTTTAATCTCGCCATTCTCAACTCTTACCCCAAATCCACGGGCTATCTGTTGAATCAAATCTTTGCGTCTTGACGTTGAAACGTCAAAGCCAGATATATCAAGGTCAGAAATGATGTATCCACCGTCTGAGAGTTCAATCTCTTCACCATTTTTTCTAATATAAATGGAAAGGAAGTCATTGTGACGATCAAGCATAGGGGTATCGACCTCAAACCAGTCATTCTTGGCTTCTTTGATTGATGAACACTCGTGTAACCAAGAATAATAACCATCAATCAGTTTTTTTATTTCAATAACATCAGCCATTGAACAACCCCCTTGTGACTATTTTTGATGGCTCCAAAACATTACAGTAACGTAAGAAGCTCATTAATGCTTTATAGTTAGATGATTTGTCAAAATTGTCTGGAAGTTCTATGGCGAAAGCATCACCATAGCCCTCGCGATAGAGGTGAATGTGATTCCCTGAAACTCGTTTCCCATCCGGGTTGATATGTTGCGGGCCATTGATGTCTATTCGAACGAGAGGAATTGTCTTCCTGTATCTCTCCTGATGTGTAACTTTGTTCAACGTCATTCTTGAGACAGAGACATCAATGATAAAGCTCTCAGAATCATCAATGGATTTGACTTCAAAATTGAGCTTTTCTCCAGCCGAAGGGTAGTTTAGGCATTCTCCGCAATACTTTTTCTGCATTGCATGCAAATCCTCAAACAAAGCCTGTGTTAGTTCTGTATCGCCCATGCCTTCACTCCGCCATTTCCAGTCATCGCACCACATCCATTCCGGATGCTCCTTTCTCATAGCACTCATTCTCCCAAAAGGCGAGAATAACCACTCCTTACCCCCACCCCTCAAACAGCACTGCATCCTTGCTCACCGCCGCACGCCGAATCCAGTCCATCAACGCCAGACGCGCCAGATGGTCGCACTTCTCGATCTTCGCCGCCACTGATTCAGCCAGCGCGGCATCGCCATACGATTTCGACTGCCGCACGTAGGCGCACAGAAGCGCGTCACACCAAAGCACATCGTCGCTTGCCACCAGCACGCGCCCCTTGAAAATCCGGGCAATATACCGCGCATCTTCGACCGTCAACGCACACTGCACGCGCCTGAAGCCATCGGTCAACAACCGCCAATATGCCGTCAAATCACGTTGAATCTGCCCGCTGCGATTCGCGCCAGACTGCGCTGCGCGTCCGTCCACCTGCGCAAGCTGGCCCTCATCAAACGATAGCGAAACCGGCTTCTTCTTGGGTCGCCGTGGCTCGCCGCCAACATGAATCACCTTCACACCCGGTTCTTTCGTCAAATCGCACATCACATCCATACGCCCCTCCAAAAATTCAAACCTGCGAAATCTTATTAAGAAATCGCCAAATCTTAATAAGATTTTAGCACATTCAGTTTTCAAAACCACGAAATAATGAACATTTTTGAGGTTTAATTTTGGCGGGGGAAGTCTCCCCCTAAGCGCCATTTCGCTGTCGCTCAATACGTCGCTACCCCCTCGAACAGCATACAGCGTATATTCACAAAAGTTCATGCGTGATAATTTGTACAGTCTTTTGCGCCATTGTGCTACAATGACTGGCTCTTTGGAGGAACACAATGGCCGAGATACCCGCACAGCTTGAACACGAAACCGATTCTGAATACGCACTTTTCATCGAATACCTGCACACCGGAACAATGCGCGGCATTTCAACTGACTTACGCGCCATTGCGCAACGAAATCACTGGATTTCCCGCGCCGTTGGCTGGGATATCGCACAGCTCAAAGCAAATCATACTTCAAAGCCCACACCATCCGAAGTCGTGGCAAATGCCCTCATCAAACTTGCCGGAAGCACATTGGCCGGAAACAGCCGAACCGATGAACAAACCATCACAAAAGCCGTCAAACTCATCGACGGCTTCCGCAAACTCAAATAGGAGATACCATGCAAACACAATTCGTCATGCGCACAACCGATTCACTCATTCCTTATGCCCGAAACGCACGAACCCACAGCCCCGATCAGATCGCAAAACTTGCGGGAAGCATCAAGGAGTTTGGCTTTTTAAGTCCCGTTGTCATCAGCGCCGATGGCGGCATCCTCGCTGGACATGGACGTGTCATGGCAGCACAAAAGCTCGGCCTCGCAGAAATCCCCTGCATCATGGAAAACCATCTCACCGAAACGCAGCGTCGCGCATTCATCCTTGCCGATAACCGCCTTGCGCTTGATGCCGGATGGGACAACGATATGCTCGCGCTCGAACTCAAAGACCTCGCCGATCTGAACTTCGATCTGAACATGCTCGGTTTCACCGAAGACGAAATCTCAGCACTCCAAAACCTCGGCGACGATCTGCCAGACATCCCGACCGACGACGCACCTGTCGCCGTCGAAGAGACGCCAAATCCAGTCACACAACCCGGCAACGTATGGCTTTTGGGCGATCATCGACTGATCTGCGGCGACAGCACCAATGCCGAAATCGTCAAGCGGCTGTTCGGCAATGATAATCCGAACCTCATGGTCACCGATCCGCCTTATGGCATCAATTACGAGCCATCCGAGACAGGCGGAAGGACAGGCAAAGTGTTGAACGATGACCGCGCAGACTGGCGAGAGGCTTATGCGCTGTTTCCCGGAAATGTCGCGTATGTCTGGCACGCCGCGCTCTACTCCGATGTCGTTTATGATGGTCTGCGATCATGCGGATTCACGCTCAATTCGCTCATTGTCTGGAACAAATCGCAGTTCGTCCTCGGACGCGGTGACTATCATTGGAAGCACGAACCGTGCGTCTATGCGACACGTGGCAAACACAACTGGCAGGGCGACCGCACGCAGACGACCGTCTGGGACATCCCGAACATCCTGCATCTCGACGAAGGCGAATGGGGACACGGCACACAAAAGCCCATCGAATGCATGAAACGTCCGATGGAGAACAACTCCGAACCAGGCGAATATGTCTATGATCCGTTTTCAGGTTCCGGCACGTCGTTCATCGCTGCCGAACGCACAAAACGCAAATGCCTCGGCTGTGAATTGTCACCGATCTACTGTGACACGATTGTGCGCCGCTGGCAGATGGAGACTGGCCGACAGGCTACACGCCAAAGTGACGGTGCGTTGTTCGATGATCTCAAAGCCGCCATCGAATCACCAAGAGAATCTCTTGATGCCTAAGCCCTCGGTCGCATAGCGCAGCGCATCAATGATGTGGTTGAATTCATCCACGGGAACGGTCAGATATTGGCCGTTCATTTTGTCTTTCGCCCAGACGTAGTTCGAGAATTCGACAATCGCATTGGTGCATTTCGGATGTATGATGATCTTGTAATCCTGAAGCCGTGCAATGCCATCGCGAACGCTGTTCTGTCCTTTCTTTGCTGGCTTGATGCGGATCAATCCGCGCTTTTTGAGTTCGGCGATGGTGCCCGGCTGCGCCGAATCCGCGATGATTTCGGCACCATCGAAACCAAGAGCCTTGATCTCGCGGTACATGTCATCAATGAGCAGATGCGTCTTGTAAATCTCGTTGCACAGATAGATTTCGCGCTTTCGTGTGTCAATCATGGCATGAATGAACGCCGTCGGGTCTTGCGAGAAGCCGAAGTCCAGCCCGAAGCGGTCAATGTATCGACGCTCGCCATAGTCGATGAAGTCATGCCGCATCGCTTCGACATCGAATTCCTGTGTCTCCCAGTTCTCGAAAACCTGCCCCTCGCTGATTCCCCATTCGCCGTTACCCTCGATGGCAAAACGGCGCGGATTCTCGACTTTCATCCGCTCGAACAATGCCAGGTCTGCATCCGACAGGAACTCGTTGCACGTGTAGTTGCGCGTGATGGCCATGATGTCGGGATTATCCTGGCTGTCGAAGAACCGCCGTTTGATCCAGTGCTTATCTGACCACGGGTTAAGCGTCATTGTGTGCTGAATGAAAAGCTCTTTGGGCATCTGGCCACGAAGTGACAAGTCCACTTTGTCGAATGCCGACTCATCGTTGATCTGAAAAGCCTCTTCCCACCAGCACCAACAGATATGGCCTTTTTCGACAGTGATCGACGTGATCGACTGCGGATCGTCAAGACCACGAAAGATGATCTTTTGCCCTGTCGGCTTGAACGTCATTTCCAGCGGCGACATCGTGGCTTTCCACAATGAGCCAACGCCCATGCGATTGATTGCCCACTGAATCTGTGCAAACGTCGAATTGCGGTGCGTGTTGAAATATCGCCGCAGAACGAGTGTGTTTGCGCTCGGTGTGCGCATCATGCGAATGACGATCCACAGGGCCGTTGTAGTAGATTTCTTTGAGCCACGACCACCTTTTACCACACGATAGCGTCCCTTGAACCGCCAGAAATCGTCATAACCATCGCCCATCATTTCGGACACGTTGATGCGAATATCGGTCATGGCTTGTCCCACGGATCAGACGTGATAAACACGTTCATCTGGTTGCTTCCTTCGTCCCGCATCAGTCCCGTCAGCTTGTCGAGGCCGTCACACAATTGCGCAACCGCGCTCGTCGTCTGCGCCGTCAGAATCGGTTGCATCAGAATTTCCTGTGCTTTCAAGACAATCTCTTCGGGCGACAGACCTTCCGGCGGATGCTCCATCATGGCCGTGGCCATTGTTTCCTGTGCCGTCCGTCGGCGGTTTCGTTCCTCGGCAATCGCGTCAAGCGCCTCAAGCCGCGCCTGAACGCTCCTTTCATACGTCCATCGGTTGCGCCGCTCCTCTTCGGCGCGGTGCTTTTCGAGTTCGGCCTGATATGCCGACATGATTTCTGGCCGCTGAAGCAATTGGTAGGCAGTCCGAGCCACACGGTCGCGCGAACTCTTGGCGGATTTCGGATATGCTTCGATATAGGCATCCGCACGGTCTTTCCCTGCGGCCAGCGCACGCACAAAGACCTCGTGTCTGGGCAACAATTTTTTATCTTTTTTTATCTTTTTTCCAGCCATCGTTCACCCGCTCAACCCCATAAACCGCGCTGATTATAGCCGATTTTGGATCACATTTCACCCGAACAGGTAAACACATCCGCTCAAAAATGCACGTTTTCATGACAAAATGGTCATTTTTGCGCACGTTTTTGAGCGGTTTTTCAAACATTTTTTACTCATTCTGATAAGTCGGCGACAAAATCTCTTGCTCTTCGATATTCTTAAGGCCGAGCAAAACCGTGGTGATCACATCCATTGCCTCGATTGCCTTGTCGATTCTGCAGACGATGCGAGGCTTGAAATCATACGCATCCTTCAGCGAAATGAGGGCACATCTTGCATGCTCGCAGGAGGCATCAGCACACGTCAGGTCGGTATATTTCTTGAGTGCGTATTTCCTGTTCATCTCATTCTCCACAGGCCGCTCGTTTTCCGTTCTAAGCGGCCTTTCGTTTTAATCGTGTTTGTGGTGGCCAAATCTCAAGAAATCGCGTGTGCGTGAAATCTGACCACCTGCTGACGGCCTATTCCTCATCTTCACCAAATGCTTTCGCAAAGCTCGGCGCAGGCTTGAACGACACCGCTTTCTTCTCTGGAATCTCAATGACTTCACCCGTCTTTGGATTTCTGCCCGTGCGTGCCTTGCGCGTCTTGACCGCAAACGTGCCAAGACCGGGAAGCGAACATTTGCCATCGGCATTCAGACTCTCGGTAATCAATTCAGGCAATATGCTGATGATTTTGTCTGCCACCTGCTTTGAACACCCTGTGTTTTCTGCCAAAAAGTTTACCATCTCTTTCTTTGTCATTGTCTTTTCTCCTTAGTTTTCGTTTAGGATAGCCTCGAAGAGCGTGCCCTCGCGGCTTTGAATAGTTTGGTCTTTGATGATGTCGTCCACGTATTCAGGGCGAGTGAACATGAAGTCGCCGGATGCCAGCGGACAGCCATCACTCATGTGAATTTCTCTGTCTGTGATTTGGGTGATTTTGACGACCTTTGACCATGTGCGCGTTGCTGTCGATTGGTTGAGGAGGCATATCGTGCCAACGTGCAGGTCTTTGGTGCGCAGGATGCGGCCACGGCGTGCCGCGAGCGTGTCTTCGATGTATGTGCCGATCTCCAGTTTTGGGGATGCCCTGACGGGAATCTGTGCCCAGTCAAAAAGGGATAGCTGTTTCATGGCACATTTCTCATAGCCCGCACTTCATGCTGTTATCTTCGCGGCTCTGATTGGTTTGACCTTTGATGATGTCGTTGTATTTTTGCAATGCCTCCTTGAATAATACGGAAGTGGAACGCTGAAATTCCATCGCTATTTCTTCGTTTGTTAATCCTTCGAGAATGCAACACGCATTTGCCATTACACGTGTAAAGTGACCGATGGGATCGTTATAATATGCTTCTTCAATTAGGCGCTCTCCAAGCATAACAGGTAATTTTGCAGCATCCATCCCATTCCTCCAAAGCCAGTCGGTCATAACCGAGTGAACACAGGTCTTTATGCGCCATCTGCGTCTGCTGTTTATCGTAGGCATCCTGTGCGGCCCACGTTGCCCGGCTGAGCAGTTCATCCATTCGCGCCTTGATCCGTCCACATTCATCGCTAATTTCACTGTACTGCTCGATCACGGTTTCGTGCGGTGCACACTTTTCGCGGTATTCTTCACGGCGCGCGGTCTGTTTCTCTTCGTTGCAAAACATCATGCTGCCGTATTCACGCATGATTGCATCACGTGCAGAAAATGCGGCCTGATAGTCCTCTTTTAATGCCAGGCGTTTCGCCTCGGCTTCTTCGAGCCGATCCCCAAGCACCTCGTATTCTTTCGACAGGTATGCTTCGACATTGATGCGCTTTGAGCATCGCTTCTCGATTTCGTATGCCGACGGAATGAACGAAGGTGATTCGCGGCACACCTTATCCACGGCTTCCATCACGTCATCCACCGAGTACTGATAAAGGACGCGGAAATAGGCGGCCACGGTGCGCATTTTGCCATCTTCGGAATACTTTGGCGCGCTCGGGTGCGTTGACCAGATGTAGCTTAAAACCTGCTGTGTTTGTTGTATGTTCATGGTTTCTCCCTATCCAAAGTTGTTTTTGTCTCTCTCCTGTGGGTATCGTGTCGATTGCCCTTGATATGGCTGGGCTTGATATGACGTGATCCCGCGTTGCTGCGAATTTGGTACTGGCGGCGGCTGTGGAGGCCGTTGTTGTGACTGTTGCTGTTGGCCTTCAGGCTGTTTCTGTCTCCAGGTATCGTTGAAATATTTGTGTTCAACCATCCACTCAACCGCGCTGTATTTGCCATTGCCGCACGCCCGAAGTACATTCTCTTCACAGCATATCAACCACACCTGCTCGCACTGTTTGACGGGGCGATTCAAGTCCCAGGCAAGGTCTCGGGCATCGTGCCACCCCTTGCCGCTTGCTGAATTGGTCAGCATTAGAATGAGCGTTCGATACCGTCGTTCACCATTGTTGTCTCCACTCCCGAAAGATTGAAGGCATTTGCGTACTACGCGCTCTTCTTCAAAATTTTCATCCAGCATCCAGTACATGATTCACCCCGTGCGCATTGACTGCGCTAATTCGCATTCAGCATCTTTCGATATTTCTTTTGCAATTGCGTGAGCTGACAGAGAATCAGCAACATTCCTTGCCGTGCCTGGGCAAACTCAAGCGAACCAAGAACAAAGTCATCGGTGTTGTTTGAGCTTGCACCGATTAAAGTGCGCAGGTCATCGCGAAATTCTGCCGTCAGTTCGCAATACGATTCACAGTCCATGATCGCTCCTTAGAACGGGATATCGTCGTTCTGGGTGTTGTAATACGGTGCATCATACCGCGACACATTGTCGTTCCATCCGTTGTTTTGCGGATACTGCGGTTGTTGCCGATATTGCTGCTGTGCCTGTTGGGGGTACTGCGGCTGTTGAACCTGTGGTGCCGGGGGAATCTGGCCGCTCACTATCCATTCGGATTTCTTCAGAAGCCTTTGGATGTAGCACTCTTTGTACGGCTCGCCATTTTGCTTCACCTTGGAGCTGGATTTGACCTGCACCTCGACCATCGAACCGACGGCCATTCTCAGGTAGTTCGGCAACTGATTGATCGGGCATCCCGTCGGAATGCAGAGTCTCTGCATCTCCCCTTTGAGAAACCCGAGGTTGCTCTGCTGTCGGATGGCTGTATATTTGCGGAATTTGCTGTCGGTAAGCTCACCTTTGATAATCCTGAAAACCCATGTAAACTGCGGGAAACACCCGCCGCGTTTATCATCAACCTCATCGTAATCGACGCTCTCCACCTCGATTTCGTATTTGCCATCCGGCGGCGTGATGAAGTCGCTCGTTTTGGCTTCACAGGTTGCCCAATCGTTACCCCAATAATCCAATGCTGACATGATTCATTCTCCTTATCGAACTGTTTTGTTTTCGCCTGACTTTCTGCGTTCTCTGTCTCTTTCTGCCAATGCCCTTGCTAATACCCGAACATCGGTCGGTGTCATCTCGACAGGGGGCTTTTGAACATCCGTTTTGAGCAGGTCTGCATAGTCTTTAAGGATGCTCATTGGCGGTTCGCCCTGTTTGAGGCGGTTTGCGTAATTGTCATTTAGGTACTTTGCCGCCTTGGCCTGTTTTTCGGCTTCCTCGACCTCTGGCGTCTGCGGTGGTGCTGGTGCAGGTTGTGGCGGTACAGGTTGCGCCGTGGCGGGCTGTGGTCCCGCATTTGCGGTTCTGTTGGCAGTTTTGGTTTGTGGTCTTGAATTCAGATTGCCGTCCACATCCTCATCGGCAGCGACACCGAAGATGGAGCTGAGGGCATAGCGCCGGAAATAGGTGATGCTGGCACCGACTTTCTGCGTGTCGTTTGTCTTTCCCGATAACTCCGTGTCCGTCATCTGAATCGAATCCTCAATCCACTCGCCAGAGGTGTGAAAGACCCTCGTGGTCAGGATGGACTGCTCGCCATTGCGCGTCGGCATCTGCATGAACCAGAGGCCATGTTTTGGGAGAACGGCCCTGAGCATGTCAATCAGGCTGTCGAGTGTGGCGTATTTGTAGCCATAAGCCTGTTTGGTTTTGCCAATGGATGAAATCTCGGGGGCCGCCTCAACCATGGCTTTCATCAAATTTGTCGTTTCCTGTGATGTAATCATTTCGTTTCCTCCTGTGTGCGGATAATCTTTAAAAGCCCGTAGGCTCGTTCAACCTGTAATTCTACTGTACAAAAATCCACAAAATCATCTCCGCGAAGCTGTTTGGGCGAAATCGTTTCGAGCATCGTCAGCGCTGACTTCAGGCAGCATTTGACGCGCCGAAGTGCCTGTGATGTGGTTGGCTGTGTGGTGATAAAGCGTGCCTCTCTGCCATTTTGAACCATAATTTCGTTCATCTCATACCTCCAGTTCCTCGTTCACCTTTCTGCTTTCGTATTTGCCCTCGCACATGCTCAAATCGCCTTTTGCTCTGCACAAATCCAAGTATGGACACTCCATTCCGGTTTTGGCACACATACCTGTGTTTTTGTACATCTTAGGTGCTTTCATGTCCTGTGAAATCGACCACATTTCAGTCATGATTTCTTTTTTCTGTTCAATGCCAAAAAGCACAGTGAATCGCTGAAAAGATTCGGGCTTGAGCGCAGCCATGACACGCGCTTTGAACTCTTCACCTGTTTCAGGTTCCTGCTTTTTGGCTGTCGTCTTGCCCGTCTTTGACTTGGCCAGAAGTTCAGCCTTTCGCGCTTCGAACTCTTCGTCCGTCTCGCCCTGCTTCATCTTGATGCGCGGCTTTTCAGCCACGTCGTAGATGGCACCGGCAATCGTAATGCCCATCATGCGTTCGATGGCGATGGCGTATTCGCAGATCTGGGCGTCAATCAGGATGCGCTTTCGGTAGGCATCGTTGATGTCACTTGTCGTCTTGTGTTCGAGGATCAGGTAATTGCCGTTGGTGTCCTGGACAAGACCGTCGATCTTGCCGGAATGATCAAAGAGCTGTGAACGCCGTCCACTCTTTGGGTTTCGTAGTTCCACGCGAAACGGCTTTTCAACCTCGACGACGGTGAAATTCTCATGGTCATAGGTTTCCATGTACTGCGTGAGCATACATTCGAGTTTGATTTGGTCTTCGACGGTCAGCCTGCGCTCTTCTGCGTCGCCCAGCGCTGCACCAATGGCGGCATCCTGAATGCCGTATTTGAACCAGAATTCCAGTCCCTTGTGGAATGCGCTGCCAAATTCCAGGGCCTGAATCTTCTCAGTCGGAACGAGGCCGCATTCGTAGCGCCAGTGATACTTCATTCGGCAATCGTTGAAGCACTGCATCGCCGAATGTGTGAGTTCTTTTCGCGTTGTTGGAAATAATTTCGCCATGGTTTGTTCTCCTTTGGCGGGCTTATGTCCGCCGATGGTTCAGATTCGTGAAAGTGCCTTGAAGATGACTTCGTTTCCGCCCTTTGCCCACGATTCAGCTAAGTTAAGAAGCATCTGCTTGTTGTTTTCGTGAAGTGGCGTGTTGATTGCCGTGTCGAATATCCACCACATGGTTTTGAGGGGTTCCTCTTTGCCGTAGATGCGGTGTTCGAGTTGGTTTTTGAGATAGAATCTTTCGTCCTGCTCATTCATGTTTCCCTCCTATCTGCACCTGTTGTATTCTGTTAATTCGTAATCCGCTTCCCACAATGCCAAATCCACTTCATCGAGTGTCTGGAGCGCTTTTTCGTAGCGATAGGCGAACTCTGGATCATCGCACTCGCACTCGTCGCGGTCGTTGTAATCAAAATCCGAAAACCATCTGTCGAAGGCGCTGTCCGCGCAATGCTGTGAATTCATATCAACGCTCCTGTGGATTATGTGTGGAAAACCGAGTGGATAATTTGCGAAATATCAGCTCCGAGAGTTTTATAAATTCCCAGAAATCCCAGTTTTCGTCGTTGTCGTGAAGCGATGCAATGCGCTCGGCATCAGTCACGGTGAGGGTGAACGGGTACTCGTTAAAATTGTACATTTCTGCCTCCATTTGGGTACACTTCAGGCGTTGAAAAAGTACATAAACGCCTGCGGGTTATTAAAAACTGCTTATTGGCGAATATGCTTATTTTATGCCTTTCGGAAGAGATCGGTACACTCAATCCAGCGTTTGAAGAGCGTGACTTCGTTGTCACTCATGCCGGATTCAATCACGCGCTCGCAGAACACAGCTAATGAGCCATCCAGAAAACTATATATTTCCGTGCGCAGTGATTTGTATAAACGCCCGCTCTTGCGCAGACGATAGCGCAGATGGACAGCCTTGAGAAATTCGATCCGAAGTTCTCGGTCTGACAGGCCGAGCTTCGATGTCTCTTCGAGCGTATGGATGTACACATCCATCGCCTGGCGCAATGCCTCAGAGGGAACTGTCGTAAGAAGTCTCAGCACAACTTCTGCTCAGCAGTCAATGGCGCTTTCCGTAGCAAACGGATTCACATATATCCCGCAGGGCGAGTATTCGCTTTCTTTCACCTAC
>JAFOHE010000351.1 GCA_017421975.1 Pseudomonadota bacterium
TAGGTATTTGGCATGATTTGAATTTTTTCTCGAAAACCTCTAACGAGGTTTATATGGGTTGATTTTGCTTTTACCCCCGGCGTTGCCGGGGGCTACTCGCCCAAAGCCCTACGGGCTTTATATAATGCGTTATCTACAAATTTTGCGTGTATAGATAAAAACATACGAACAACTGGACTTGCATATTTCCACATCGTCATGTTTAGCTTGAGAATCCAGGATGAAACTGCGCATGGACTATTTCCAACCGCGAAGTGATGAAAATATTGCAAACGGAGATTGACCGTTGTTTTATGGACGAAACGTCGTCATAACGAAGACGCCATGCACGTCAGGCGCGGACTTGACAAAGCCAGTGCAAACATGAGCTGAGCCATATAGTAAGTAACATGAATCACGATAATCTGCTTCGGCGTCATGGGGCGACGTTCTTTATCAAAATAATTGGTTGAAAGTACAAAATCAGAAATTGTAAATAATGTAATTGGAAGAATGGGCAAAAGTGTTATGGTATCATTGGTAGAGGCAAAGGCTGTCAGACTTCCGACGAGCGTCGAAAAGAGTAAAAAAGCAATTATAAAACTATAAATTATCACACCAATTCTTAATTTACCATAAGCCAAATTCAAGCGTGTTGCGAGTTTGATATTACCAAAATCGATGGCGGCGCTCAGCACAAACGGTGCGATGAGGAGCATCATTTTGAGTGGTGTTTCAAGCGTATTTACTGTTGAATTCAGATACTCAAACGCAGCAATGGCATAATAGATATGTCCAAGCGCGAATGCCACCATGCCAGATGCAATCCATTTTGTTCTTTTTTCGGGAAAGATTTTTCTACATGCGAGCAACACATCGCCAATGCACCCGTGCATAAGTCCCAGGAAGATAAGCAGATACATCCCCGATCCCATCACAGCCGCGTTATCTTTGGTTGCGAGGAGCGTGAAAAGCACCACACTCCCAATGATGACAAAAAAAAGACTGGCAATGCTCTTGGAAATGAGCGTTGCTTTTGCGCCGAAGCGAATCGCGCAGACGTGAAATACCGCCACAGCCACCCCATAACAGACCGTCAGTGCGACGACCACGGGATTGGCAAGCAGGCACATCAAAACCGGACTGGTGGACATGCGTTACTCCCAGATGAATAACTTTTTTGTTTGAGGATCAGACAATTTGACGAATCTTGATTGTCAAAACTGTATGCGCCCTATAGGCCGTGTCCGTTCGTTTGGCAAGCATCAACGCGACAAGCCGTAAAGCCGTTTGGCATTTTCGAGCGTGATCGTTTGTATTTCTTCGACGGTCATGCCACGGATTTCTGCCAATTTTTCGGCCATGCGATAAATCTTAGATGGCTCATTTCGCGTGCCTCGAAAAGGCTCAGGGGCCATATAGGGGCAATCCGTTTCAATAACGATATTTTGCATGGGCAGAGCTTGCGCAACGTGAATGGCTTTTTTGGCATTTTTGAACGTCAGGACACCCGTAAAACCGATAAACCAACCACGTTCAACGAGCCAATTGGCCATTTCAAGTGATCCGGAATAACAATGAAAGACGCCGCGCACCTCCGGAAACTCACGGACGATTGCCATGCCGTCCTCATGAGCCTCACGCTCATGAACGATGACGGGCAAGCCCAATGTCTGAGCGAGAGCCATCTGACGGCGGAAAGCCATTTTTTGAATGTCACGCGGTACATCTTCATAATGGTAATCGAGGCCGATCTCGCCGATCGCACGAATTTTGGGGTTACTGCGGCACAAATCGCAATAAGTTTCGAGAACCGCATCATCGACGGCATTGGCCGAATCGGGATGGGATCCAACAGCCGCGTAAATGCGCTCATATTTTTTTGAAAGAGCATCTGCCATCTGAGCTGAAGGCAGATCCCATGCAGGCACCATAACATAAGCAATGCCGTTGTTCGGCAAAGCATCAATTAAAGCCTCTCTATCGGTATCAAAAGAAACATCGTTCAAATGCGCGTGTGTATCGAATAACATCATCCTCATTCCTATTTTAAAAAGCGAAGCAGCCGATCGCGTATGGCGCAAGCCATAGCGTCGGCCCCAGCGAGCGTATTGGCCGAAGGCCAATAGCGAAGCAACCGATCGCGTATGGCGCAAGCCATAGCGTCGGCCCCAGCGAGCGTATTGACCGAAGGCCAATAGCGAAGCAACCGATCGCGTATGGCGCAAGCCATAGCATCGGCCCCCTTATCGCAATCCTTTAATTTTTACCGTAAAAGCGTCTGAATACGCGCGTACAGAAATCATAATCGACGGTAGCGCCCGTTTCACGTACACTGTGCATGGCGAGAATGGCGCACCCCATATCGACGCCCTGAATCGGCATATTGGATGTGAGGATATTGCCGAGCGTGCTGCCGCCAGCGACATCAGAATGATTGGCAAAGACCTGACAGGATACACCAGCATCCGCGCAAAGGGCTGAGAAGACGGCGGCGGAGCGAGCATCGGAAGCATATTTTTGTGCGGCATTGTATTTGATGACAGGGCCGCCTCCGAGGATGGGATGGCAGACGGGATCATATTTGTCCGCATAATTCGGGTGCCACGCGTGTGCATTGTCGGCGCTGACCATGAAAGCTTTTTCGACCGATCTGAAGTAATCGTCGCGGGAGCCAGACTGAGCCAGGACGAGGCGTTCGATGAGCGAAGGGAAGAAGGGACTTCCCGCGCCCTGTTTTGTCTGTGAGCCAGTTTCTTCGTTATCAAAGACAGCCAGGACGCGCGTGACGTCGGGGGTTTCATCTTTTTCGGCGATCAAGGCTTCGAGACCGGCAGAGACCATTTCGAGATCGTCGAGGCGGCCTGCGGAGATAAATTCATCGCGAATACCGAAGGTACAGGGCGGCGTCGTATCATAAAGATAAAGATCA
>JAFOHE010000352.1 GCA_017421975.1 Pseudomonadota bacterium
ACCGCTGACCTCCGGCCATGGATGGATAATCCTTCGCGATTTTCTTCACAGTTGGTCGCAAATGGAACGGTCAATCTTCTGTTCATGATCGCATCATTCTTCGATGCCAAGGTTGAGGATTTGATCAAAGATCGTGACACGGTTGCCATGATCTCAAACGCCGGATTCTTCACTGAAGTTCTGGAGAAGGCTATCGAAAAACTCGACGTGAAATATAACATTGGCATCCTGTTCAATGATACAATCTTCGGCGCAAACACCTTACAGAACTGGTTGACGTCGGTGCAGCGTGATTTCATTGTCTGCTCCGTCTACTTCATCTACGAAGGAGCAACAACAGACTGTTACAGAAAATACGTGCAGAAGAAGATCGACAAGAAGACGGACAAGAAACTCGTAGCGCTTCGTAAAACAATGGTGCTCGATGACTTCCTGACGTTATTGTCACGAAGTCTCCATGTCCTGAATTATCTTCGCGCCAAACTGTTCACGCCAACTCTCGATGCGCTTGAAGCCGAACGCGTGAAAGCGTGCCAGGATATGGGAAAAGAGCAATTTAATTCGATGGCGGCTGCCTTCGCCATGGCTAAACGATAAGGATAATCTGGACAATCGGATATGACTCATAAGGAGACAAATCATGGAAAAGAAAGAAAAAATGTCCTGTCACGACGCTAGAGAAACACTGACTGATCTGTATGTGTGGTTTGAGTGTGATGGACGAAGAGAGGTAATGCCGGATGGGCAGAAGATTCTGGATGCGCTAGATGTCGCATTGGATCTTCTCGCTGTGATGGAGGTAGAGCATGAAGCCGACATGTAAAAGCGGAACGCGTCTGTACGAGATATGGCGAGGCATGAAAAAACGTTGCGAAGTAGCGTCGTCAAAGGATTACATCGATTATGGCGGGCGAGGAATCAAGATATGTGACGATTGGTCAAGATCTTTTACCGCGTTTATGGACTGGGCGTGGGATAACGGTTATTCCGTTGATCGTTCGCTTGATCGTATTGACGTAGAGAGAGGTTATTGTCCGGAGAATTGTCGCTGGGCAAGCGCAGTAGAACAAATCACAAACACAAGGGAAACATGCAAAGTCTACACATCAATTCGCCTGCGAAAAGACCGTATGGATGTTCTTCTGTCGATGCTGCCAGAAGATGCCGTCGTGACACTCACGTTTAGGCGTGAGTGTATCACAGGAAAAATGCACGAATATATCTCGAAGCACCAGGATAGAGACCCTGCTATCCCTGCGTGTGATCGTGTTGACCTCGTTCGGAGCGGTCATCAAAAGATAAGAAAAACAACAAACAGTTTTACAGATTGAGAGAGAAAACTATGAGAATCCTGGCTTTTTTATTTTTTGCACTTATCCCCGCATCTGCGCTTTGCGACACGGACGCACGATTAGTCCGGTGTGAGCCTTTTCGTGCAACGGTTGTAAAAATTCTCAAAGAGAACGGCCTTCCCGAAAGGTTCTACCTTCTCATGGTCGCCGAGAGCGGATGCCGATCGAAGGACGTTCGCTCGCATCGTGGCGCGGTCGGATTTTGGCAGATGATGCCGGCAACGGGTCGCGCTCATGGATGCAACAATCTTGAGGAATTAGAGTGTGCGACGCGAGCGGCAGCGTCGTATCTCAAAGACCTTTCGATGCGATTCAAAGATGATGACATCATAGCTGCCTGGAACATGGGCGGGCATAATTTTAGAAAACACGGCATGACGCCGGAGGCACGCGGCTTGATCCGTCGCGTGCGATATTTGGAGGAAATCGAATAAGGAAATGCGTATGGCTTTGGTGGGTGTCTCGCTCTCTCTCTCCGCACCCACTGGGGTCACCCCTGCTTTTGGAGGGGAGTGTTATGAATTACGGACTACCTTACACTGGATCAAAGTCTAGGATTGCTGAGTGGTTGGTGAAGCGTCTACCATCTTGTGAAACATTTGTAGATGTGTTTTGTGGAGGTTGTGCTGTCTCAGACGCCATGATGCTCTACGGTAAATCCAAAAGATTTATCCTGAATGATCTTCAGGGAGATGTCCCCAAATTGTTTGTAGACGCCTTAAATGGTGATCTTAAAAAATATAACCCTCTCCACTGGGTGAGCCGAGAACAATTCTTTGCAGAAAAAGCCTCCAATCCTTTTATCAGACTTGTTTACTCATTTGGTCAAAAGGGTGACACCTACCTTTATTCAAAAGAGCTAGAACCATACAAAAGGGCTATTCATTACGCCATTGTGGAGGGTGAATGGAGCGAGTTTGAGAGGCTTTGTCCTGAAGTATGTTCGGATACCTGTAACGCCCTTAGAGGTTTGGTGGAGTGGAATGAGAGGCGTTTGGCTTTTCAGAGGGCAGTAGCTTCAAGCCTGAAAGGATTGATTAGTCAGAATCCCTATTACAAATCACCCTC
>JAFOHE010000353.1 GCA_017421975.1 Pseudomonadota bacterium
AGGCACGCGATTATTTTTACATTTTCCATAAATATTAGTTCGAACAGTATGGCATGCCTCGCCCTCTTTCACCATAACCGCACCACACGCACACGATTCTTTCTGACAAATCCAGGCGTTTTCTGCCAATTCAGGATTTGACAGCAATTTACCTTTGGGAATCACATCAACGTAGGCCCCATGCGCATGGAAACCATTCGGCAGCGTCTTGGAAGCTGATCTTATCTTTCTAATGACTTCCTGGGTGCGTTGAACTTTTTGAAATGCTTTGTCAGAAACCGGCTTGCAGGCGTAATCCTCGATATTTTCTGGTCCAAAATCAAACCACGCCTCTGCTGCCGAATCCTCATGAGAATAGGTCTGTATGCCACAAAAAGGATAACCGGTGCCTTCACATTTTCCATCTTTTGTTTCGCGATGACCGCATTGACAATGCATTCCCGAACAGAGCGCACCTTCAAGAAGGGTGACCGCGCCTGACGGATTCTGCCACGCATCCACTTCACGCAAATAATGACTTTGCAGGCAGAACCCTGCAGCGCCTGTACATTTTTTATCCAACATATTCGGCTTGAAGTGGCGAAGGGGAAAATAACATGTCTCTCCCAAACCGATCATTTGCTCACCACAATGGCAGGCATCGAAATTACAAACAAACATACCGTCTACAACAATATACTCCATAAAAAAGGAACCTTCCGTGCCACAGTCTTCGTTCGCCTTGGGATCCATCAAATTACCAAAAGCGACCGGCGTCTGTTCTTCTTCAGCACAAGGTAAGAGCTTGAAATCAAGTAATCCATCCACAAATGCAAAATTGGATTCGCAACAGTTTTGATTGATGTCCTCTATGGCTGCATCTTTGGACGCATGTTTGGTATTCGTTTGCTGACACCCCATACAAACGATAAATACAAAAAACACTCCTTTTTTGATATTTGCATACATCATGGCCACTCCTTTATAAACCTTACTATAATCTATCTTGTATCCGTCTGACTAAAATCCAACCCATTGGCTCGGCGTATCGCAAAGCGATAGCCGAGCAAAGCGGGCGTATTTGATGTTCGTCGTCCTACGGACGATCGAACATCAAATAGCCCGCAGGCGCAAGCGTATCGAGATAGCTTGCGCCTCCCAAAACATGATACACATTTGAAAATATTTATACAAATACAAATACAGACGATAAACTTCTGTTACTTTGTTCGATTGACGCTTCCTGGTAAGAAAACGTTTATTCCCACGAAGTTTTATTTGTTCACTAAATTTTTAAATTTTACATGAACATGTTGATTTTTTCCGTAACAAAGCGCATCTGCCTGGCATTATCCAGATAACGGAATTCACCGTTCATGCTCGAAGGAGGATATCATGGAATTTAGGAAACGCGTTGAGGGAGCTATTCTGGGAGCTATTTTGGGAGACTGTGTTGCGAATCCCTATTTGTTTATGCGTTCGGAGGCGCTCCAGGAGAAGCGTAACGAAATCGGCTGGGACGTACATGAGATGAGTGACGAGAGCCAGTTGCTTATTTTGGGTCTGGAGACAGTTCAAAACAGCGGCGTGCGTTATGATGCCTTCATCCGAGCCTATCAGTCATGGGTGCATGGTCATCCGATGGATCTAGACCACGTCATGTGTGAAGTTTTTGGGCAATCGGGGACACTGCAGGCCAAACAACTTTGGCATTATGCCGTTACGCGGGATATTGGCAATTTAAATAGTGCATCACTCCTCGTCAGACAGATTCCGATTGTTCTTTCTTTATGGCGCGAGAGTGATGAAGAAGCCCTTTTGGAAGCGATTGACGGCATGACGCGGCTGACCCATTCGGATGCGCGAACGCGAGAAATATGCCGGCTCTACGCCCTCACGCTTGCGCTTGTGCTTCGCGGAGAATCACGCGTGCGAATCTGGGACGCCCTTCAGTCGAAGATCCAGTTTTCATCGACCCATGAACACGTCGTCAATTCCTATTATTATCCGCCATGTCTTGACCAGACGGATTACAGTGCCAATCACGTGACCTTTCAACGCGTTTTATATGATTTATGGCACAGCCATCATTTTATTTCATCCATACGCGACTGTATCTTAAGC
>JAFOHE010000354.1 GCA_017421975.1 Pseudomonadota bacterium
CGGGGGCTACTCGCCCAAAGCCCTACGGGCTTTATATAATGCGTTATCTACAAACTTTGCGTGTATAGATAAAAACATACGAACAACTGGACTTGCATATTTCCACATCGTCATGTTTAGCTTGAGAATCCAGGATACAAAACCGCCCGCGTATTCCAACGGAATAGCGGGCGACAGCGAGCCGTATGCGCCACGCATAGGCGAGCAACGCCGGGCGTATTTGCGACAGCAAATAGCCCGCGCCAAACAACAAAAGCAGCGTATTCCACAGGAATAGCTGCTTTCATGACCTCCTAAAATGCGTCAGCACATCAACCTCCAATATGCCAGACACACCCTCCTCGCAAACGCGATACGGCAGATGCTATTTTTCAAAGCATTGCGGCGATGAGGCCTTCGCCTTTTCAAGAACATCTTCTGGGATAATCGGTTCTTTGCCAATCCATTCGTCATCGCTCGTATAAGCATACGTCGTTTTATATATATGCGCCGACGATCCGTTCCAATGAAGTAAGGCAAGCTGCTTAAAGGCACCCGTTTGCGCCAAAGATACGTTGGCCTGCTCATGGAGAAGCTTGCCATCAATGTAGACGCGCAATGTCGCATAGGACAAACTGGGCATAAAACCGGCATCCTGATAATAATGAACACCGATTGCATACCACGTACAGGGAGACGGATTGTCGAGATTAATGTTTTCCGGCCCATCGCCATCTTTATCATCGCGGTCAAGCGATGGAAGCTCATTGCCAAAGCCTTCCACGCTCCAGACGGGCTCGCGATTTTCAAAATAAACATCCGTACCGTCATTTAGCACAGCAATTCCCTTATCACCCCATGTACCTATGCCCTGGCGTGCATTCTGGGTATCGTTGCCCTGAAGCATGCGCACAAAATGAAGGTCGAGATCCGTGCCATCGTCATCACTCACAAGATCGGCTGGCGTATGCCAGACAAGCTGAAGATGAATCGTCTCTCGCGGTATGGCTGTCACAGTCAGACAGTCTTCATTGCAACTCAGCATGCCACCTGAATCTTCAACATTCAGACATACGACATACGTTCCCGCAAGATCAGCAAAAAGCGTCGCCTGCGCATCCGAAATCGCAAGCTTCGATGTCGAATCCTTCGGCGCGGACCGAATCGTCCAATAATACTTGAGCGTGTTGGATTCAACGTCATGGGATAAGGCACCATCAAACGTAATCGTATCGAGCGGAGCGGCATCAATCGTTCGTCCCCAATCGCTTGCCGCAAGAATACGCGCACGCGCCACAGCAGTCGGACACTGATTCGCACTCGACGTACCCATCACCGTGACTGTCGCATTGGGTTGAAGCGGGTCATTATTGACAACGACGTACTCCGCCTTATGCGTGCCTTCGCGATCCGGCGTATAGCTAATCTTCAGCGTTGCCGATTCCCCTTCCGAAAGCGGCTCATCTGCGCCAATCAATTCGTAACCAAACACGGCTTCACCGCTCGCTTTCATGACGCTTGTGATCGTCAGGGGAACAGAGCTGCAACTCGTCAGCGTAACATCGCGCGTCGCCGTCGTATTCACGCTCACCGCAGGATTGAACTCAACGATCACGGGCTGAACCTTGATACACGGCGTATCGCTGTTCGCCACGATGGGAAGCGTGTACGTCGGATGCGACGGATCATTCGAGTGGAAAACAAGGTTGCCTTCCATGCGTCCTGTACTGCTCGGCGTAAACGAAACCTTGATATCCATACGACTCTCGCCGCTCAACAACGAAACAGGGTAGCCAGAAACACCGACGACTTCGTATGAAAAATCTGATGGTGCCTGAAGGGCAACCTGAGATATCTCAAGCGGAAGATCGCCGCTATTCGTCACGACGACAGTTTTGGTCGCCGTTTGTCCGGCATCCACCTGACCAAAAATGAGCTTTTCTTCGGCAGAAGGCACGACGTGAATTTGAGGTGCCAACTGCTGTGCAACGACGGGAAGATCGTATTCCGGATGGTTAATGTCATTCGAGTAAATGCGTATCACGCCATCCGGCGTGGGAGATGTCGTCGTCGGCGCAAAGTGAACAGCAATCGAAAATTGACCTCGCGTATCAAGAATGCGTGGAAAAGATGAGCCTTCGACAGAGAGGCGCACGTTCTCCGCACCACGCCATTCAATATGCGAAACTTTAAGCGGATCATGACCAACGTTCGATATCATCACCGGTTGTGTGCGCGTCTCCCCCGTCCTCACACGCGAAAATGTGACTTGATTCGCAGGGTTGACGCGTAGCCGAGCATCGGAACCTTCTTCATAGGTTGGCCCACAACCACTCAAAAATATACTACCTGCGACGAGAATCGACGACAGTTCAATGGCGTATTTCATGGATACTCACTCAATGGCTTTTTTTGATATAAACAGACCATTGCCTTTCGGCAATGCCCCCTTCTCTATCTTATATCAGGACACACTTTCTGGAGAAATATGTTCGCACTTTTTTTAAAATTTATGGCTGTCGCCTTCGGTGGGGCATGTGGTGCCGCAGCGCGTTACGCCATAAGCCTTCTGCCAAATCCACTCTCCATCCCCTTCCCAATTTGGACATTTACCGTCAATATCCTCGGCGCTATCGCCATCGGTTTTATCGTCGGACACCAATCCAAACTCGGCAATTATACCATGCTCGCGCTCAAAACAGGCTTCTGCGGCGGATTTACGACGTTTTCGACATTTTCACATGAGACACTCGATCTCATCGATAAAAACCACATCATCCTCGCCGGCGTCTATGCCTTAGGCACCCTCGTTGCTTGCCTCATCGGCGTATGCCTCGGACGAAAACTCGCCGCATAAAACCAATACACATCAACAACTCTCTTCAGGGCGACAATTCTGAAAATCTCGCGTCACCTGAATATGCGTGATTTGCTCAAGTTTGTGAAGACCAGCCTGATCAATCTGATTGTAACTGACATCGATCTTGCGAAGCTGAGGCAGTTCAGAAGCACTGATGATATCCGCTGCCGTGTTCGTCAAAATGCCATCGCGGAGAATCAGCATCTGAAGGCGATCAAAATTCTCATTTTGAAGAAGCGTCATAAGCCCACTATCGCCAATACTCGTCCCTATAAGCGCCAAAATACGAAGGCGACTCGATTGCGGATCATCCACAATCATGTCACAAATCCCATCGTGCATACACCGTCTGTCCGAGGAAATAAAACTGAGTGTTTCCAAATGACGAACGTGAGATTTACAGATCTCCGCATGCGCATCACTATGGTGCGGCATACTGACCGTCAAACTGTCAAGCGTCCGCACAGTCTCACTCGCCTTCTCCCAAAATGCACGATACGCTGCGACGGACGGATCTTCCTTAAAATGAAGATTAAGCACACGCAAAGGGCTAAAATTAAACTGGCTCAGACATGACAAAACTTCATCCGCACTCACTGTAATACTCATATTGAGAAAACGCAGGCGACGATGATCTTCAGACGATACAGCTGCTGATAAACGCGATAAATTGTCGGCGGTAATTTCCCACGACACATCCCGAAGATTGCCAAGCTTAAAGATTGGCGTCCACATCTTGTCCAATAAGGGCCACGATGTCCCAACGACCTGATCGAGGTGATCACGCATCAACTGATGACGAAGACGTTTCATATCAGCACATGCAATGGATTCCGTCGTACCATGTTCCGTTTCGTATGCCGATAGCGCACGCTCCGCAAACACAAAGGCTTCGCGGTATGCTTGGGATGCCATGCGTGCGTTCGCTGTTTCTGAAAGTTCCAAAAAAGATTCGGGGAATGTGGACGAGGCGTTTTGATAATCTGAAAGACTGCGCATGAGGTTTATTTCCAATAAGTTTTGAGGAAACGGAAACACGCATGTTCCGATATAAACGCGAGGCCTGAAAGACAATCCTCAAAAGACCACGCTTCTAAACGCAAACACTTTAGACTTATCTTACGCGAAATTGCAAATCATTGTTCGATATCGACAAAAACAAAAAAAGCTCATCGCAATATGCGATGAGCTTTTCGATCGGGACGAGAGGATTTGAACCTCCGACCTTCTGCTCCCGAAGCAGACGCGCTACCAGACTGCGCTACGCCCCGTCAGTTTCATCTGACAGGAAAGCCTTCTACGCGTTACGATGGCTTTTGTCAATAAAAAAATGAAATCAAAACCATTTTTTTCGCCGCTGCCACCCCGTGACGAGCGGCGTCACGCGTATCTTTTGACGCATTGTGCGCAAGACGATATGCCAACGAATCAAAACGACAAACCATACAAGATCCAATACAGCAGCGATCAGCATCATCGTCAGATGATCCGTCAAATACAAACATACCGTCAATAACATGAGCATCAACGTTATACAGATACGCGTCGTCGCCGCATTGATGGCATCACTGAGCTTATCCCCCGTCGATGATTGCACGCGAACTGCCAGGCCATCATATTCCAAATCCTGCATGAGCTGTGTCACTTGCACGGGTAACATGCGTGCAAAATCACTCGCTGTCAAACCAAACTGAAGCAAACTCAGCTTAAAGGCATCCTGACCAAAGGCATCCTGAAACAATTTATGCGCATACACCGAAAGCGTCTGCATCACATCAAGTTCAGGCTCCAAATGCTGAATAATCCCTTCTATCCCCAAAAGCGCCCGTACTGCACAGCTAAACTCACTCGGAATCTGAATGGCGTATTTTTGTCCCGCTGAAACAAAATCATGCGCAAATGCCGCAATATCCATCTTATTGAGCGATGTCTTCAAATGACGTTGCAAAATCGACGATATGTCATTTTCAAGATCACTGATGACGACGCGCTTCGTCGGATGACCAAGTGCCATAAGCGTGCGCGCCATCATGCCGCAATCACCAACATTCGCACCCAATATCAGGCGCATTAATAGATCGCGCTGACGCGGTGAAAATGAACCTACAGCACCAAAATCAAGAACGGCTATGCGGTCATCCGGCGTCGCAAAAATATTACCAGGATGCGGATCACCATGGAATACCCCATCCTTAAAAATCATCTCAAACGCAAGTTCCAACATCGCATGCGCCATCTTATGCGCCACTTCCGTATTCGGTTCAACCGTCGTGATCTTCTTGCCAACGAGTTCCGCCATCACAAGAATATTCGAGCACGATAATTCGACGTATGGCGTCGGAAATTCAAACATCGCTTTATCGCCATAGCGCGATATAAAATGCTCAATGTTGTGACGCTCCCGCGAAAAATCGAGTTCCTCAACAATCGTGCGTTCAAACTCATCAACGAGTGACGGAAGATTGAAATACCCAATTTCTTCGATGAGACTGTCAAGCATCCGCGCAAGCGTGCGAAGAATATCGACATCACTCCGAATAAGCGGCAAAAGCCCGGGACGCTGCACTTTCAAAACGACTTTTGTCCCATCCTTCAATATCGCACGATGTACCTGCGCAATCGAGGCCGAACCAAGTGGCGTCGGATCAATCTCCGAAAAATAGGTGTGCCAGTCGCCATAATGTTCGTTCAGTATCACCTCAACCGTCGAAAAGGGAAGCTCCGGCGTGTTATCCTGGAGCTTCGATAACTCTCGGATAAACGCTTCCGGCAACAAATCACTGCGCGTCGAAAGCATCTGGCCAAACTTAATGTAAGTCGTGCCCAATTCCGCAATCGCCAGACGCACTTTCTCCGCCGTCGATGACGGATCATGTTTCAAATCCTCCAAAAGTGCTGTGTCCCGCTGACTACCACGATCTCCAAAAAATGTACTCAATCCGTATTTGCTCAGTACAGAAACGATCTTGCCAAAACGTTTCGCATCCTGAAACATCGCCCCCGTCAGGGATATCGCTCGCTTATCTTTCGTCATAGTCGATTCCAAGCTTCCTCAATGCTGCATCAAATGCCTCTGGCAGCGGAACTTCAAAATGCATGGCATCACCACGTATCGGATGCGAAAAACTGAGCGCACCGGCATGAAGCGCAAGACGGTCAATCGCACGATGATGCGCATATTGTTGTGGTGCATAAAGCGTATCGCCGAGGATTGGCGCACCATGCTCACTCAAATGGACGCGGACCTGATGCGTGCGCCCTGTCTCAAGGTCACATTGAATAAGGGCAAAACCTCCCAGACTTCTGGAAACCACGGTGTAATGCGTTATCGCTCGCTTATAATCACCACACTCAGTCTTGCCGTTTCCCAGATGACATGACGTAAATTTGACGCGTTGCGTCGGATGACGGCCGTATGGCGTATCAAATGTACCGCTGTCATTCAGGCGAGGCGCATGACAAATCGCCCAATATCGCCGTTGAACAGCATGACGCGAAAACATTTCAACAAGAACAGAATAGGCCGCGTTCGTTCGTGCCACAAGCATCAAACCGCTCGTTTCCCGATCGAGACGATGCACGATACCTGGACGATCCGCTTCCCCAACTTGTGCTATCGCCGGATCTATCGCCAAAAGACCATTCACAAGCGTGCCCGTCGGATGGCCTGCACCAGGGTGAACAACCAATCCACTCGGCTTGTGAATCACAAAAATAGCCTCGTCCTCATAAAGAATTTCAAATGGAATCGCTTCTGCTTGCGGATTTTTCGGATCCACAGGTGCTGACGGTCGTTCTATGTCAATCACTTCATGAACATGGCACTTGCGCGACGCTTTCGTCACTGCTCGACCATCGATTAATACAGCACCACTTTCGATGGCTTCCTTGAGACGCGAACGACCCAGTTCCGGATACTTGCGACTCAGATAAGCATCCAGACGCATTTCACTCTCCTCCACGGTCACGCAAAAAATCTCTCGTTCGTTCAAAGCACTACTCCACGTCTGCCAAAACCATCCAAAACAATCGATTGAAGACGCGCACTGACTGTTGCTTCATCCCCAGATGCATCGACGGTCACAACTTCCGTCTTGCCCGTCGCACGTATCAAGCGTTCGACACGAGAAAATGACGCACGTACCTGCATCAAATTCTCCCGCGTCTCAAAACTATCCACGCAAACGCGGTTTTGAGAAATCCTTTTAAGCGCTTCCTCTACAGACATATCGAATATAATGAGCATATCCGCACACGGTGCAAATGCTTCATTCTCCTTGCGTATCTCCTCAAACATACCATCGATGGCCGCCTCATCGAAAAATCCATAATATGATGACAAACGCGTCCCCTGATAAGCCATGGAGCTGTAATAATAACGGTCACACAAAACGACCTTGCCACTTCGAAGCGCAGGCAAAATTACCGTCTCTACATGCTCGCGACGATCAAGAACAAAGGCTTCTCGCTCCTCAAGCGGCGACAAGCGCGGATTCGCTTCGCGAATCCTCTTACCATACCCCTGATGCGTCGGTTCACAGGTCACAAGCGAATCATGACCGCGATTCTTTAACCATATCGATAGTTGACGGATCTGCGTCGATTTGCCGGCTCCGTCTATGCCCTCAAATGCAATGATTGGCATAATTCTCCTCTATTGCTTCACCACGCGTTTCGTTCCTTCTGAAGGATGATCTAATCAAAACTTAGCGCGTATTCTTGTTCTTGACCGTGATATTGCGCGTACCGCGTCCCAAAAATATAAAATGTAATATCAACATCACAAAAATTAAATTAAATGATATAAGACCAGCAATTAAAAATAAAAAATGATTCTCATGATAAGTCGATAAATATGTTATAAAATGACCACCAAAAAGACTCTTTATAAGTGACATTTGAACAAAATTTAATGCCGGAAATTCATTGTGAATAATTTGATCCATATACCCCCAGTCCACAAGTGCCGTAAAAATTGTTGTGCAAAACATAACAAGCAATTGAACACCAATGCGCTGAGCTCGATACGCCGTGTGATATACAAATATAGTACCAATCATATATAATGTAATAACTGGTGCTGTAAATAAAAAATTCGGTGCAATAAACCTAAAATGAATCGTCGTCGTTAGATTTGTAATCACGACTAATAACAATAATAATATGGTATAAGGAATTAACGACACGCGGCCGGGAACACTGACGACATCCCCCTTGATGGCAACCCCTTGCTGATGCGCAAGTTCCATCGTCAACATGGCATCGCGCGCCTGCTCACCGCGTGAACGCGGATCCGCTTTGTCATATTTCAAAAGCTCGCTAATGCTCTCTGCCTCCTTCAACGACTCAAGAAGACTCTCTTCTCCAGAATGTACAGATGTCATCGATGGATCAATCTCAAAACTTCTGAGATTGTCTGCGGCATGTACATCTGCACTGCCTGATGCGCCTTGCGCTTGAACATGCCCTTTCTCGGCCGACGATGAAGACTGGTGGGACGTTGTCATAAATTTGCCGTTCGATATTCAAATGACGTTTCCAAGGCTTCCATACTTCCAAAAAAAAGCGGCGATCCCGTCAGGAATCGGGAAAACGCCGCATAATGCCATACTTGTCATACAGCTACTTAACGATACCACCACCCGTGCTAAAGACGTTCGTGACGGCAAATTCGTTGTTCTGTTTCTTCGTGCCAGATCCCTTCGTCGTGCGAGCTGCCTTCGGCGCTTCCTGCGTCACCATGTTCATCGCATACGCATTATCCGTCATCTTCGTCTGCGGAATCGCCTCAACTTCGATCTTTATCGAAAGATATTCATCGGCAAGAGTGTAATAATCAGGCGCCTTTTTGGTCACAAAATAGAAGGTCAAACCCGCTGATAAAACGACAAAGACAAGCGCCGCAACGCTAATAATAAGATTGCGTTTATTACGTGCACGACGTTCTTCTTCCATTTTCTTCGCCTGCATCGCCTTATTCTTGGCATCCAGTTCCGCCTGGTTCGCCTTCATTTCGGCAAGCTGACGCTCCAATTCCGCCTGCTCGGCAAGTTCCGCTTCCTCTTCCGCTTTCAGACGCGCTTCTTCCTCTGCTTTCTGACGGGCAACTTCCTCTTCGTCGTAACCCACTTCTTCAATTCGGCGCTGCTTCTCCATCTCGGCAAGCATCTTCGCCTTGCGCGCTTTCATCTCTTCTATGCGCTTGTTTTCCTCGGCAATACGTCTCACCGACTCTAAACGACGTTTGCGTGCTGCCTCCTCTTCTTCCGCTTTCTTCTTCGCTTCCGCTTCCGCACGTTTACGCTTCCGCTCTTCAACTTCCTGCTGCGCATCCGCATCACTAAAAAGATCACTCAGAAGACTGCCAGCATTATCACCCGTCTTCTTGCCACGCTCGGCTTCCGTCGCTATCGATGAACGTACTCGTGCCGCTGTTGCACCTTCCTCTTCAGCAATGACGCTCATATCCATGTCTGCAGCTTCCTGGATCTTGCCCAGGTCCTGATCGATTGATCCGCTCATTTCTATCTCCTCGAATTCCTAACCATATCATCGGGGTTTGTATGCATGGCGCATATCTGGGGCACACGATTAGGCATCTTCACAAAAAACGCAAAAATGCCTCTACGCTTAATATATGAAAATGAAAATTATCGCAAGATATGCTTTGATTTCGTCACAAAATCATAGGGCGCAAACCTATGCCGCGGCATACGGTTTGCGGTGTCCTATGCGCCCCTGGTAGGGACGCATACGGACACCTGCTCCGGCTATTGCCTCACGGCAATACGCCTCCGCGATTGCATAAACTTAAATCCGTCTTGCCAAATGTTCAATGCCTCGCTTCCGCATAACCACGCCACTTAAATCCTCCTTTTATACACAGTCTCGCTCAAAAATGAACAAAATAAATCCAAACAAACACTGCCCTTCTTACCTTCGCATGAAACATAAAAAGCGTGCTTTTAAACGCAAATCACCCTATAATCTAAACCGATGGTGGGTCACGGCCACCGACGATAATGCGTCTTTTGCGCACTTCAATGCGCATCTTCGGTTGTATGGCTAAACATGAAGCATAAATATAAAACAAGTCTAAAACAAAATTTTATATATCAAATGCTTTATGAAATCCTTATCATTATCCTTCCACTCGTCCTTTCGCCATACCTCTCCCGCATTCTCGGTGCTGATGCACTGGGCACTTACGCTTATTATTATGTCATCGCCAATTATTTCGTCCTCTTTTCTATCCTGGGATTGAAAAATCACGGCAAAAGAACAATCGCTCAGTGCCGCGATCACGACGACAAACTTAACCTCGAATTTTCAAACCTTGCAACACTCCATATCGTCATCTCACTCTTGTGTTGTATCGCTTATGCCGTTTACATCTGCCTCTTCGCCAAAGACCGTCTCATGGCTTCGATCATGGCTTTTCAGGTGCTCAGCGGACTCTTCGATATCAGCTGGCTCTACTTTGGACTCGAAAAATTCAAACTCACCGTTCTGCGTACCGTCATCACCAAAATCCTGACCGTCATTGCCATCTTCTGCTTTGTACATACCGTCGATGATCTGCCCATCTACGGCCTCATTATGTCCGTCGGTATGCTGGTCACTCAGCTCATTCTGTGGATACCACTCAAAAAATATGTCCGCTGGGTTAAACCGAATCCCCGCCAAATGTTGGCACACCTCAAACCCATGCTCCTTCTCTTCATCCCTGGCATCGCCGTGAGTTTATATAAACTCATGGATAAAATTATGCTCGGCGATATGTCCAGTCACACACAGTTGGGATTTTATGATAATGCCGAAAAAATAGTCAATCTACCAATGACAATCATCACGTCTTTTGGTGCTGTCATGCTACCCAGGATATCCAACCTCGTCGCACACAAAGATAACGAAAAAACAAAGCGTTATACCGAGTATTCTTTTTATTATATATTATGGTTGGCGTATGCCTTCGCCTTCGGCGTCGCTTCCATATCCAATGTCTTTGCCCCCGTTTTCTGGGGCGAAGACTTTCGATCTGTCAATCGCCTCATGATGGGCCTAGCCATCACCATTCCTTTTTTTACTTTCGCAAACATCATTCGCACGCAATGCCTCATTCCTCAACATCGTGACAAAGATTTCCTCGTGTCTGTCATTGCAGGTGCCATCATCAATTTGCTCTTAAATTTATACCTCATTCCGCGCTATCACGCTTCTGGCGCCGTCATCGCGACAGTCGCTGCAGAAGCCAGCGTATGCGTCATTCAGGCATTTTGCGTGCGAAAAGACCTCCCTGTTCTTACGTATTTCAAACGCTCCCTCGTCTTTATTCCATTTGCCATCATCATGTTCCTCGCCGTCTATACCATTGGTTCAATGAGACAGCAATCCATTTTCACATTGATATTGCAAATTCTATCCGGGATTTTCATTTATATCGCGCTTTCATGTGCCTATTTTTATTACAAAAAAGATGCGTTTTTCATGAAATTAATGCATAAATTAAAAAAATAATATCATAGAACATTTCATCATATAGATGTATAGACGTTCGATGAAACGTTCCTACGACATACCTGATAACCGCTCAAAGTTCACACGCGCCGTATGGGCGAAGACCGCTTGAGGGCGAGCCCATAGGCGCGTGAAGCTGGCGTATGGTGAGTCATGGGAGACATGCGGACATGCGTCTCCCATGACTCACCATAGCCAAGCTGGCGAGGCCGTATCGCAGATAGGCCGCGCAACAAATAAAAATTAAATCAAACGCGATAAATTTTTTTGTAAGGCTTCGTTCGTGCCCCCACCAATCGACAACAATACAGCATCGCGGTGAAGCCGTTCGACGGGATAAGCGCGGCTGTAGCCATTGGCACCCAAAACCTGAATGGCTGATCGACTAACGAATTCACCCATTTCGGAGCAACAGAGCTTCACGGCATCGGCATCTATAGATGCACGCGGCTTACCATCGATGAGATCTTCAAGTGTTTCGTACAAAAAACAACGTGATGCGCGATATTTTGCATAACATTCAGAGACAATGCGTTGAATCTGTCCAAAATCTGAAATCGGTTTTCCAAACGCATGACGTTCGCGCATGTAAGCAATCATAATATCGAGGCATGTTTTAGCAAGTCCGCATGATTCAGCAGCCAAACCGAGACGTTCAATCGCGAGATTTCGAAGCATGGGGCGCAAACCTTCATGGAGGTTCCCGACGAGGCGATCAGCGGGCACGCGACATTGCGTAAATGTGAGTGATCCCGTCGGGCTTGAACGCATGCCCATTTTTTTTTCGGGCGTTCCACGCATAAAGCCAGAATCTGTACTTTTAATGAGAAAAAGGCTGATATCGCGTCTACCTTCTCCCGTGCGTGCGTAGACGAGGAAAGCATCACCAACGGGGGCATTGGTAATCCATTGTTTTGTACCGTTGATAATAAAAGTCCCATCATCCTGACGTTCAGCCGTCGTTTTCATGCCGAGGACATCCGTGCCTGCATCGGGTTCGGTCATTCCCATGCCGGCAATGGGGTGTGATCGCAAAACTTCGTCGTGGGAGGCGGGCATTTTTTGTCCACTAAGTTCCCACGTTCGCCAAAGCTGATGCGTAAAGAGCAATTCTTGTGCGAGGTAACTCATGGAAAAAGCAGGGTCAACCTCAGCCAACGTTTCGATGAGGATAACGGGCGCAGCTTCATCAAGGCCAGCTCCTCCAAGGCTTTCCGGAAGCGTTGAACCGGTAATGCCGAGTTCTGTCGTGAGACGGCGAAACAGCGAAACGTCAAAAAACTCCGTTTCATCGCGCATCGAAGCACCTGGTTCGAGATTCTGATGCGCCCAAGTGCGCACAGATTCTCGAAGAGTTGTATGTATTTCGCTTTGATCAAAACGAGAAGACATTGAGATCCTCCTTTTTCACGCGGATATAACGCGCTGTAAGCGGCGCTACATAAGGGGCAAAAGTCGGTGATGCAGCGACAGCAGGATCAGGCATAAGTTCAAGCTGATCCTTATCGATCCATTTGAGTTCAAAGGCTATGTCTGATTCTTTCTCGCTGATGAGTTTGACGGGCTCACGCGTATTGCCATGATATTGGCCTTTTGTATTGATGACCATCTGAGGTTCAGTCAGGCGCATCGTCACGACGATGACATTTTCATCGAGCTGATAGATTTCGAGCGACTGGCCGAGGGATGCGCGAAAATAACCCTGATAGAGCTTTGGTGCGGCAATCAAAACGGCGCGATTGAGCTGTTCACGGATCTTTGAAGCACGATTTTCAGAGACTTTTGCATAAGCCATTTTCGCGTCCATCCCCGTCTGAATGAGCGCATTCATCTCGACCCCGCGTCCTTGCCGCATCCAAAGATCCTGCGCAGCATCTAGTTTTGCAATTTCATCGTCATCGAGAAGATTCTTAGCATCCGCGAGCGCCTCCTGGAGTTCTTTTTCAGCTTTATTCCCATTATCCATGGTTTTGAGAATATTCGCACGGACTTCATGCTGTCGCCTTAGTTCATCGGGAGAAAGTTCGTCCTCACCAGCGACGACGACAGCCACTTTTTCCTCATTTGTCATTTCGTCATAGCTCTTTTTGGCCTGGCAGGCAGAAATGAGGAGGAAGAAAGAAAACAAAGAAATAAGCAGAAAAACTCGCTTCATGATGCTCCATCATAAACGAAGGCACTGTCTTACACGTCTGGATATTGCGTCATTCAAAGATACAGCGCAATGCGCGCATCAAACGACTCAATTCACGCTGTTTTGACAACCTTAAAACAAAAGCGGCGAAAAACGCCGCTTTTAGAGTTACAAAACGCGATCGCAAGATCGGTTAGAGGAAGAAATCGTCATCGTCATCCGACGAAGGCGGACGAATGGCTTCTTTAGGTGCCACATACGTATTTGGACCGACAGGTTTAGATGAAATGGGAAAACCACTGTCATCGTCAAAAACAGCCTGAGGCGAAGGTCGATACGAGAAAGGCGGTACAGAAGGCGGTTTAGCTGACGCAGCCTGGGAAGACACTTTATTCAACCCGGAATTGGAATTGGCCTTGGGAATCGGCGGAGGCGTACCCACACCGGAAGGTGTTGAGGGTTGTTTTGGAATTGGCGGTACCTGATCGAAAAAGCCATCAGGAATAACATTTTCAAGAACCGTCTTAGGCCCCAATTCGTCATCATCAAAATCATCGTGTCCCAAAAGGTCATCGGCCTCTTTTTCTTCAGCCGAAGTTGGCGGAGCCATCAAGAGGAGATCTGTACTTGGACGCGGAACGCTTTCTTCATCATTGACTGAATCCGATTTTATGAGACGCGGCGAATCCACGGGTCCGGACGAAGCAGGCGCACCGGCTGCGGCTGCAGAAGCTGCGGCAGCTGCGGCGATGTCACGCAAAATCTCTTCCCTTGATTGGATCTTAGTCGCGCAATTCTCATCGTCTTCGTCTTCGTCTTCATCGTAGGAACGTTTGGTATCAAACGCTTCATCAGGAATAGGCTCATTGAGCATAGACGCCTTAGTGACCTTAGGCATGGCTGGCATAGAAGATCGCGAAGACGAGAGGGGTTTCGGCATAACCGCACGCTTCGGCGCAACAGGTGACAAAGCTTCCGGAACGTATTCACGAACGGAATGCATACGTACTGGCTGTGCTGCGGAAGCTGCAGAAGCTGCATTGCTGCTCATTGAAGAGGGCATGGGTGCCATAGCATTTCTCGGCATTCCAACCATTTTTCGCGCCTGTGGTGCCACCGGCATGGGCTGACCCACCGGCATCGGTTGACCCACCGGCATCGGTTGACCCACCGGCATCGGCTGACCCATCGGCATCGGCTGACCCATTGGCATGGGTTGACCCATTGGCATCGGCTGACCCATCGGCATGGGTTGACCCATTGGCATCGGCTGACCCATCGGCGGTCTCTGAGCACCGGCCTGAGCCGGCATAGACTGGCTCGTATAACGCGGTTGGGCTCCGGAGCTGTCTTCCTGTTCGATGCAAACAGTCACAACCGTCACGTTATCCTTACCACCAGCTTTTAGTGCAAGACCAATCAGCGCATTGCACGCCTCTGTGAGATTCGGGGCATTGGATATCGCTTGCGCGATAAGCGGTTCGCTGACGATATCGCTTAAGCCGTCCGAACACATCATATAGATATCGCCCTGCTCACGCTTCACTTCCTTGACTTCGACTTCAACATTATCCTTCAAACCGATCGCACGAAGAATAACATTCTTATTGGCGAATTTTGGAATATCTTCCGGCTTGAGTTCGCCCTTGTCAAGCAAGTGATTCATGAGGGAATGGTCACGGCTCATTTGCTGAATCTGGCCATTGCGGACACGATAAATTCTCGAATCTCCAACCCACGCGAGAACTAAACCATGCGGCGCATTATATATGGCCGTCACTGTCGTTCCCATACCTTCCATTGTACGATCTTTGCAGGACTGGATATAAACGCGTTCATTTGCAAACTTAATTGCATTGATGAGCACGTTTGCTTCGTAGCTCACGTTCGGATTTGTCGGATACATAAACTTGAATCCGGGCTGTTTTGCCACATCACAAACGAATTGAGAAACGTGTTTCACGCAGAGCGTGGATGCGACCTCTCCCGAAGCATGTCCGCCCATGCCGTCAGCCAAAACATAAAGTCCATGGCTGGGAACCATGATAAAATTGTCTTCATTATTTGTGCGCTTGAGCCCGACATCCGTCTTAGCTGCCCACGCGAGCCGCGTTGCCATTATCAGCCTCTTTTTTTAACAATCCGTGTCGAATCAAACAGCATGAACTGTCCGGATAGAACCATCATGTTGGCAATGTGCTGCCAGCCAAAATCATTTATAGGTTACTTCAAGTGTATATTCAGATTCATACGTTTCGCAAGTAATTTCGAGGTAATAATGCCCCGGAAGCGCATGGAACTCCTGAAGATTGCGTGCTCCCGGTGTAAAACGACGCGTGTAAAACTCCTCACCCGTTGCTTTATAGATGACAACTTTCCCGCCTGCGGTCGGTTCATCAAACGCAAAAGCAAGAACCATATCGCCTTCCTCGGAAACGCTAAAATATTTCCAGTCCGTCTTGTCACCATCAATGCAGGTCACAAAGTCGAGAACCAGATCATTAATCTTGAACTCAACCGCGCCAAGGCGATCTCGGTCCTCAGTCGAATTGGCTTCGGGACCGAGGGCGCAACCCGTCGCAAACGCAGCTGTGGCGGCCAGCATAAGACCAAATTTCAGAAATTTCATACACTCTCCTTCAATGTTGTCGTCAATTCAAGATGACACATAGTTAACCTATTATACCCCTAAAGCCCGATGACGGTCAAGGCAGCATAACGCGTCAAAGTTTTTTCCACGCAAAATATATGATATGCAAAAATGCGAAAATGCTGTTGACAGATATTCCCTCACATGCTAGAAACTGCGCCCGTTATTGGCACCTGTATGCTCAGGCGTCTTATAGACATGGGTCTTTTGCTATTAGCCCGTAAATTTGAGGAGAATTAAAGTGGCGCACCATAAATCAGCCATTAAACGTATTCGTCAGACGATCACCAGAGCTGAACGCAATCGCTCCGGTCGTACCAAAGTTAAAAACACTGTCCGCGCATTCCGTGAAGCCTGTGATGCAAAGACCAATACTGCGGATCAGCTCAGAAACGCGATCTCCGTGATTGACGCCGCCGCGTCCAAAGGATTCATTCCTGCCAAACGCGCCAGCCGTAAAATCAGCCGCCTCGCAAAAGCCGCTAACCGCGCTCAGGCTTAATGACTTCGCTCTGATAGCCTTCAAAAAAAGACAGCAACTTTATCGTTGCTGTCTTTTTTTTTCCCATTTTTATTACGCATATATGCCTTTTTCATGCCGACTTTTCTGCGAAATGAGATATACTTCTATAATTGTGTTTACTCGCCTGCAATCTTCTCAGGCTCGCTTCTCTGACGCATCACGCACGTTATCTTACGGAGTAATGCCATGTCAATGCTACATAAAATGATAACAACGACCCTAACGCTCGCTCTCGGCATGACAACCGTTTTGTCCCTCGCTTCCGCCGGCAGCATCGAAAATGGTAAATATACGAGCAATTTAGGCTACTCTTTCATGCCTCCTGACGGCTGGATCAAATATGATGCCTCGACATCCACTACGCTGCCTGGCATTCCCACAAATCTCAAAGAAATCAGTTTCAAACGTTTCGACACCGTCTTTTTCCAGCCTTCCAAAAATTATTCCGCCGACAATCTCGCTGCCGATACACAGCGCGTCGAGGAACGCAAAAAAGCAATCATCGCCGGTTCCCGTCCCGCACCCGGTACGTCGGATGGGGATGCACTCGACAAATCTGAGGCCGATGCGCGAAAAGATGCCCTGCCGCAATCACCGGAATTTGCAGCAAGCATCGCCATCATGGTCGTGCAACACGCGCCATCCAACACCAATACCGATACGGCCAACATGTATGCCGAAAAATTCAAACAAGATATCGGTAGCTTCGTGGCTTCCAACGCCAACGTCGTCATCAAAAAATCCACATCCGATGAAATTCACGGCAAAAAAGCCCTGCTCTTCTCTATGGATGTGAAGAATGACAGCCGTGATCTCCACATTGATCAGACAGTCATCACCAATCAAGATAAATCCATTGTCGTCACATGCATCAGCGATAACAATGAAACCATGCCAGATAAGAATTGGTGCATGAAAGCGACAAACTCCATCCACTTTAACTAGTTTTCGGCACGCCATACGAGGTAAAATTCAAACGACCAACGCACTGACACGCGTCGGCTTGCGTTCATCAGCAAGAATGGCACAAACCGCCAAATCGCACGCGGCTTGTGCCCGTCTTATCCTGCTTCCTCGCACACACATGTCCTAACTATCGTAAGGGCGAGGCTTTGACCCGCCACAAAATGGACTTGATCACGCCGTTCCCATATATCTTCCCCAATAGAGAGGACAGATGGAACGACGATGGATATGGTGTGGGGCACTGCTTTCCACTGACATGGCTAAAACACAGCATTGTCACTTCTCTCTAATGGTATCCCATCGAATGGCTTCTATCCTTATGAAAAAACACATCCTTTTGCTCTCTCTCTTTTTACTCTTGGCCGGATGCAGTACAGCGCCAACATCTAACATTAACACACCTACGACGATGAACGAACAAACCTTAGCGCCACATCCCGACAATCACCGCGGCACAGATGCCGATGTCCTTTGGGGCACAACGGTTCCAGATCCTTACCGTTGGCTCGAAGATGCCACTTCACCAGAAGTACAAAACTGGGTACAGGCTCAGGACAGCCGTGCACGTGCTTATCTGTCCAAGCTCCCCATGCGCGATCAATTTGCCAAACGGCTGGCAGAGTTGCTCTATGTACCGACGATTTCCACGCCAACAGCACGCGGTGAAAAGCTCTTCTACTTCGCCAAAAACGCCAATCAGGAAAAGAGCGTCTTCTATGTCCGCGATGTCAATGATAGCGAAGACAAAGCCGTCGTCCTCATCGATCCCAATACGCTTTCCAAAGATGGCTCCATTTCCCTGGGCGATGTCCATATCTCCCCGGATGGCAAAAAATTCGCCTATAAACTCAAAAAAAATGGTGCCGATCAGGCAACGCTCTATATTCGAGATATGGAAACTCAGAAGGATCTACCCGATGTCATTGAAAACGCGCGTTATGCAGATCCGGAATGGCTGCCGGACGGAAGCGGCTTCTATTACACGTATTTTCCGACGGATGCTGAAATTCCCGTCGATATGCGCCCGGGCATGACGGATATCCGTTTTCACAAACTGGGTACACCTGCCGAAGAAGATGCCGTCATCATTGAACCGCTCAAAGATCCGACAAAATTCCATTCGGTTGAACTTTCCGAGGATGGACAGTGGCTCGTCTACATCATCCAAGATGGCTGGAACGGCACGATTATGTCCGTCAAACGCACGGCGGATAAGGATTGGAAATCGTTTGAAGCGCAAAAAAATGTCAGCTATTTCCCCATCATCCACCAGAATAAGGTCTATCTTCACACCAATGAGGGTGCTGCCAAATTCAAACTCGTTCGAATCGATTTGACGGATCCCTCCGCCACACTCGATCGAGACCGCTGGGAAACCATCATTCCGGAAGAAGATAATGCCATTCTCGAAGGCGCCCGCATCGTCCGCGACAAAATATTCGTCACCAAAATCCGCGATGTCGTCAGCGAACTCTCAGTCTATGATCTCGACGGAAAGTTCCTGAAAACGCTCGAACTCCCCGAAAAGGGCTCCATTTCTGCGCTTAAAGGCCGTCCCTCAAGCGATGCCGTCTATTTTGCTTTTACCTCGTACAAAACGCCGCAGAAAATCTTCCGCGTCGATGCCGATACCCTCGAAATGACGCCGTGGGCTGATGTCAAAACTGCGGCTAATACAAACGATGTCATTACAGAACAACGCTTTGCCACGAGCAAAGATGGCACAAAAGTCCCCATGTTCATTCTGCGGAACAAAAATACGCCCCTCGACGGCTCAGCCAAAACGATCGTCTATGGATACGGCGGTTTCAACTACGCCGTCACACCTGCTTTCAACGCCAGCGTCTACGCATGGATCGAGCAAGGTGGCATCTACGTTTGGTCAAACCTCCGCGGTGGAAGCGAATACGGAGAATCGTGGCACCAGGACGGCATGCGACTCAAAAAACAAAATGTCTTTGACGATTATTTTGCCGTTGCCGAATACCTGATCGAAAACAAATACACCTCGAACAAACATATTGCCGCTTACGGCGGTTCCAACGGCGGTCTCCTCGTCGGTGCAGCCATGACACAACGCCCCGATCTGTATGGCGCAATCACGTGCGCCGTCCCGCTGCTCGATATGGTCCGCTACCATCTGTTCGGTTCCGGACGCACGTGGATCAGCGAGTATTCTTCCGTCGACGAAAGCGAAGAAGATTTCAGAAACATCCTCGCCTACTCGCCTTATGCTCATGTTAAACCTGGAACAAAATATCCGCCGATCCTGTTTTTGGGTGCAGACAACGATGACCGCGTCGATCCCATGCATGCCCGCAAAATGACAGCCGCCATTCAGGATGCCAATGCAGGCAATACGCCCATTCTTCTTCGCATCGAAAAGAATGCCGGACACGGTGGTGCCGGACTCATCAGCAGTTTTGTCGAAAAAATGGCCGATACCTACGCCTTCTTCTTCGAGGCGCTTAAGTAAACGCCGGATTTTTTAACCCACTCCGAAGACTTACATCCGAGGGGGCGTTGCGGGGGGGTTTCCCCCGCACGGGGGGTAGCGGCGTATGCCCGTTGTGTTGGGAACGCACCATCTGTCTTTCTACGCAACGGGCATAGCCGCGCAGGGGGGTTCCCCCCCACAAAACCCATCGTCGATTTTTTGCCACGAAGACGCATCATGTTCCGATTTATCCGACTTCTTCAGATGCTTGGCATCGCCACACTCCTCCTGCTTCACAATCCGTCCGAAAGCAGCGCCAAACCGCATGCTGATTCGACGACGTCGAGTGCGAAGGCAAAACCCGACAAAAAAAAGAAGTCCAAAGCACACAACGATACGCCGGCACTCAGTCCGGAAGCGCGGCAAAAAAAGCTCGTCGAAGCCAGCCGCGCCTGTATCGAAGCCAACCAAAGGCAGCTGTACGCAAGCGCACGCGCCTATTGTGAAGAAGCGTTATCCCTGACAGACGAAGGTTCGGAGGCCTTCATCCATCTGGCTCTGGCATGCATTTTCCTCTACAACAAGACAGATGAACCGCAAAAGGCACTCGTTCTGCTCGACAAACTCATCGCATCCAACAAAGATGAGCGCGTGGCCTATAACCTCTGCTTTGACCGTGGCATGACGCTCATTCGTCTCCATCGGTACGAAGATGCCCTTCAGACGCTCAATGCCTGCCCGCCGGACGAGGCGGATCAAGGCAAACACGACGGTGCCATTGCAGAACTCTACATGATGATGGGCGATGCCGAAAAAGCCGCCGCCGCTTATGACGAAGCCCTCGCCTACGATAATAAAAATAGCTTTGCCTGGTTCGGTGCCATGGCCGCCCGAATGCGTGCCGGGCGTTCTGCTGATGCGAAAAAGGCCTTCCTCAACGGGGTTGCCGTCGATCCGACACTCGCCTTTTTCGACGTCTCCTTTTTCGAACCCGAAGGCGAGACGTATTTTCACCGTGCGCTTCTCATGCTCTTTTCGCAACGCCACGCAGATGCCATCCACGACCTCGAAGAAAATCTCAAATACGAACGACGACAGCCTTACCGCGATATCGCCCAAGCCCTGCTCGATATGCTTCGCTCTCCCGATACGCACGATCCACGCCTGGCCACATGGCCCGTCCTGCTCAATAAAGTCACTGCCGTCGCCATCAACAAAGACGCACATTACCTGGCGTATGCCGATCAAAATACGGCCACCGTCTGGCTTTTTGACACCGATGCCGGACAACTCTCATGTCGCATCACAAACATCTCAAACGTCAAAAGCATGGCCTTTGATGATCAGGACACGCTTCACATTCTGACGCGCACGCACCGCTATGCCCTCTCGCCCAACTCTACCGACTACTACCTCTACGCAAACAGTCCGGCAACCGTCGCATGGAACACGCTCTCCGACAACGGAAAATATATCATTGGCATAAACGGCCTTGATCAGCTCGTCAAGGCGCCATTTCTCGCACCTGACCACTTTGAAACCATCGCCAAAATTCCCACGGAAACGCAAAATGTCCTCCTTTCCGACGACGCCAAAACGGCCTTTCTCGAAACAAAACGCATCAACATTCTGACCGATATCGAAAATGACCGCATCGTCTCTACACCCGCGGCCACAAAATTCATCCTCGGCATGGCGACGAGCCAAAACCGCTTTGCCATCGCACTCACGCACGGTATCTATATTTTCGATGCGGAAAATCACCCAATCGCCCGCCTCGAACCACATCCCAACGAACCCTTCTCTGTCATGGCCTTCGATCCGACGGGCCGTTATCTGCTCACGCTCAACGGCACCATTGCCGAAGTCTGGGACACACATATTTTCTGATGGTGGGGGAAGTCTCCCCCTACGCGGCTATTTTTCTGTAGGAACGTTTCATGAAACGTCCCTACAGAAAAATACGCCGCTACCCCCTCGTTCTCCGTCATGGATCACGCGTATAAACGCGCGTATTCTTTCAATTCGTTCTATCTATGCTTCATTTATGACTCAGGCATCCCATGCGGGTTCTTCACCACACACGCGCCTGAATAACTTTGGATTTTGGAAACCATGAAAACATTACGCTTTATGATGTTATTGGCCGTCATCGTTTTGAGCGGCTGTCAGACAAAGGAAGACCGAAATTCCGCTTTATCCGATTCCCCTGAAGTGCCCACTGTTGCCGTGGATCAACAGTCTACCCAAGACACAGAGCAACACGACAATGCACTCGATCCATCAAAGCTCATTCCAGTACAAAATGCAGGCGGCGACGTCGTTGCAGGCACACGGACAACGCGTTCAACCGCACAAAAGGATCACATCCGGCGAACGCAAGACGAACAAAATACCATCGATATCTTCAGTAACAGTGCGCCAGCCACCGTCTTCGTCATCCAAAATCAGCTCAAACGCGACTTTTGGTCGGCGCGGGCAACCGAAGTTCCAGCCGGTTCCGGTTCCGGCTTTATCTGGGACAACAAGGGCCACATTGTCACAAATTATCACGTCGTTCAAGGCGGATCGAGCTTCTCCGTCACGCTCTATAACCAAAAAAAGTATTCGGCTGAAATCGTCGGTGTCGAACCCAAAAAAGACATCGCCGTCCTCAAAATCAACGCCCCTGCACAGGAATTGACGCCCATTCAGGTACCGCGTGATGATTATCAGCTCCAGGTCGGGCAAAAAACGATCGCAATCGGCAACCCCTTTGGCTTGGATCATACGCTGACAACAGGCATTATATCCGCCATCGGAAGAGAAATGGCCGGCATCGGCGGCGTCACCATACGCGATATGATTCAGACGGATGCGGCCATCAATATGGGCAATTCGGGCGGTCCTCTACTCGATTCCGAAGGTCAGCTCATCGGCATGAACACCATGATTTACTCCCCTTCGGGCTCCTCCGCAGGCATCGGTTTCGCCGTGCCCTACACGGCCATCAAACGCGTCGTGCCGCAAATTATCCGAACGGGAAAAGCCGAACAAGTCGGTCTGGGCATTTCCATCGTCTCGGACGACATCGCCAAGCGAAACAAAATTAAAGGCGTCATCATTATGAGCGTCTCCCCCGGTTCTCCTGCTGAAAAAGCCGGACTCCTCGGCATTTCAGAAACGAACTCCGGTATCTTTATCAACGATATTATCGTCGGTATTGATGAACACCCTGTGACAAATTATGACTCTCTCTACAATGCTCTCGACGCACATAAACCAGGCGATGTCGTCCAAGTCAAGATCCTTCGCAAAGGTGAACCCAAAACTGTCCCCGTAAAATTGACGGTCTTAAAATAATTTTATGAAACGCTTTATCACACAGATTACCGACCTCTCTCTTTGGCAACCGAACGGCGAATTCCCTGTACCACAGGACGTCGCACATCACGTCTTTCACGTCATGCGCATGAATGTCGGCGATACGCTCGAGTTCATGGATTCAGCAGGGAATCTCGTTTCTGCCAAAATAACGCGTGATGAAAACGTCGTCTGCATGACACGCACGACTGTGCAACGTGAGGCCAATGCCATCGATGTTTCCCTGGGCGTCGCCCTATTCAAATGGCCCCGCTTCGAATGGATGCTCGAAAAAGTTGCCGAAGTCGGTGTCACAAGCATTACGCCGCTTTGCTGTGAAAGAAGCGTCATTAAAATTCAGGATTGGACACATAAATCGGATCGGCTTCAAAAAATCATTGCCGAAGCCGCCAGACAATCCCTCAATCCCCAACCACCACACCTTGAAACGCCAAAAACTGTGCGCGAATTTGTCGCAAATACCGACAAACAACGCACATTCTTTGCCCACATCGGCAATTATCCACGACCTTCGCAAATCATCCCCAACCTCAAAGGTGAAATCCGCTTCCTCATCGGCCCTGAAGGCGGCTTTTCTCCCACTGAGACTGACTTTCTCCTTGAACACGCTTCCCCCATCTCACTCGGCCACAACATCCTCAGAGCAGAAACTGCCGCCATCGCTTGTGCAATGACGCATTTACTTTGTTCGTAAATTTTTACCATAAAACTGGCATGATTTTCGTTAATGCTCTATGAAGGCCAAACGTCTCTTTGAGGATGAACGCTATGCGACGATTTTCAACAAGATTATTGAACTTTATGACACTTCTCATGTTCACCAGCTGCGGTTGGGGACACGAAGCTTTTTGCGAACCGCACGAAGTGTCATCGCCGGATCTCAAAAAGATCAAGGTAAAGCAGAACCGCGCACCAGGACGGCTCATCATCTACGCAAACTATGCCACGCATAAAATTTTGCTCGATGAAGAAGAAGTACCGGCTTACCTGAGTGACATTGGCGTCGAAGTCAGCTCAAACGTCATTCATAAGATCAAAGTTACTGCCGATTCTACGGAACGTCTCTATCAAGTCAGCGTCGATCCTGGACAAACGATGGTTCTCTACGTTGACCTCGGCTCCAAAAAGGCCGTGAAAAAAGACGATACTTCAAAGAAGAAAAAAAATGACGACGGCACAAAGGGGTTCGTCACCATTACGGCTGAATCGGATGCTCAAGTCTATGTCGATGGCAAACTTGTTTCCGCAAAAGCCCCCGTCAAAAAGCACGAGGTTTCCACGGGCTCCCATACCGTTCGCGTATATTTCCTCGATACGAAAAAGTTTTCAAAATCACGCGAAGTTTACGTCGGCAAAAATGCCACGATGAGCGTCCACTTTACAAAAGATTAAACAACCTCACTGAACAGATCAGATGGCGTTCAAATCGCCGGTTCAGCCCGAATAAAGACCAGAAACAAAAAAGGCTCGCTGATGCGAGCCTTTTTTGTTTGATATCGATCAAACGATTATTCTGCCACCGAAGGCGTCGTTGTACTCGTGTTGTTGTTCGTACCGGTACCGGGCGTCACAGACGTTACCACTTGGTCAGGCGGACGCACGCAATAAAAGGCCGATGTTCCCTTCGTCCATTCAGCACAAATAGCTCCTTCTTCAGCACCGTCACATTCTTGGGGATGATCTTTACCTATGCAATCTTTGCCAGGAGGACAAGATACATCCTGCGTTCCGCATTTCACGACTTCTACACCATCGACCTTTTCGCGCGTCGGTTCTTCATAACCAGTGATTTTGCCTTGCGCATCCTTAATAGGAAGATTGTAGCACAATGTCGGGACACAACGACGCGTACAATAAGGACCATCGTTGTTATAAACACCGCAAAGGAGAGAATCACAGTCAAAAATGTGTTCAATAACACATGTGGCAGCCTGATCCTGGGTTGCACTGCAGGCGGCGCGTGCTTTGGGCGTATTAGGAATCGAGCAAACGCCGTATTCTTCCGGTGAACATGCTGCCAATCCCAAAGCGAGACCGACCATGAGAGCGATTGAACCAAATAATTTGAGATGAGACATTCTCGCAACTCCACGATTATTGAGAGTCAATAAGCATGCGGATAATCATGGCAGCTAAGTGTGCCAATACCACAAAAAGCTCTGTCTATATAAAAGATACGTCGCACAAAGTCAATCACTACTCTAAGTTTGACAAGTACGACAAAATGAATGCTACGGATGACTGTTATCTTCCTGACGCTTCAAGGCCATAAAAGCAAAACACACGCGTTTCACGCATCGGCACTTACTGACGTCAGGACACTTCTCACACAATCATGACCACTGCCTTGATAAAAACGTGAAACGAAATTTGCCGTTCGGATTTGTAGAGACTAGAAGAGAGATTTGAACTTAAACTCGGTTCTGCCAAGACGAATCGTATCGTTGTCAATGAGATCTGATTTCGTGCATCGTTTCTGATTGACAAAGGTTCCGTTCATAGAATCGAGGTCTGTGACCTGGAAATTGCCGTTTTCATGACGAATCGTGCAATGCTTCGCCGAAAGATAGGGGTCTGTGATAACGATATCGCAGTCTGCCGCTGTACCAAGAATGTTTTTGCCATCATAAATACGGAAATCCTCACCACGATGATTACCGTTCTGTGCAACGATCCATCCGACGACGGAACGCGTTTCCTTAGCCGAAATATCAGAAAGATTAATCGCGACCGTCTTTTCACCACCGGCTTCTATGCCCGCAGGTGCACCCATAACGGCTTGTGGTGCTGCTGCTCCAACCTGACCAACAGGCGTACCGCAGTACGGACACATATCCCAATCCGCCTGAAGTTCAGACCCACAGCTCATGCAGGTGACAGTCATAGCACGCTGCCTAACGTTTTTATTTCCTTTACCCATTTTAGCTGAACCCTGTTGTTTCTTGGCAACCTGGCTTGCCTGAGGCATTCCTCCGGCCGCTCCACCAGCACCTCCAGCACCGCCACGCACTCCGGGCGCGCCTTTCGCCAGCTTTGGACTGCCATTATCTTGTTTGTTAAGTCCTGTTACCTTGTCTGATGCTTTATAGGCCGCTTCATCAAGTTTGATCTGCGCCTTCATCGCTTTCGCCTGGACTTTACCAATCGTGGCACGCTTGATCTGCGCTCCCATCCTCATCTTGTAACGAGACGCTGAGGATCGAAACAACGAAGTAAACAAATTAGAAAAATAATTCATTTTTCACCCCGATAGATAAGCAACGATGATGTACTCTTTCGCGCAACACACGCAAAGGCGCAGTATTTTAACACACTTTATCACATCTTGGCAATAGAACTTACATCCTTCCATACAAAGCTGCTAGCGAATCTCTCGATGATAGGACAATATAAGCGCCACAAGACCAAACATAATCATAAAAATGCCAATCCCCTGACTCGTCGTCAATATTGTGACATGGTTCGGATCGACATCTAAAAGCCGATTCAGGGGTTCAATCGTCTGCTCAAAGAAATACCCCCGTTCCGTATCATCCCGCATCATTTCGACGATAATTCGCCATACGCCATAACCGATAAACCAAATCGCCGTCATTCGCCCAGGATGAACTTTGACATTGTCCACAAGCGTGGCACGCTTCGACGATGTTTCTGATGCTGATGCTTCCGTCTCCACAGACGCTTTCAAATTGTCTTTCGGGGACGCCGATACGTCCTTGGCATCCAAAGACACACCAGGCTTGCCTTTTGCATCCGCTAAATTCCCTTCCTTTTGCAATGCCGCTGATCCCGCATCCGCTTCGCTTCCCTTCGAGGCAAGCGCTGATGATGCAGGCACAACAGCCTCACCATCGCCACGCTCCGACACAGGCTCGTCTCCCTTCGGAAGTGCTGAAAGCCCCGCAAGTGCTGCATCGAGTGCTTGATTGGCAAGACCGCTCTTCAAAGAACTCACTTGTTCCGACGACGATGAAACACATTCGGTCGATCGAACTGCCGCTTGCGCCACTTCACCTCGAATCGTCTCCGGATCCTGTGACGCACTGCCAATCACACGCCCCTTCAAATGCTTATTCTGACGCCAGCCCATGAAGAATAAAATCCCAAAAATGAGAAATTCTACACCAGCTTCATAGAGTTGCGTCGGATGCATACCCGGCGTCTCCTGCGTCTTCAAAATAACATCAGCCCATTGCGGATCTTTGAGAAGCTCCATATAGGCAAACGAACCAGGACCATAGTGGATTCCAAATCCCGATTGCGTCACTGCACCCCAACAACATCCTGCTGCAAGACAGCCAATCCGCCCAAAGGCATGCGTGATCGCCAATGACATCGCCAACAAATCTGTCAGCGTTAAAAAACTAAACCGCGCATGACGACGCTTCTGCTGAATCACGCCGACAAGCAATACCAAAAATCCTGAAATCACACCGCCATAAAATGTCAGTCCCCCCTCCGAAACGCGCAAAACGCGCAGACAGTCCGGCGCTGACATGCCGACTTTCGACGGCTCAAAACAGGAGTCCAGATAAAACTGATAATCCACAAGCACGTGGACGGCGCGAGCGCCAACAAAGCCAATCAACACAAACCATAGACACAGCTTCGCATACCACATCCGATCAATTCCACGGTAAGGCGCATAAGACATCCCCGAAAGAATGCCAAAAATAATGCCCACGAGAATACAAAACGCATACGAATGGATCACGACTGGCTCGCTAAACTTCAAGGCATAATCCGGCTCAAACGTCCCCATAAAAGACGGAATGAGCCAAATCAATGCCAAAACGACAATCACCCCCTGGATAAAGGCTTCCTGCCAACGGCCTTTGATAAAAATACCGATGGAACTCAAAAAACCCCATATCATCAGGAGTGAGCCAATGCCCCAAAGGATGCGTTCAAACATCACGCCATGAAGCGTTATGCCAAATATCTCAAGTAGATCGGGATACATAGACGATGGTTCTTGTCAAATGTGTTTTGGTTGTGTTGATTTGAGTGACGCTTGCTTTAGCCGAGCTGAGCACGGGCTTTCGTAAGCTTCTCAAGCTCATTGCGGCCATTCTCAACACGCGCTTTTTCTGTCTCAACGACTTCCGGTTTGGCACGGGCGACAAAGTTCGGATTCGAAAGCTTGCGTTCGCTCGCTTCAAGATCCTTTTTAACTTTCGCAATCGCTTTATCAAGACGATCTCGTTCGGCAGAAACGTCGATCAGATCAGCAAACGGAATCACAAGCTCTATGCCATCGGCGACGCCAAGCGCACACGGTGACGGTTTCTCATGATCCGCACCTGATACGATGATCGCTTCCACACGACCAAGCTGCTTGATCGAAGAGGCCATGGACGCCACAATCTCGCGTTTGCCTTCGTCATCGCTCAGCGCATACAACTGCGGAATTACCTTACTCGGCGCAATATTTGCCTCACCACGGATGTTGCGGATCGAACTCACAATCGCGATAAGGGTACGCGTGCGTTCGGCTTCCTTCTCATTCAAAAAGCCTTCATCAACAACCGGCCACGGCGCAATCATAATCGATTCAGGTGCTTCCGAACACTTCGGAAGATTCTGCCATATCTCTTCCGTGATAAACGGTGCAAACGGATGAAGCAGACGAAGAATCGTCTCAAGTACATGAACAAGTACAAGGCGCGTCGTGCGACGACGTGCAGCTGCCGACTCTTCCTTGTTGTACAAAACAACCTTCGAAAGCTCAATGTACCAGTCGCAGTATTCATTCCACAGAAAATCATAAATACACTGCGCAGCTTCATTAAAGTTAAAGGCTTCAATCTGATCTGTCACCGTCTTCACAACGCGGTTCAGACGATCAAGAATCCAGGCATCCGCCATCGAAAGTTCCTTCGCCTCAAACGGTGCTTTGCAACCCGATGACGTGATGTTCGAGACAATGTCAGATTCCCCCTCGACATTCATCAAGACAAAGCGGCTCGCCTGCCACACTTTGTTCAAAAAGGCACGATAGCCTTCGATACGGCGAATGTCGAGACGCACGTCGCGGCCCTGGGCTGCAAGCATGGTCAACGAAAAACGAAGCGCATCACTTCCCTGTGGATCAATACCATTCGGATAATCATCAAAGAGCTGACGCGATGCCGCTTTCTCATCCTCGGGAACCGTGTCCGGATGACACCCATAAATCAAAAGAAGCGGATCAATGACATTCCCTTTCGTCTTCGACATCTTCACGCCCTGCTTGTCACGGACAAGCGCATGAAAATAGATATCCTTAAAGGGCGTCTCGCCCATAAAATGAATACCGAACATCATCATGCGGGCAACCCAGAAGAAAATAATATCTGCCGCCGTCTCCATCACGCTCGTCGGATAAAACTTCTTCAACGTATCCGTCTGCTCCGGCCACCCCATCGTCGAAAACGGCCACAAACCTGAGCTAAACCACGTATCAAGAACATCCGGCTCCTGTATCAGATGCGTTGAACCACAAACGGGACATTTCTCCGGTTTGCTCTTCGCAACAATCGGTTTGGCCTGCGCATCAATCCGAAGATCCGGATCCTTCTGACCTGGATTCGTAATATAATGAATATGTCCCTTGCAACAGTCTTCACAATACCACGCTGGAATCTGATGACCCCACCAAAGCTGACGGCTGATACACCAATCACGAATGTTGTTCATCCAGTTGAAAAACGTCTTTTCCCAAAGGCGCGGCGTCATGCGCGTCTCACCTTTTTCAACGGCTTCAATCGCAGGTTTCGCAAGGACTTTGGCGTTGACCCACCACTGCGGAAGAAGAAGCGGCTCTACCAACGCACCCGATCGCTGAGAACGCGACGGCATGTGACGATAATCTTCCACGCGAACGAGATTGCCCGATGCCGTCAAATCTTCGATCACAGCTTCACGGCACTTCTCCCGCGTCATGCCACGGTACTTCTCAGGCACATTGGCCGTCATACACGCATCAATGCCAATCACCTGAATACGCGGCAAATGATTGCGTTTGCCTGTCTCAAAATCATTAAAGTCATGAGCCGGCGTAATTTTCACGGCACCCGTACCAAACGCCATATCCGCTGCTTCCGCATCCGCAATGATCGGTATTTCACGATCCGTCAACGGAAGTTTGACTTTCTTCCCGACAATCGCTTTGTAACGCTCATCATCCGGATGAACCGCAACCGCCGTATCGCCAAACAGCGTCTCCGGACGCGTCGTCGATATCTCAATCGATCCCGTACCATCCACCAAATCATATCGTAGATGCCACAAATGACCCGCTTCCTCTTCCTGATCAATCTCAAGGTCGCTCAATACGGTCTGTGCCACTGGATCCCAGTTAACAAGGCGTTCATCGCGATAAATCAGCCCCTCTTCATAAAGACGCACAAAAACTTCTCGGACGGCCCGCGACAGACCTTCGTCCATCGTAAACCGCTCACGCTCCCAGTCGCAGCTCGCGCCGAGAATCTTCAACTGCTCAATGATGTTCGAACCCTTCTCGCGCTTCCACGCCCAGACGCGTTCCAAAAATGCATCGCGACCAATCTCAAGACGCGTCTTGCCTTCTTTGGCAAGCTGACGCTCCACCATCACTTGCGTCGCAATCCCCGCATGATCCGTACCAGGAAGCCATAACGCCTCAAATCCCTGCATGCGCTTAAAACGCGTGAGAAGATCCTGAATCGTCACAAAAAGCGCATGGCCCATGTGCAGCTTACCCGTGACGTTCGGCGGCGGAATCACAATCGTAAACGGCGGTTTCTTCGAATGCTCATCCGCATGAAAATACCCCTTCTCCGTCCAAAATGGATACCAGCGTTTCTCAACTTCCGTCGGTTGGTACGTCTTATCTATCATATTCAAGCTCCTCAATTTCGATGAATGACAGGCTGCTACCAGCATATACTGGTAAGCATTTCCCCCAAAAAAACGGCGAGACTTCTATCATTTTTATCTGTAACACGCAACGCGTTGACGGCTATTCTTCAACGTTTCCACGCCACTTCCCGCCGATGGTCAGCATCATGGAACCATTCTTTTATGGTCGCAGGGCTATGCGCCGATTGGCGCATACGCCCCGCGCATCGGCCTATGCGCCGTCGGCGCATACGGCCTCTGGACGCCCGCTATTTGCAGATGGTACAGTCGCGCTGTCCGCACGTCTGTACCATCCGCAAATACGCGGCCGCAAACGCTTGCCACGCACCAGTTTGTGCGATGCAATTTTTTCATTTTTTTGGTTTTTTAAGGCTTGATTTTTTTATCATGCAACGGTCATTTTTGGAATGACGCAACGGTCATTTTAATTGACATATCAAACCGCGTGGAGGAGATCATGTTCCGTGGATATCATTATTTTTTAGTAAGCTCGGTCGCCATGTTGTTTAACTTATGTTTGGCTGGTTGCAGTGTATTGAGTAAACAAACAGAGTAAACAGATATTCTTCAAGTAAACAACATATCGTTAAATGAGGATGTGCGTCGTCCTTCTGAAGTGTTGCGCAGCGAAGATCCTGGTACCAAAAGTCATAATGTCTATTTAGAAAAGCAGAGTTCGCAATTTGATACGGTTCATATTCCAAACGAAATTGATTACGAACCTGTAAAACTCGTGTTTATTCGAACTGAAGAGAATAAGGATAGTACGGGCGGTCCATATTTAAAATATCTTGAATTGTTACAACAGGCAGATAAATTGGGTGCACATGATATTGTTAATGTTAGGATTGAACGAACAGAGAACTGTGTAAAGACAGTTAAAAAAGAACCAGAATGTAAAAATGTGCGATTCGGATCTGCTCTTGCAATACGTTATACGAAACCGATTACACTCAAAACTCTTGAACCGAATACAACTTGTAAAAGTTCGAACAACGTGTCTGAGCAACAAAGTACGAGTAACACTAAATAACATATAAAATTCTGATTTAATACCTGGATTCTCAAGCTAAACATGACGATGTGGAAATATGCAAGTCCAGTTGTTCGTATGTTTTTTCTATACACGCAAAGTTTGTAGATAACGCATTATATAAAGCCCGTAGGGCTTTGGGCGAGTAGCCCCCGGCAACGCC
>JAFOHE010000355.1 GCA_017421975.1 Pseudomonadota bacterium
GCCTTAATGACAAAAAAACGAAAAAAAAATGTTTCCATTGGACATCATTGGGGTAACCAACGAAACAAGGCATGAAGGCGTTTGGCACAAGGAGGAAAAACAAAAAAAGGATGCTTCGTTGGAAGCATCCTTTTGAGTACCGAGGATCGGAATCGAACCGATACGAGGTCGCCCTCGCCAGATTTTGAGTCTGGTGCGTCTACCAGTTCCGCCACCCCGGCGAACAAGAAGGCTTATAATACGATTCGTATCCTGAGTCAACCCATTTTTTAGCGGAACGTGTTTTTTTTCAAAAAAAAAGTGGCGTGCCATTCAGCGGCGTGCGGTGCATGTCGTCAAACTCATGCACAGTAAGGAGATCAGGCAATATTGGCTTCGAGCAGATGCGAAAGTGCCGAGGGTTCGCCGACAACCCAGACGAGGCAACCAGGGGTAAAGGTCGTATCCGCCTTGGGGCTCATTTCGACGCGTTCACCGATTTCTATGCCAATGACGAGGCATTTGCTTTTAACGCCGATACCGCTCTCGCGAAGCGTTTTATTTGCAAAACCGGATTCAGGGCCAATGGGGATGGTCAGGCATCGCAGCGGGGCTTCATCGAGTTTGCGGTCGTCGAGATTTTTCGTGAATCGGCTCATCGATTCGATGTAGAGCTTATTTTTGGAAATGTTGAATGGCGCACGCGTCAGGGCGCGTAAGGCATCGGCCTTGCCGACGATATAAATGGTGTCGTCGAGGTGAATCACGGTATCGCCGGCGGGAATGTTAAGGGCTTCGTCGCCGTGTTCAATGCGGATGATGAAGAGCTCAAGTTCTGCACGCAAGTTGAGTTCGCGAAGCGTCTTGTTCAAAAATGGCGTGTCTTCATCCACCCGTAAATGTGCCACAGACAAGTTTTCCGAAAGCCATGCACCCTCTCGGATATCGGTCAGGCTGCCCAGCTCGTCTGCCGAACGGTCGCGGCTCGCTTCCTGTTCGGCAAGTTCAATTTCATTATAATTGAAGAGGAATTGTCGCTCGAGACGAAGGTAGTTTGAAAACGCCCCTTTGAAGAAGAAGGTCGCCGAAAACATGACGGCTGCCATGCATAGCTTGAGAATCCAATTGAAGGGAAAGTGGTTGGTGATGACATACACAATAAAAGCCGCGACGAGGAATATACGTACGGTGCGCAATATAAAGAGCAGATGGTTTTGACCACCTTTGAGAAGAACGACGAAAAAGGCACGCTGCATATTGCTTTTTCGAATGATGAGTGCACTTAAAAACGGAATCATGCAGACCATCATGGTAGCATAAACAATGAATTGGCTGATTTTGAACGACGTGTTTTCCTGGATGAGCAGAGCATTGGCGAGAGCAGGCCATGTTGTGGTCAAACTCTGCGTCGGCGTACTGAGGAGCGCTTCGAGCCGCGGCACGGCAAAGGGCTCAATGAAACCGACAAAAAGGGCTATAATGCCTATCGTAAGTACGGAGAGAATAAATGTTTCAAAGAGAAACTGTTTAATGAGGACAGAACGTCGGTTTGGTGATTTGGGTTGTGCTGTCTGAGCTTCTGTTTCGCCGCGTGTGGCGAGTGATTTTGGGAGAACTGCCGTCAGCTTATTTGTGATGGGATCAGCGAGTTTGAGCATATTCGGCATGGTGATCGTCGTGATGACGCATACGACGATGACGACGGGATAGAGATAATCGGCAAGGATGTGATGGGCAATGCCGAGGTTGGCAATGATGAACGAAAACTCGCCGATGTTTCCGAAGCTCAATCCAGCATGAACGGAATCGCTGATGGATTTGCCAGTCAGCATGATCGATGCAGCGGCGGCAATAGGCTGAATCACAATGACAATGGAGAGACACAGCAAAATAGTGCCCCAGTGATCGAGGATGACGGAAGGATCCGCCATCATGCCGACGGAGACGAAGAAGATGGCGCCGAAGAGATTTTTAATGGGGCGCATGAGTCCTTCGATGTGATGCGCTTCCGGCGTTGTGCCGAGAATGGCGCCGATGACGAAAGCGCCGAGTGCCGTTGAGAGGCCTGAATGATCGGCGAGCATGACCATGCCGAGGCAAAGTGCGAGGGCAATGATGAGGAGAAGCTCGTCATTCAAATATTTTTTAAGCTTTCGCAGGATCGTCGGGACGATAAAGATGCCGCCGAGAAACCAGATCGACATGAAAAAGACGACGCGCATGATCGATTTGGTGACTTCCTGCGCAAGGGATTCGCTTTGGCTCAGGGCGAGCATGGGAAGAATGACCATGAGGAGAATCGCGACAATATCTTCGACGACTTCGACACCATAGACGATGTGGGTGAATGGTTCGCCTTTGAGTTTGAGTTCCTCAAAAGCTTTGACGGCGACCATTGTCGAAGAGATGGCGAGCATACCGCCCATAAAGATGCTTTGCGTCAGGCTCCAGTTGAGGATGGCACCGAGGCCAAAGGCAGCCAGCATAACGGCGAACAGGATTGCACATGCCGTGATGGCACCCGTTTTGCCGACTTTAAGCAGACTTTTGAAATTGAATTCGAGGCCTAAAGCAAAGAGAAGGAAAATAACGCCGATTTCAGACCACGTATGGATACTGGCATTATCGGTGACAGTGGGTAACAGCGAGACTTTTGGACCGGCGAGCAGGCCGGCGAGAAGATAACCCACAATGACGGGTAATTTGGTGATCTTACATACAATTGATGTGCATCCGGCGGCGATCAGAATGAGCGCTAGGTCTGCGATAAGAGGGTATTCTTCCATAGACAGTGACGAAGGCTATCGGACCTTTCGGTCAGTTCGTTTGATGTCTGCGGGTAGGTGGCAGAAAGTGGACCGTGCCTGCAGGCGGCTAAGGACCCAAATGAATGAGTCCAAGCAAAATAAAAAGAATACCACGAAATGTTACACAGGGGGTTTATGATGTACGTAAATTGCGTCAAAAAAACATATCATTTGCTTGCAGCGGCTGTGTAGCCTTGTGCATGCTGAGCTGCATCTGTTGTGTGTTTGAAGGCACAAAAGTGGGTAAATCCATCAAATTGATCATACGACGCGGACGCGTGCTTTGTAGGCTTCGTGTTCGGCTTCGGCCTGTTCGTGCATGGCCTGTGTCCTGAGTTGGAATTCGACGCGTTTGCCGTCGATTTTGTTGACAACATGGACGCTTTGGTAGCCGGAAGGTTTGGGGTTTGCGATGTAGTTTTTGATGGTGCCGGGTACGGTTTCGTAATTGTCGCACAGGACGTTGAGCGAACGGTAAACGTCAAGCTCATTGCTGACGACAATACGCATCCCATAAAGATCGTTAAGTTCCTCAGGGGAAGAAAGGCCTTTTCGTTTGAGCTTTTCGTTGGTGCTTTCAATGGATTTCACGCGGTTGTAGACGGTGACATTTCGGATGCCCGAATCCCTGAGCGTTTTGGATATGGTGGCCGCACGCCTTCCGAGCCACTCGGCACGCATACTCTGGGCCGTACGCGCCAGGGACTGTGTGGTTTCGGTGTTTCGCGTTTGGCGCGTAAGTGCCAGGCGGCTGTCGAGGTCCGTGATGCCCTGGATGATGCTCAAAAAGAGAATGGATAGGAATAACCCGAAGGACAAAAGAAGGGCATTCAGGTGTCCGACAAATGAACGGAAAGGATGGTTCGTAGGATAAGCCATGGAATGTTCCTCTTAATATATGGATAAGGCGTGATGAATGTTTATATCCGCCTTCAGGCTATAAAACGCTTCGGCAGGGGAAAGCATTTCGCACTCGAAAAAAAATGTGCACGCAAAAAAAATGTCAAGTCGAATCGTGACATGATCGGGTTTGTCGAGTTTTCCCTCTTTTATTTTGGAAAAAATTCGTATAAGTAAAAGCCGTATATCGGACGAGAAGCGATGCGCTTTTCGAGTGTTGTCTCAGAAACACCATGGAGATCAAAATGAAACGTGGATTTCTCATTCTTATGATGGGTCTGGCATTTATCGTCACCGTCTGCGCATGCGAAACGACGGAAACCGCTCAGAAAGGGAGCAATGTCAATTATTGGGACAAAAAGAAAGGTGACTGTGAGAGCGTCCTTTCCATGCCCCATGCCTATACCCTTCAACAGATTACATACTGTACAAAGCTTTGGGAAATGTATCGCTATGTCGAGGACATTCCCTTGAAGGATCGTTCCATGTATGCCGTCGCGTTTAGTCAGGTGAGCCATACAACGAATGATGCTTATGACAAAAGTGTTGCGGATGCGGCGTTGACACGCATCTGTATTCCCCGCCATCCGATGGGTTCGGATGGTATGATTCGGGAACAGATTCCTGATCAGCTTGCATGTAATAAGATTACGTCAGTCAAGCCCGGTGGTCGTGACATCGCGTCGGCCAATCCGTTCCTGCGCATTAAAGGAACGGTGACTGTTGAGGAACCGTCAGCATCCCAGATTAAGGAAGCGACGGCAGCTTACAAAAAAGCCACAAAAACGCGTAAAAGCAATCCTTCCAAGGCGATTGCCCAGTATGGTGAAGCGCTCAGGGCGGATCCTTATTATGTTGCTGCCAAATACGATCTTGCCAGTGCCCAGGCCATTACCGGTGATGAGCGCGGTGCCCTCAAGACGCTTGAGGAACTCTACTCGTGGGATGATTCCGAAGCCGAAGCCCGCCTCGAAAAAGCCCGCACGGACGAGGATTTTGAGAGCATTCGTGCTAACCCGAACTTCAAACTGATGACGGGGTACGTGAGCATTGCCCTCATCAACGGTGCCGGTTCACTCGGCGAACCCCAGGTCGCCGCAATCAAGAAAAAACTGGAGTCCAGCAATTACACCATCGAAACTGTCGGTAAAAGCAACCGCGTCGAGTCGACACCGCAGATTTGGTATCGCGAAGGCTTCGAGGATTATGCCCAAACGATCAAACGCATCCTGAATCAGAAAAATATGAGCGTCAAAATGATGACGAAACCGACTTCTGATAACGATGTGCTCGTTGTTTGGGGACAACCCTCGGCGATTGGCGCAGGCCAGCATGCACCCACTGTCCAGGGTACGCGTGCTCAGGGCAGCGAGAATAAAATTGAAGATATGCTCAATGCGGCCGACAATGCCGGAAAAACTGTGGATCACGCCAAAGATACGGCCGGCAAGGTCTCCAGTATGGGCTCGGGATTCTAATTTTTTGGAGGGGGAAGTCTCCCCCTGCGTGGCTATATGCCCCGTGTCGGCGACGCATGCGTCTTGAACACAAGGCATATACGCCACGACCCCCTCGTTCTTCCAAGGCGACATGCTTTCTGAAAAGGGGAAACACTGTATTAAGAGGCGCAGGTGAGCGCCTTTTTTTTGTATGTTGCCAGTTCACAGCCGAATCATCGGCACAGATGCGGCGGTGTGCCGCCGTGATATAAAAAGGAAAAATGATGAAAAAATGGATCGTTTGTCTCGCCGTCTCTTTAACGCTGGTTGCTTGCTCCTCAGCAACGAACCAAAGTGTTTCGGAAAATTCTGCCTCGTCGGCAGAAACAGAATCGGCTACGGATACCGCTGTCAAGGCTGCGCCTGAAGCGGACAAGCCGGCTGCTGAAAAAGCTGAAGTCAAGGCGGAAGCTCAACCTCAGGATGCCGATATTTCAAAATTGCTCGATCCCGCTGCGCTCAACGAGACGGCTCCGGCTGAGTTCGTTGTTCTCGTAAAGACGACGAAAGGCGATATGCGCTTCAAAATTGACAGAAGCTGGGCGCCGAATGGCGTTGACCGCTTCTATAATCTCGTAAAGAATGGCTATTATTCGGATATCGCGATGTTCCGCATGGTGCCGGGGTTCGTCGTCCAGTTCGGCATCCATGGAAAACCGGTCCTCAATGATGTCTGGCGTGATGCCAATATCCAAGATGATCCTGAAAATAAATCCAACGTAGATGGAACGCTTACTTTTGCCAATGCGGGGCCCAATACCCGAACGACACAGATGTTTATTAATGTCGGCAATAATACCATGCTCGACAAACGCGGTTTCCCGCCGATCGGAAAAATTATCGAAGGCCGTGATGTTCTTGATAAATTGAATTTTGAATATGGCGAAAAACCGAATCAGGGAATGATTCATAAAAAGGGCAATACCTATTTGAAGGCCTCGTTCCCGAATCTTGATTATATTATTTCTATGACTGTCGAATAATGGTAACTATTCAGATCACGGATGTTACTCTCGACTACACCGAGGGCTATATCGAGCAGCACCTCCGCTACTCTCGCGACTATTCTTTCTTACCTGACATCAATTGATGCAGATTGAACTGCC